>JBAUDS010000092.1:0-4845 GCA_049678185.1 Thermoanaerobaculia bacterium
ACGAGGACCGCTTGACGATGGCGCTGGACTCGACCGCCACCCAGTGGTCGTTCCAGTTCGCCTGGCAGGTGATGCCCGACTATCACGACGACACCCTGGATGACGGCAGCACCCGGCCGGCCGGCAACGACGACTTCCTCCAGCTGCGGATCGTGGCGCCTCTGCCGTTCAAGAGCTTTACGCTCCTGCCGCGAGTGACCCTCCGTCACTACGAGAACGCCCAGGGGCAGTCCGGCATTGGAAACACCGAGATCTTTGGCTTGATCATCCCCAAGAGCTGGGACTGGGGAAGCGGCCGCTTTGGCATCGGACCTCTGGTGACCCTGCCCGGCAATCACAACGTGGCCAAAGACGAATGGGGTTACGGCTTGGCCATGGCGGCCGTCAACGGCAAGGGCAACTGGTTCTACGGCGCACTTCTCACCCAGTCCTGGCAGTCGGTCGACCCCGACCAACAGCTGCCGCCCGGACAGACCGACACCAACCCTCTCGGCATCGCACCGTTTCTCAACTACAAGCTGGGCAAGGGCTGGTATGTCTCGAACGGCGACATGGTCATCCAGTACGACTGGGATTCCGGCGAGATCTACGTGCCGGGCGCCGTCCGGTTCGGCAAGGTCCTGGTCAATGAGAAGAGCAGCTGGAACATCTACGGCGAGTACCGCACCAGCCTGATCTACGAGAACTGGCAGGGCAGCGCCGTCAAGAATTCCTACCGCTTCAATGTGACCTACTCGCTTCCTGTCGGATAGCAAGACCGCGAGCCCACCCACCCGTCTGATGCCATCCCTTGGCTCGAGAACCTACCCACCGGCCCGGCTTGGCTCCCGGCTGCGTGGCCTGAGTTGGTGCGCTCTAGTAGTCATCTTGTTTTGGCCCGCTCACCCGGCTGCGGCCGCCGACTCGTCCACCCGGAACCCATCCGGGTCAGAGAAGATCTTTCTGCTGCCGATTGAATTCGACTTCGACTCTGGAGCCGCCAACGGCAACGCCTTGATCGCTCGCTTCCTCCCGGTCAACTCGCTTCTAGTCAAGGACACCTGGAAGTTGGTCAATGTTGCCCTCATCTCGTTGGCGGATGCACCGGGCGGGGTACCGGGATCCCCGGGTAATCCGGAGCCGATTCCGGGTGACAAGGTCTTCGGTCTGGCAGATTTCACCGACGCCATCTTTTACACCCCGACCCGGTCGAAGGGTCTGATGTGGGGTGTGGGTGCGCTGTTTGGCATTCCCACCGCTACCAACGACGTTCTCGGCAGCGGTAAGTGGTCGGCTGGACCAGCCGTGCGCCTCGGTTACCAGTCAGGGCCCTGGCGCCTGGGGTTGCTCGCCGGCAATCGATGGTCCTTCGCCGGGGATTCCGACCGGGCGGAGGTCAATCAGCTGATGGTGCGTGGACTTATCAGATGCAGGCTCGGCAAGGGTTGGTTCTTTATCTACGCCCCCATCATCACGGCCAATTGGAACGCGAGCTCGGGCCAGCGGTGGCTCGTCCCGCTTGGTGGTGGTATCGGCAAGAGCTTCAAGTTCAGACCCACGCCGCTCAACATTTCACTTCAGGCCTATGGAAATGCCCTCAAACCCGACGGCGCTCCCGATAGCGTATTCCGCATCGCCTTTGGGATACCCTTTCGCTTTCCAGGAAGGCCGTAGGCAAGAGAGACAAAGGAATGTTTATGCCTTACATGCCTCACACACCCAGATGTTGGCTCATCCTTGTAGTGGTTTGCTTCCTCATGAGCGCCTCTGCACTGCCACTCGGCGCCATGACGGACGAGTCGGAAGAGTCCACTGCCGGAAAAGGGCTCTATCTCGGTTCGCAGCGCAATTGGTTCTTTGTCAGCTTCCTTCCGGAACATGACCAGGCGGAAACGCTGGGCCTGGAGTTCGAGAGTTATCTCGACACCAGCAAGTACTCGGTGAAGAACATCGCCTACCTCGAATTAGCCGATTATCCCCGGCCGATCCCCGGCCAGCCGCCTGGAAATGAATTCCCGGGACTCGAGATCAAGACGGGTATCAGCGACCTCTTGACGGGGTTCTGGGTCTCCAGGAAGGGGAAACACCACGGCAAGCATCACCTGGCCTGGGGCGGTTCGGTTCAGTTACCGACCGCGTCATCCGAGTCCCTCGGCAGCGGCAAATGGTCGGCGGGACCCAGTTTCGACTATGAGTACACTTCTGGAAGACTCTTTGCCGGTGCTATCGTGCTGCATCTCTGGTCGTTCGCCGGAGATTCGGACCGCAAAGAGGTAAATTACACTATGGCAAAACCCTTTGTGGTCTATTCCATCAACGACAAGTGGGACGCTCTCTACATGCCTTACGGCATTTCCGTCTACTGGAACAAACCGTCCGGTGAGGACATCTACCTTCCCGTCGGTGGTGGCTTTCAGCGGCACCTGGGCAAGAGCGTAAACATCTCACTTCAGTTCTTCAAGAACGTCTTGCGACCGACCAAGGGAACAGAGTACGACCTGCGGTTCATGCTGGAGTTTGTTCTGCAGTAATCCTGTCAAATAAGACCACAAACCACACCCAAAGGAGCTGATAATGAATCGAAAGTACTGGGCTATCGCTATTGCTTGCGGGCTCGCAGTGGCCCTGTCCGGGACGATCATTGCGCAGGAGGCCGACCCGGTAGGGCTGACTCCATCGCCGGAGGATGTTCGAAGCGGTCTCAAGAAACCCAGCTATTCGCCCTATGCGGGCCGCAACTTTCCGACTCGTGTCTACTGGGGCGACACCCACGTTCATACCAACAACTCCCTCGACGCCCGCGGCTTTGGCGTCATCCTCGGACCCGAGGAGGCCTACCGCTTCGCTCGTGGCGAGGAGGTCATGACCTCCCACGGCGAGCCCTTCAAGCTGTCGCGGCCACTCGACTGGCTGGTGGTGGCCGACCATTCGGACGGCATGGGCGCGATGAAGGAGATCATCGCCGGCAACCCGCGGCTGCTCCAGGACCCGACGGTGCGCGGCTGGAACAAGGCGTTCAATGCCGGCGGCGAGGAGGCCTTCGAGGCAACAATGGATGTCATCAACGGCTTCTCCCAGGGCAACGTGCCGGACATCGTCCTCGATCGCGACTTCCAGCAGACGGTGTGGGACGAGTACATCGAGATCGCCGAGCGGTTCAATGATCCCGGGCGCTTCACCAGCATCATCGGCTACGAGTGGACCTCGACCGAGAACGGCAACAACCTCCACCGCAACGTTCTCTACCGTGACAACGGCGACGTCGCCCGACGCATCGTGCCGTATACCACCGCCGAGAGCTTCAACCCTGAGGACCTCTGGAAGTGGATGGCACGCTACGAGGAGGCGACCGCCGGCCGCGTGCTGGCCATCGCCCACAACGGCAACATGTCCAACGGCATCATGTTCCCGGTCGAAACCAACCCCGCCACCGGTGAGCCGCTGACCGCCGGCTACGCCGAGCAGCGTGCGCGCTGGGAGCCGGTCTATGAGGTCACCCAGATCAAGGGTGACGGCGAGACCCACCCCAAGCTCTCCCCCACCGACGAGTTTGCCGACTTCGAGACCCTCCAGCTCGGCAACCTCAACTTGACGGTGGTCAAGGAGGACTGGATGCTCAAGTACGAGTACGCCCGCCAAGCACTGCGGGACGGCCTCGCGATGGAGGGCGAGCTCGGCACCAACCCCTACAAGTTCGGCATGGTGGGCTCGACCGACACCCACACCGCGCTGGCCGCGGCGGAGGAGGAGAACTACATCGGCAAGCACGCCGGCACCGAGCCCTCGCCGGAGCGGTGGAACCATCCGATGGCCAAGTTCGCGGGCCGTCAGTACGACGGCTGGGCGATGTCCGCTTCGGGCTATGCCGGGGTGTGGGCCACCGAGAATACCCGCCAGGCTCTCTGGGATGCTTTCAAGCGCCGTGAGGTTTACGCCACCACCGGTCCACGCATCACCGTCCGTTTCTGGGGCGGTTGGGACTTCGAGGCGGGCGATGCCGCGAATCGCCTGCCGGCCGAAATCGGCTACTCCAAGGGCGTACCCATGGGCGGCGAGCTGAATGCCGCTCCCAAAGGCAAAGCCCCAACCTTCCTGGTGGGAGCCCTCAAAGACCCCTACAGCGGCAACCTCGACCGCATCCAGATCGTCAAGGGCTGGCTGGACCGAGGCGGCGAGACCCACGAAAAAGTCTACGCCGTCGTCTGGGGCGATGCCGATCGACGGAAGCTCGATTCCAAAGGCAAGCTGCCGCCGGTGGGCAACACCGTCGACGTCGATAACGCCACCTGGACCAACACCATCGGTGACCCCGAGCTCATCTCGGTGTGGGAGGACCCCGACTTCGACCCGTCGGTCAAGGCCTTCTACTACGCCCGGGTGCTCGAGATTCCCACCCCTCGCTGGGTGCTCTACGACGCCAAGCGCTACAACGTTACCCTTGGCGACGAGGTGTGGAAGACGTTGCAGGAGCGGGCTTATACCAGCCCGATTTGGTACACGCCGTAGTCATCTAGAATTCCGAGCAAGAACGACGGAAAAAAGTAATAGAGGAGGTATCAAATGAGAATGCAAAGAATCAAAGTTGCTGGGGTCATCCTCATGACCCTGGCGGTTTCGGGCATGGCGCTTGCGCAGACCGGGGTCAACCCGGGCAAGGCCGATCTGCCCGAGCCCGAGAAGATCTACTCGCCCTATGTCGAGCGAACGGCTACAGACGCCAACTTCGCGGAGGGGCTCTACTGGGGTGACACCCACCTGCATACGCGGTACTCGACCGACTCCGGGATGATCGGCAACAAGCTCGGTCCCGAGGAGGCCTACCGCTTTGCACTCGGAGAAGAAATCGTCACCAGCTCGGGCCAGCGC
>JBAUDS010000093.1:0-30296 GCA_049678185.1 Thermoanaerobaculia bacterium
GGTTCTGGTGAGACGAGTGCTTAGGCAAGGCTGGTCTGTGCCCGAGGCCGCTGAGGCCGCAGGCCTCTCGACGCGTACAGCCTACAAGTGGCTCCAGAGGTACAAGGCCGAAGGCCTCAGCGGCCTCGCCGATCAGCAGGCCGGCGAGCGACCACATCGAGAGCTGCAATATTGGTCTAATCTTCATGGCCTCCTCCCTAGTGTCCTCGGGACAGCACCACTCATCTCCTGCAGAATACCAAGAGGTTTCGTGGGCCTCTCGACTCAGAACCGATCTGGATTGAAGGGCTTGCTGTCGACCGTGGAGCGACCGGTGGTCATCAACTCGGCGAGCATGAGCGCCGTTGGCGGTGTCAGTGGCAGGCCGAAGTGCCAGATTGCGCAAGCTGGCCCCGGAGCACGGTGTCGATCCCAACTAGCCCCACCCCTCCGGGTGGTGTGCCCTTGTCCTTTCAGCCGTAGGCTCAAACCATCTCGGGAGAACTGGCTGGTTGACCAGACGTTTGGCGACTACAGGATCTTGGCGAAGCTCGCTTCGAGCGAGCCGGGCTCCTGCAATGGGTCGCGCAGGCAGGGAAAGGAGTGCGGAAATGGATTATGACGCCATGAAACCTAGAGTCGGAAGTCCGGTTGTTGTCGGCTTGTTTCTTGTCCTTGTTGGGCCACTGCTGCTGTTTGGCTGCGCCCAACCTGCAGTTGAGACGGACATGAGCGTCCAAGCGGAAGCAGAACAAACGGCCTTGTTCACCTACGAACCAGCCGAGTTACCAACGGCGAAGCCATGGACATCGGGGGAGTTCAAGAACAATCCGGAAGAGTTTCAGTTTGTCATCATTGGCGACCGTACCGGGGGCGCCAATGTGGCGGGCACCTTTGCTCTCGCCATCGGTCAACTCAACCTGCGCAGCCGGAGTTCATCATCAACGTCGGCGATATGATCGAGGGCTACAGCGATGACAAGGCGGAGCTGAATGCCGAATGGGATGAAATCGACGGCATGCTCGAGAAGCTCGACATGCCTTTCTTCCGTACACCGGGCAACCACGATATCGCGAACGACGTCGCGAAAGAGGTGTGGCTCGAAAGGCACGGCGCTACGCGCTATCACTTCGTCTACAAAGATGCGTTGTTCTTGGTCCTCGACAGTGAAGATCCGCCCCGCGTTGCTCCCGAGGGTATTAAAGAAAAACTCGACGAATACAACCGGCTGCAGGTAGACGATCCCGCGAAGGCAAAGGCCATGTTGGCCGAGTTCATGTCGGACGAATCAGTCGTCGCCGGACTTGGCAAGCCAGTTGGTTTCAGTGACGAGCAGATTGCCTTTGTCAAGGACACGCTGGCGCAGAACGCCGACGTGCGTTGGACCTTTCTGTTCGTGCATGACCCTTGCTGGGAAAACCCGTCGGAGAGCTTCAAGGCGATTCAGCAACTGCTCGAGAAGCGGGATCACACGTTCATTGCAGGGCACTTGCATTACTACGATTACGACAACATCGATGGCTATGAACACATCACGACGGGCCCCGCAGGTGCTTCCTTCCTCCAGGAAGGTCCCGGCAACGTGGATCACATCATGTGGGTGACCATGACCGAAGACGGCCCTGAGATCGCCAACATCGCGCTCAAGGGCATCTTCGATCGCAAAGGCCTCGACCCCTCCTTGTTCGGCGCGTATGACCGCAAGGGAGCGGAGACGGAAGAGCCGAAAGTCGAATAAGCGCAGTAGTAGAGCCCTGCGAGACCTATACCTTGGGCAGAGATAGCCGACGGGTTGGCGCTAGTGCCCTGCTGTGGGCGGTGTGCTGCTTGTGGCCGGCAGCCAGTCCTGCGCAGGATCTGACACCGCGCGCCTACTGGCCGGCGCCCAAGGGGATCAAGGTCGCGGTGGTCGGTTACTCGTACGCCACCGGGGACGTGCTCTTTGATCCTTCGACTCCTTTATACGGTGTGGATTCCAGTATCAACGCGGGTATCGTCGCCTATCTGCAGACCTTCAGCCTGTGGGGGCGAACGACGAATGTCCTCGTGGAGCTGCCGTACTCGTGGGGAACAACAAAAGGCCTCCTGTTTGCGGATCCGGCGCGGCGCGATTTCTCCGGCCTTGGCGATCTCGGCCTCACCCTGGCGGTCAATCTGCTCGGCGCACCGTCCATGACCCCTGCGCAGTTCCAGGAGCTCCGCGCCAACCCGCACCCGATCCTCGGCGCAAGCCTCAAGGTCGTGGCTCCCACCGGCAGCTACGATTCGGACAGGCTGATCAACGTCGGCGCCAATCGCTGGGCGGCCAAGGCAGAGCTTGGGTACATGATTCCCCTCAGACCCAAGTGGCTTCTCGAGCTCGAAGCCGGCGTGTGGTTCTTCGGTGACGACGACGACTTTCTCCCAGGCAAAAGGGAGCAGGAGCCCATTTTCGCTGGAGACGTTCATCTCGTGAAGCGGTTCAAGCCCGGTTTCTGGGCGTCGCTGGACCTCAACTACTTCACCGGCGGACGGCAAACCATCGGAGGAGTCCGGCTTGGCGATGTGCAACGGAACTCGAGGCTCGGAGGGACGGTCGTCGTGCCCTTTCGCGGTCGCCACGCCATCAAGGTTGGGTACAGCAGAGGTGTCGTTACCGAGTTTGGCACCGAGTTCCGCCAGTTCATTGTGAGCTACCAAACGGTTTTCAGGTAGAGCACGCACCCTTCTGGAAGCTATCCCTGAGACTAGGTGCCAGAACAATCCGTGGCAGTGAGGCGAAATTCTTCATAACGTAAAACGAGCTGGCGATGCTTGT
The DNA here is from genome assembly GCA_049678185.1 of Thermoanaerobaculia bacterium. Classification (GTDB taxonomy): domain Bacteria; phylum Acidobacteriota; class Thermoanaerobaculia; order Multivoradales; family JAHEKO01; genus M0029. Next base: position 2,777 of record JBAUDS010000093.1, read on the forward strand.
GGCGGGTGGATGAGGTGCCTTTATTGAAGCAGCGCGGTGCCAGAGGCGCCTGGACTTCAAAGCCCGATGGCGCCCGCGCCCCGTCCCGCGGGCGCATCGTGCCGTTCGCCGCCGGCGCCACCGGCATAACCCTCCTTGTCTTCGCCTTCTTCGCCGTCACCTGGCGGAGTTTCGCGCGCTCCACCAACGTCATCGGCTCGTGCGCGGAAATGTTCTGCGACTTCATTATTTATTACTACCCCATGGGAGAGGCGATTTTTCGGACGGGACTCCCCGTAGAAGGTTTTCTCTATTCCCCCTTCATCGCCATACTGCTGGCGGCCTTTCCCCCGCTGGGACTCACCGCTTCCCTGGTTCTCTGGGGGATCCTGCAGGTTCTTTTTGTTGTTCTCTACCTTCTTCTCTTCCGCCTGCTCGTTCCGGCCGGGCTGAAAATTCAGCTACTCTTTGTTGCCCTTGCTCTCTCCTCTTATCCCCTCCTGCTGAATCAATTGGGGGGGCAGGTGAGCGTCTTCATGATAGTGGCCCTTCTGGGTTTGCTCGTTCTCAACGAGCGCGGCCACCGCGCAGCCGGTGCCGGTCTGCTCGCCTTTGCGGTGAGCTTCAAGTTCTATCCGATACTCTTTGTCGCGCCGTTCGCCGCCCGCCGCGACGCACGCTTTCTCCTTCTCGCAGCCGCCGCGTGTGGCGCGTTCCTCGTCGTGGTGCCTGGAGCTCTCCTGGGGGTCGGCGATACGCTGCGCTTTTACGGGGTCCTACTCGACTCGTTTCGTGCGTCCGACTGGGTCACCGCCAACCCGCACTCACAGTACTTCCCGCACTTTATCCTTCGTCTGTCCGACACGACGGGGCACGACGCCCATCTTCCGCTCCTCTACTGGATCGCATACGGCGTTGCGGCCGCCAACATGGGCTTAATCTTCCTGGTTCAGCGCGCGCGCCTGCGCCATGCCGATCTGTGGAGCTTCCAGCTCGTCTTCATGACAATCCCTTTCGTTCTGAAGACGTCATGGCCACACGACTTCGTCTTTCTCTCCTTCACCCAGGCCCTGCTGGTCTGGCGGCTCCTGAAAGGAGAAAAGGCGGCTCCGGGAACCGACACTGCAGGGAAACGTTCTCACACGAGCGCGTGGCCCCGCGCGCGCGCAGCCGTGACGATTCTTCTTCTGCTGCCGTCGATCGTTATTTCCAACATCGTCTTCTTCCTTCTTTTCGGCGACTTCACCCGTTACGGCTTCTACGGCTTCCTCTTCTGGGCAAACCTGCTCCTTCTGATGGCGTCGTACGTCCAGCTCCTGCCGCCCGCGTTGCAACGGGTTCGACAACTGTCGGCTGCTTGAATCGACACCGACTAGGTGGTGGATCTGGCCAGGCCGGGAGAATCCGGCCCGTCCAGGCTAGTCACTCAACTTGAAGGCCTTCGGGTACCCTACACCGAAGGGAACTGCGGAGGTTTTGAAAAGAATTTCCTGTTCGGCCAGTTATGGTGAAACAATTGACCATATTCGAGTTGGGAACATGATTTGCTTTTTGCTAATCGAGACAGAGAGGCAGGAATGAGCTTCAAACAACAGCACATCAAGAGCCAAATCAATCGGGGCGCACTTCTTGTTTCCTGCTGCCTATGTCTTTCAATCTTCTGGAATGTTGCGGTATTTGCCGAGAACCCTTATGGCGTGGCCGGATCCAACTGGTCACCCAATAGCAGCATGATCAAAATGGGAATGCCGGCTGAGTCCCAGGCATATATCTGGGACGGTCTGCAAGTCACAAATGACTACGTCATGGTGCGGCCTTGCGACTACTGGCTGAGAACCGGTCGTAACCATCAGGCCCACGGCTATCACGAGGATTCGGACACGATTGATAATCCGGTCGCGTTTGGCCAATGGGTGGCCAACAACCCCGGAAAAGTCTGGATCATCGGCAATGAACCGGACGAACCCAGCCAGGATGCACTGACGCTCGATGAGTATGCCCGGATGTTTCGCACCTATTATCAATTCGTTCGCGACATTGATCCTTCGGCAAGATTCGCCATTGGCGCATTTTCAGGAGTACTGAACCATACCGGGCATCAATGGGCGGAAATGAAGCACTGGTACGAGTCCGTCCTGACTAGCTACCAACTGCAAAACGGCGGACAGCGGATGCCGATCGATAGCTGGAACACCCATACATATTATGGAGTGTGGAATGCTTCCATGACTCCCAACGCCCTGGAACTGATGAATGAGATGATCGATCCCTTCATCGCCTGGGTCAGAACCGTCGATTCTGGTTACTACAAAGATAGTGAAATCATCATCACTGAATTCGGTATTGCAGGACCCGGGGCCTCCGGAAGACCGAAAACTGTCACGGACTTCATGGAGAGCATTACCGCGATCCTGGATAAGAGAGTCGACGCGTTCTTCTGGTTCTACGGCGCCTGGACGGACGACCCTAACTGGACGGACAGCTGTCTCATCGGGCCGGACGGCAATCCCACGGATTTGGGCTGGCATTACTCGACCCTCGCCAACATCTGGCAAGACAGCATCTACCCCTGGGATCAGGACGGTGTAACAACCAGCTACATAACGGAGAGTGCCGATCGGTTGACCGTCATCAACAAGAACATGTTCTGGAATATGCGGCGGTCCGATCGCCACTGGGTGAACGCCGGACGTTTCGCTGATCTCCCATCTCAAAATCCCTGGTCGGCGGCCCGAATGCCGAAGGTCGACGGTAAGACCGCCTGGGAGCACGGCGTGACAGCCGCCTATGTCGCCAAGCATCTGGGATGGTTGTCGGTCATCAGCAAGGACAAATACTGGAATATGCGGCTTGCAGATCACACTTGGGTGAACGCCGGACGATTCGCCGATCTTCCGTCGTCGAATCCCTGGTCGGCGGCCCGAATGCCGAAAGTGGACGGCAAGAATGCCTGGGAGCATGGAATAACAGCCAGTTTTATCAACGACGATACAAGCATGATGACGATCATCAGCAAAGACAAGTACTGGAATATGCGGCTTGCAGATCGTACCTGGGTGTACTTCGGGCGATTCGACGCTCTGCCGTCGCATAATCCCTGGTCGGCGGCTCAATTGCCGAAAGTCGACGGCAAGAACGCCTGGCAGCATGGCATTACGGCCGGCTACATCGTCCCAGACCTCGGCCTGCTTTCGGTGGTCAGTAGAGACAAATACTGGAATATGCGGCTTGCGGATCACAGTTGGGTAAGCGCCGGCAAATATTCTGATCTTCCGCTCCGACACGCCTGGAGGCAGGCTCCCAAAGTTCTTCCCTAGAATGATTGATGGCCGTAAGGCCTACATGCACCCTACACCGAAGTGCACACTTGTGGCCCTGAAAGAAGATCTCCCATTTATTGACTGGGACTCGTGGACAAGTTAGGTTGTGCCGTTTCTTTCAATCATCCCAACCAGGAGGCAGTGATGAAATTCATGGTGAGCTGGAGCATTGATCAAGAGCAGTGGTTGCCCATCCTCGAAAAGTTTGCGGGCATGACCCCAGAGCAGCGCGCAGATGTCGGCGACGGCGTGAAGATGATCGGCCGATGGCACGACACGGCCTCACGAACGGGCGTCGCTATCATGGAGGCCACGGACCTGACGGCCCTCCATCGCTATCTCAACCAGTGGAATCCGTTCTTGGACCTCGATGTCGCGCCGGTGCTCGACGACGAGGAGACGGCAGCGCTCGCGAAGGGCGTCCTCGCGGACCACGGCGCCTGAGCCATAGAGCGGACACGCGACCTAGAGCTCGAGATGGGGGTCCACCCAGTTGGCGAAGGAGGCGTAGTCTCCATCGCCGGGGAACTCCGTCCAATCCAAGAGGACTCCGTCGCGACCGACGATAAAACTCATCGGTCTGGCTTCGACGTCGTAAATCCACGCCAGCGACTCGTTGTAGACATTCAGCGTGTCGACAGGATGTTCCTCGAGAAAAGAGACGATCTGCTGTCGTGACTCGTTTGACAGCGTTACTACCAGAAGACCACGGTCGCGGTGTGTGCGCTGCAACTCCTCGAGTGCCGGCATTTCGTGGATGCACGGTGGACACCAGGTCGCCCAGAGATTGAGCAGCACCACCTGCCCTTGAAAGTCGGACAGTTGCAGCCGTTCATCGTCGTTCACTCGTCGAAACTCGAGCTGCGGCACCTGCCTGCCAACATAGCTGTCGGCACGCCGGAGCTCGCGGGCATACTCGGCGAAGGAAGGCTCGAATACCATCCGCATTCCCGCCACCTCTGCCCAGACCAGGACCGCGAGAACCCCGTAGCCCGCCCACGTCTGCCAGCGTCGCCGTTTCACTGAGCCCCGCCACCACCACCAACTGACAGCAATTGTCAGAAAGAAAAGTGCAGGCAGAAGCCAATGGCCCCGAAAGGCCATCTGATCCCACAAAAAGAAACGAATATGTTCAGGAAGAATCGATTCCATGGCGCCCTCCTCTCTCTTGGACAGCGCCCGACCATACGGCGTTTAGCTGCCACCTACCGAAATTCGATCACCGGGCGGCCGGCTTTCCGATCGCACCGAAGATGAGCGAGCCGCTTCAGGATGCAAGGCCACGAGCCAGTCGCTCGAGTCCCTCTTCGAGCAGCTCGGTGGCCTGACCCAAGCCGATGCGGAAGAATTCGGGGGCGCCAAAAAAACGGCCCGGGGCGACCGCGGTCTCGAGTGGCAGGAGGCGCGTGTTGAGCTCTTCGACCTCGAGGCCTCGCAGCCGCACCCACCCCACCGTCCCTCCGGGTGGCGGCAGCCACTCGAGCGCCGGGTGGGCGCCGATAAAGCTATCCACGAGCTCGCGGTTGGCTTCGAGGACGGGTCTGAGCGCCTCGAGGAGCGCTGGAGCACAATCGAGCGCCTGCGCTGCCCAGCGCTCGGCCAGATGGACCATCTTGATCGAGAAGAGATCGTTGAGTCGGCGCAGCTTCTCGACAATTCTGGGCTCGGCCACGATCCAGCCGGCCCGCAGGTCGTCCAGCCCGTAAGCCTTGGTCAGGCTGCTGGTAACGATAAAGCGCGGCCCCAACGCGGCGGCGCTCGTCTCCCCCTGGTCGAGCATCCATTCGAGATAGACCTCGTCCACCAGCACATGAAAGTCCTCATGGTCGGCCAGCTCTCCGAGCTTCTCGAGCGTGGCGCGCTCAGTCAGGACACCGGTCGGGTTGTGCAGATTGGAGCAGACTAGGAGGGTCGTCCGAGGGGTCAGCCGGCGGCGTATCTCATCGATGTCGAGGGCAAAGCTATCTGCTACACGTCGCTCGAAGAAAGCGACGTTGGCCCGGTAGAAGCGCGGTAGCAAGTAGAGCGGCTCGTAGACCGGTCTTTCGACCAGCACATCGTCGCCGTGCTCGATGATCTGGGCACACACCAGGTGGTTGGCCATCGAGGCGCCATGGGCGAGGACCACATTTTCGGGTCCCAGGCGGTAGCGCGCAGCGATGCGCTCGAGCAACGGCAACCATCCCTCCTCGTTGGGCCCCGACAGTGGGAAGGGCTCCAGCGGTGGCTCGAGCAATTCGCGTGGGCAGGGACGGACACCGCTACCCGCGAGGCTGTAGCGCAGATCGTGGTGGGTCTTGGCCCAAGTGATGTAGGGGCTCTCCTTCATCCACGCCTCCTACGCCAGAAGAGAAAGACCGGGATCCCCAGGGCGATGAGACTAGCACCCAGCAGAGCATTGAGCGGGTTCCAGAGGATCGAGGAGACCACCACATAGGCGGCGGTCGCCACGAAGATCAACGGCGTGAGCGGATAGCCCGGAGTTTGGAAGTCGGTGACATTGCCATCCTGTCGGCGACGGTAGACAAAGAGAGTGGCGACGACCAGCCCGAAGAAAATCCAGTCGCCAAAGACCACATAGTCGAGCAGCTGCGCATAGGTGCCGCTCAGAGCCAGCGCCGCCGCCCAGGTGCCCTGGAAGACGATCGCCCCCGAGGGCGTCCGGTAGCGCGGGTGTATCTGGGCCACCCAACCAAAGAAAAGACCATCGGCGGCCATCGTCTGGTAGATCCGCGGCGCCGCCAGGATCACCAGATTGACGAAACCCAGGGTGGAGAAGACGATACCCAGACTGATCAGCTTGCCTCCAGCCGGTCCGACCATCCGGACCAGTGTGTCGGCGGCCGGTGTGCTGCTCGCAGCCAGTCCGTCGACACCCAGAGCCGAGAGATAGGCGACGTTGGTCAGGACATAGAAGAACACCACCGTCGCCACCCCCAGCAGTAGGGCCCGGGGCAGGTTCTTGCCCGGCGAGCGGATCTCACCACCGATGTGATTGGCATGCTGCCAACCGCCGTAGGAGAAGAGCACCGGGATCAGCGCGATACCCAGCAGCTTCCACATTCCGGCGTCGTCCGAGGAGTGGTGCTCAATTGCACCGCCGAGCTCCGCCGGCTCGCCGGCGAGAGCCCAGAGACCGGCCCCGATCACGCCCGCCAGCGCCAGCAGCTTGAGGATCGTCAAGATGTTCTGGGTGATGCTCCCGGGACGGATACCCAGGTAGTTGACGATCGAAAGCACCACGATAGCGGTGACCGCCAGCGGCTTGATGCCGCGCTCCCCGAGTCCCAGCAGCCCGCAGGCATAGCCGGCGAAGATGATGGCCACGGCGGCGATGCCGCCGCTGTTGATCACCAGCAGCTGGGTCCAGCCGTAGAGAAAGGCCGGCAGCTCGCCAAAGGTCTCCCGCAGGTAGACATAGCCGCCACCGGCCAAGGGACGGCGCGCCCCGAGCTCACCAAAACAGAGGGCACCGACTAGCGCCACCGCCCCACCCACCACCCAGGCCAGCATGATTTGACCGGGTCGGTCGACCCGCTGAGCGACGATCGACGGGGAGAGAAAGATGCCCGCGCCGATGATGCCGCCGATGACGACCATCGTCGAGTCGAAGAGCGAAAGCCGCCGTCTGTAACCACTCTCAGTGGTCATAACTGTCTTTCGAACTACCCTACCACCGCACCGATCAGCACCTATACTCCCAATTCGAGTAGGCGACCGACACCACCCGATTCTGCGACCTTTAGGAGAGAGAGCGATGTCGACGAAGCAGGAAATGCGAGCCCTTCGCCTGTCCGCCTGGGGCCAACTCTTTTTTGGCGTGCTCGGTCTTTCGTTCGCGTTCTATACCGAGTCGGAAGCCATCCTTTTGGACGGCTACTTCTCACTCATCGCCCTCGCCATGAGCCTGCTGACGATGAAAGTTGCCCGTCTGGTGCAGCAGCCGGGAGACGAGACCTTTCACTTCGGTTACTTTGGCTTCGAGCCGATGCTGAACCTCCTCAAGGGGATCGTGATCCTGGGTGTCTGTGGTTTCTCCCTGGCCTCTGCAATTCAGGCCTTGCTGCACGGTGGCCGAGCGCTCGCCGTGGGACCGGCACTCATCTACGGTGTCGTCGCAGCTGTCGGTTGTCTGGTGATGGCAGGGGTGATGACGGCGCTAGCCAAAAGAAGTGGCTCACCCCTGGTCGCGGTCGAGGTGCAGACCTGGCGGGTCGACACCGTCGTCAGTCTTGGTGTCGTCGTGGCCTTTCTGGCCGCATTCCTGCTGGAGGGAAGCCGGTGGTCGGGGGTCGTGGACTATGTCGATCCGGGCCTGGTCACGCTGATGATCCTGGCCGTCATCCTGGTGCCGATCCGCATAGTGCTGAACAGCCTGGGCGAGCTCCTGGCCATCGCACCCGAGAAGCCCGTTCAACAGGAGGTACAAGAGCGATTCGACGAGATGGTGGCCGACTACCCGTTCGTGAATAGCACCCTGCGAATGGCCCGGGTGGGGCGGGTCTCCTATCTCCTGGCTCACATCCTGGTGAGGCCGGACTTCCACATTCAGGGTGTTAGCGACCTCGACACCATCCGCAAACGGATCGAGGCCGGGATCAGGGATCTCCATCCCTCCTGGGAGGTCGATACCCTATTTGTTGCCGATGAGTCGCTGATTTAGACGCTCCAGGGGGGGGCTAGTCTGAGGCCGGTGGTCGGGGAGTCGCCGTGGCGCGGACACTCAGGATGCGGTTGCCACTGACCTTCAAGATTTCCAGTGACAAATCTCCCAAGGTGACCCGGTCACCCTCCTGGGGTCGCCGGCCCAGCTCCGAGAGCACGACACCGGCAATGGTGTCCTCGTCCCGGTCGCTCAACTCGAGCTCCACCAGGTCCTCGAAATCGGCTACCAGCATCGAGCCCGAGACATCCCAGACGTTTGTCGCCCGCTTGACGAAGTCGGGCTCTTCGTGGTCGAACTCGTCCTGGATCTCGCCGACTATCTCCTCGAGCACGTCCTCCAGGGTGACGATGCCGCTGACCCCTCCATACTCATCGAGCACAGCCACCAGGTTGCGCTTGTCCTTACGCATTCGGCGCAGCAAGCGGTCGAGCGGCAGGGTTTCGGGTACAAAGGCGATGGGGTGAGCGATCTCCTCCAGGGACTGTGGCAGCTCTCGGGCGCGGAAGAGGTCCTTTATGTGGACGAGCCCGATCACCTGATCGAGGTCGCCGTGACAGAGTGGGAAACGGGTCCGCCCACTCTCGCGCGCGACTTCTAGGTTCTCGGCCATCGAGGAGGTGGTCGACAGATAGACGACATCCGCTCTCGGCACCATGACTTGTCGGGCCGTCCGGTGCGAGAGCTCGAAGATGTTGTCCAGCAGATCCCGCTTCCAGGTGGAGAGACGGCTGGCATGGGTCGTTGCCAGCAACAGCCGGAGCTCCCCCTCGTCGTGCCCGAGCTCGCTCTCGCTCACCGGTTCGACGCCGACGAGCTTGAGGAGACCGTTGGCGGCATGGTTGAGAACGAAGATCGCCGGATACGAGATCTTGTAGAACAGATAGAGCGGCATCGACACCCAGAGGCTGGTCGCCTCGGGCATGCGAATCGCCACCGACTTCGGGGCCAGCTCGCCCAACACTATGTGCAGGATGGTGATGACCAGAAAGGCCGTGGTCAGGCTCACCGTGTGCACCATGGCGGGAGTGGCCCCCGGGAACCGCATCACGATGGGCTCGATGAGCCAGGCAAAAGCGGGCTCGCCGATCCAACCGAGAGCGAGGCTAGCCAGGGTGATGCCCAGCTGGGTCGCCGACAGATAGGCGTCCAGGTGACGCACCATGTGTCGGGCGATCTTCCCCCGCCGGCTCCCCTGGGCGACGTAGGGGTCGAGCTGGGTAGGCCGCACCTTGACCAGAGCAAACTCCGCCGCCACGAAAAACCCGTTCAACAGGACCAGCAGGAACGCGAGAAGAAGACCCAGCCACGGGCTCAGCCCGATCGACGGTGCGGGCAGACTCGTCAATGTGAAGAACGCGGGGGTCATGTGCGGCTGCTCCTTCCGTGGCTGCGCCACGCCGCGGACCGGTAACCGGCGGTCAGAAAGTCTTCAGTTCTTGGCCGAGGATGACTTTGAGGGGGGTCGTCCATGTGTGTGAATTCAGTTTAACAGACGGGCGCTGAAAAGTGACTTCCTTCACTTTCAGCCTGCCAACCCGATGCTAGGATTTCTCCAGGGTGAAATGATGCCAAAGCTCAGCGTCTATAAGAACCGCAATCATCTCTTCAACTACTTCATCGAGACCGACGACGTCGTCATCGGCAGAAGTCAGGACGCCGACGTGCCGTTGGACAGCGATGCGGTCTCCCGCCAGCATCTGCGCATCAAGAAGGAAGGCGCGAGTTACGTCGCCGAGGATCTCAGCGGCAAGAACGGCATGTTCATCAACAACCAGTACACCAACATTCACCTTCTCAGGGATGGCGACAAGATCGAGATCGCCCAGCATCTCATCGTCTTCCATCGCTCGGAGGCCGAACTGGCCGAAGAAGAGATCAAACAGCGGCCCGGCCATGAGTACTACATCGACCGCTCGCATGTGGAGAAAATCCTGGACACCACCTCCGGGCGAGTCGAGGATACGGCTCAGGAAGTCGATGGCGACAAGGCGACGACCCTGCTATCGGCGCAAGAGATCCACAAGCTGAAAGTCGCCACGGCTCGCCGGCGGGGTGCTCACTTGGCCTACATACACCGAGGCCTGCGCAAAGAGATCCCCCTTGGCAGGTCGGCCAACACCATCGGTTGGACCGACGCCTGTGACCTCCGCCTGCCCGGCAAGCCTCTCCTGTTTGGAGGCGTGGTCGCCCGCATCTCCCCGACCCAAGATGGGAGCTACCAACTGGAGGCGCTCAACTTCTGGCGCCCGGTCAAAGTCGGTGGCACCAGGGTCCAGGTTCACGCCCTCCAGGACGACGACCTGGTGGAGGTCGGTGGCTTCAAGATCCGCTTCCGCTCCGCGGTCGATTAAAGCACCTTCACCAGCCCTGTACGTCGGATAGCCGATAGGCTAGCCTGCATCATGCGTCTGTCGGCAAGCTCGCTTCTAAAGCAGCTCGACGAGCTGCGGCACCGCTATGGCACGGATGCCGCGCCGCGCCGCCTGGAGATTCTCCGCGAGCTCGGGGGGCGGCCCGTGGGTCAGGTCGAGGAGGTCTTCCGCCTCCACGAGCTCCTCTGTTTTCTCCGCGCCTACCCCGACGATCAGCAAGTCCTAGAGCAGGTCGAAATCATGTTGGAGGGTTTCTCCGCCAGGAGCGATCTCCGCCGCTTTCGCCAGCGCCTGGCAGACACTGGCCTCGCCGGCACCGACATCAACTACCGGTTCTACTGGGTGACCGCTGGCTGGCTGGCGCATCACTGGCCCGATCATCTCTCCATCGACTGGCCGGAGCTCCACAAGCGGGAGGAGCTGCTGGGGATTCTCGATCTCCTCATGCCCTACTCCGAGACCCCCGCTCTCGACCAGGTGGACTATTCGGTGCGCGAGTGGGTCGAGCGACTGAAGGGTCCTGACGAAACCGACGCCGCCTTTCTCATCCGACGCTTTGCCGCTCTCGAGGTCACCGCGCCGGTTCGGGAGCGGATCTACGAACAACTCGACATACCGCTGACGCTTACCCCGGGGCCCGGCACGCCCACCCGCACCCTGGCCAAATATCGCAGCAAGGCTTCGACGGCCTTTCAGACGCGCTCCTTGAGACGGGAGCGACCCGATCTGAAGCATGAGGTCAGCCGCCGACCGGTCGCGGTGCGGGAGCTCTCCATCCGCGAGGGCGGGCGTCTGATCGACCTCGCCCGCGAAGCGATGACCACCCGTCAGCGAGACCTCGACGCCTTTGCCAACGCCGACCCACGCGATGTACGGCTGGTGGAGCTCGGTGGCGGCCTCGGCTTCGCCTGCTATGGGCTGCTGCCGGAGCGGCGACTCCTGCTGGAGTGCTCCTACGGCATGATCATGCTCAAGAACGACGTGCCCTTTGGCTACGCGCTCGCCAGCACACTCTTCCGCTCGACCGAGGTGGCCTACAACATCTTCGACACCTTTCGGGGCGGGGAGGCCGGCTGGATCTTTGGCCGGCTGTTGGCGACCATCCACCACCTCTTTGGTACCGAGGTCTTCGCCATCGACCCCTTCCAGCTCGGGCTTGGCAACAAGGAGGGACTCGCCTCCGGCGCCTGGTGGTTCTACTACAAGCTGGGCTTCCGGCCCCGGGATCGGGAGATCCGTCGACTGCTGCGGGGAGAGCTCGAGCAGATGAAGATCGACCCCGGGCACCGCTCGAGCCCTGCGACCCTGGAGCAGTTGGCGGCCGACTATGTCTTCTTCTACTTGGGACGCCAGCGAGACGATGTCCTGGGCCGGGTGTTTCTGGGCAACATCGGCCTCGAGATCTCTCACTGTCTCGCGCAGCGTTTTGGCGGTGAACGGGAGCGTGGGCTCGCCGTCTGCTCCCGGGAGGCGATGCATCTCCTGGGTCTACGCACACTCGAGGGCTTCTCGCCAGGCGAGCGTCTCGCCTGGGAGCGGTGGAGTCCTCTGGTGCTGATCCTTCCGGGTGTCGACCGCTGGAGCACAGCCGACCGGCGGGCGCTGGTGCGGGTGGTGAGAGCGAAAGGCGGCCGCCGGGAGTCGGATTTTCTCCGCCGCTTCGACCGTCACCCGCGCCTCGGCAAAGCCCTTCTCCAACTGGCTTCCTGACCAACAAGCGGGGGGTGCTCTACTCGAACCCCATCTTCTTCCACATCTTGAGCCCGGGGCACACCCCTGTGATCCCGGCGACTAAGAGCAGGAGCACCGGCACATAGGCGAACCAGTGCGCTTTGTCGAATCCCGTGAGCAGGATGCCCACGAGAATAACCGCCGCCAGTGTAAAGAACTGCATTCTGAGAGCTGTCATTTCAATCCTCCTAGTCAAAGGTGCCCTCGAGCCGGCTCACCTCATTCGATGTGGCTCTGCAGGCGCTTGGGTAGGAATCTCGCCAGCAGCACCGTCAGACCCGCCAGGATCAGCAGAATGGGAACCAATGGCAGCTCGGCGTCCATTAGCTGCCAGATCCCACCGAGCAAAAATCCCGCCCCCACGACAACCCAGCAACCCTCGAGCTTCAGCTTTGATGCAAAGCGGGCCAACTGTCCTCCGAGCGTGATGATCCCTATGCCAACGAGCGTTGCACCCCAGCTGAATTCGAATAGGAGCGCCACTCCGATCCAGACAAAGAACAGACCCCACCCCACGGCATCGAGCCTTTCAGCAATCCTGCTCCGATCGGTGGTCTCCACCTTCGTCGTCTGGTCCCCTGCCATGTCTTCTTGGCTCATGACTCCCTCCTTGTTACCGCGTGATGCTCAGGAGCCACAGCAAGCCGGTTCCTGGCCCGCGGCCTCCGTTTTGTGTCCTCCTGCGCAGGGGCAGGAGCCTTTCATCTTCTTGACCATCAAGGGAATGGCAATAACCGCCAGCAGCACTCCCAGGATGGGGGCGCAGCGCTTCATCTTCGGGCAGCCAGCCGCGCAGCCTTTGCCTTCGCTCTTCTCGGTAGTGGTGTTCTCTTCACACATCTTGGGTCTCCCTTCCGTCAGGCTTGGTCTTGTTCCATTTCGTATTGACCGTCACCTGTAGGACGAACCCGCCTCGGAAAGGGATACACCTTAAACGGCCCGATCGGCCGCGGATCGACTATCCGCTCTCCACGCCGCCCGAGGATGGCTTGCGCTCACAGACAAAAACGTCCCGTTCGTCGTGGGTGAATTTGCAGGCGTTGTCTAGCGCTTGCTTCAACTTCTTTCTTGCCCGGTGCAACCGGATCTTCGCCGTGGCCAACGAGCAGCCAAGCATGGCGGCGATCTCGGGATTGGTCAGCCCCTCCAGATCGTGAAGCAGGATCACCGCCCGGTAGTCATCGGGAAGCTCCTCGAGGTAGTCCTGCACACAGCCGCTCATCTCCCGCTGCTCGACCACCTTGTCGAGGCGGGGCGAGTCATCAGCGGGCTCGGTCGGAAGCGGATCCCCGAGCTCTGCTGAGGTGCCGTCGAGCGAGATCATGTCATCGCGCCGTGACGCCTTGCGGAAGCGGTCGTAGCTGAGATTGGTCGCAATGCGATAGAGCCAGGAAGAGACCTTGCTTGGATCCTCGAGGGTCGGGAGCTTGCGGTAGGCCCGGACGAATGTCTCCTGAGTCAGATCATCCGCTGCACCCGCTTCTCGGACGAGGGTCAGCACGTAGCGGTGAATCGGCTCTCTGTATCGCCCGAAGATCTCGGAGAAGGCCTCGTCGCCGGAGAACAGTACTTCCATCTCGACCTCCCATCGAGACGCGGAAGCCTTGGCAGTTGCCGCCGGAGCCAAATGGCTTCAGCGCCCGTTGGTCCTGGTGGGTTCGACGCGCTCCACCCTACACCCAGTCGTGCCCGACGCACACCACCCGCTCGGGTAGGAAGGGCGGTGATTTTCACCAAGAGAACCAGCGTTCGATTGGCCTTCAGGGGACGCTGGTTACTTCGAAGAGCGGCCATTCGCCGGGCACTCCCTTGAGCTCGTGGCTGCCCCTGGCGGTGAGCTCGATGCCGGAGCCCACGATCAGATCCTTGACCGTCTGCGTGACCAGCACCCCGCCCTCATCGGCGGCCGCCGTGACCCGGGCCGCGATGTTGACCGCCATCCCTCCGATCTCATCTCCGCGGAGCTCGACCTCTCCGGTGTGGAGTCCCACCCTGAGCTCGACGCCCAACGAGCGTACCGCCTCGCCGATGGCGGCGGCGCAGGTAACCGCCCGGGTCGGCCCGTCGAAAGTGGCCAGAAACCCGTCGCCCGCGGTCTCGATCTCCCGGCCGCGGAACCGCTCGAGATAGTCGCGGACGAGCCGGTGGTGGGCCTGGCGAAGATCGAGCCATCTTTCGTCACCCATCTCCGCTGCACGCTCGGTGGAGGCGACGATGTCGGTAAAGAGAACCGTGGCCAGAATCCGATCTGGAGCCGGTGCTTCGCGCACGCCGGTCAGGAACTCCTGGATCTCGTCGAGCACCAGGCCGAATTCGCCGGCGTGAAAGGGATATGAGTCGGAGCCGGGGAGCTCGACATATCTCGCCTCCGCAATCTGTTCCGCGAGGAAGCGTCCGAAGCCGATCCGGTGGTGCCTGTTTTCGGTTCGGTGCACGATCAGACTTGGCACCCTGATACTGGGTAGCACCTTGCGGACGTCGACTTGCGTCACCCATCTGTACATCGTCGAGGCAGCCCCACGAGGCATGGAGAGTCGTTGGTAGCGGACAAACCATTTCCTGAATCGCGGGTCGTCGGCCACGCTCGGCGCCGTCAACTGCAGCATGTCGGCAGAGACCCCCCAATACTGCTCGTAGAGACGATTCAGTTTCTCGACCGTGGCCGCCGGCATACCCACCGGGTAATCGTCATCCCGCATCCAGCGGGCAAATGCATTGACGAGCACCAACGCCGAGAGGCGCTCGGGGTAGGTAGCGGCAAAGACCATGGCCATCAACCCGCCTTCTCCATCACCGATGATCGCGGCTCTTTCCGATCCCACCGCGTCCAGCACCACCCGGGCGTCGTCCATCCACTGATCCACGGTCGGCAGCGCTGCCAACGGCACCGGGTCCGAGACCCCGGATCCCCGTTTGTCGAAGCAGATAACACGACCAAAGGAAGCCAGCCGGTCGAGGTAACGGGCAAGCGAAGGCTCCTCCCACATGACGTCGAGATTGGACATCCAGTTGGGGATAAACAGGATGTCGAGAGGACCCTCACCAAACACCTGGTAGGCGACGTACCAGCCCTCATCCGACCTGGCGTACTGGGTCTCCGGTTGTTCTCTTCCAAGTCTCATCTGATCAATATCCTACCGCCGGAGTGACCAGTTTCACTCCGACACTCGAGTGAGAGAGGGGCCGTTGCATTTCTACTCCCACTTTGTGTCAGCTCAATCCGGTCCTGCGGCCAAGAATCGGGAGTGAATATCCGCTCACCGCCACTCGGCGCCCCGTAAGTCGTTTTCGCTCAGCCGATTGTCCTCCGACGAGTCGATAACGAGAGTCGGCTCGATACTTGCACATTCATCTTGGGGTAGAGGAGAGACAGATGGAGGGAGAGGGATAGCGCGGAAAGAGCCGACACGAAAGGGGCCGACGATGCGATCAGCAAGCAGGATTTCCAGCGGATCGAGCGTCGCACTCCTGTTCGTCTCCCTCGGCATCGCGGTACCGATCCCTCTCATCGCGCAGCCACCCGCTACCGCCATCGGCCACTCCGACTCACGACAATCCGACAACGAAGATCCCTGGGAGCTGACGCTCCATCATCCCCGCGAAGCTTGCGGTAGGAAGTGGGTCAAGAAACTGGGAACGCTGACGGAAGAAGAGTATGCCTGGATGGCCCGCTATCACCATGGACTCTACGAGGTTGCTCTCGAGGGACAGACCCTGATGACCATCGAGATCCTCAACACCCCCAACCTCCGAGTCTGCGACCTCGACCAGCACTGGAAGACGAGGGAGATGACCATCCGGGTGACCTACTTCTTCATCGATGGATCGAAAAAGACCCATCTCACCCACACCGCGGTCGATCAGACCTTTATCAATCAGGCGCCAAAGGTCTACCCCCTCATGGGAAAAGCGCTTTTGGTCGGCATCGACGTCGAGGGCAACGCCCGGAGCAGATGGCTGGCTCTCGAGCCACTCAAAGCCCTCTACGCAGAAGCCGCTAGAAGCCAGACCGGGCAATACCCGCTCCTGGCATCCCAATAGATGCTTGTCTGCCGCCCGTTGCTGACCAACGGCGCGAAGGAATACCCCCCAAGAGCCCCTCTTACAGGACTAGGAGGGAGTTCGCATGTCCGCCGACGACAAATGCTGCCGCCGTTCTGGTCGAGCACTGGTTCTGATGCTTCTGGGATTTCTCTGGCTTCTGGGTGGTTGTGGAGGGAGTGGTGGTGGTGGTGGCAGTAGCCCGACGGCGCCCAACAGCACCGGTTGTCTGGACCGGGCCGTCTTTGGTAATCCGGCGGACTCTCCTTTTGTGCTTCCCTACCCCGTCGGGGAGGCCTACGAAGTCATCACCAGCTACTGCTCGAGTTTCACTTTCCCGGACAACATCGGTCTCGACTTCGACCTGCCGATGGGCTCGCGGCTTGTTGCCGCCCGCTCCGGCGTGGTGATTGAGGTAGTGGACAGGTTCGATGACAGCGGCGCCAGTCTCGACCAGAACAATTTCATCCTGATCCAGCACGGCGACGGCAGCGTGGCCTTTTACTCTCACGTCCGCCAGGGCAGCGCCAGGGTCGAGACTGGTGACTCGGTGGGTGTCGGCGAGCGCATTGGCGATAGTGGGGCGGCGGGTGCGCCCTTCGCGCATCTGCACTTCACCGTCTATCGCAACGCCGGGCTCGACGGCCGCGACAGTCTGCCGATCAATTTCAGAAACACCGACGGCCCGCTCGACGAG
This sequence comes from Thermoanaerobaculia bacterium, assembly GCA_049678185.1. Classification (GTDB taxonomy): domain Bacteria; phylum Acidobacteriota; class Thermoanaerobaculia; order Multivoradales; family JAHEKO01; genus M0029. Next base: position 19,583 of record JBAUDS010000093.1, read on the forward strand.
CGCGGCGGCCTCATCCCCGGCCAGGTTTACAGGGCACAGCCCTATTGATTACCAGATCTGACAGCGGGCGGCTGGCGGACCGCTCATTGACGCGGCACTAAACAGGCTCTCACAGCAAATCTATTGCCCCACGCCGCGTGCTAGGCTACCGGTCAACATACCGCTGGACCCAACTACGGGATCCGCAAAGAACCGATCTCGTGCCCCCGAGTCATGAATACAGCAAGCAGATCTCTTCCCGGTTGGAGAACCCATTGACGCGTTACCGCACCACTCATGGGTTTCCTGGCAGGTTGGCCCTCGTCGTCCTTCTGCTGCTCGTCTTCGGTCTGGGCGCCGCCGCCGTGGCCAACGACGCGCCCCCGCCACCGACCCCGTCGGCGCTGGTCGGCGAGCGGCTGGAGTTCAGCGTGCGCTGGGGTTTGCTCCGGGTCGCCAGCGCTGTTCTCGAAGTCGAGAGCTCTGGGGACGGTCAGATCACTTTTCGCGCTACGGCTCGGACCAGGTCGATAGTGGAAGCGCTCTACCCGGTCCGCGATCTAGTGGAATCGACGGTCTGGCTCCCGGATATGCGCGTCGACCACTACCTGAAGCAGGGCCGAACTGGGAGGAAAGAGGAGCGCCGAGTCGAGATCCACTTCGACGTCGAAAATGGCCTTGCGCAATACACAAAGAACGGCGTGGCGCGCGACCCGATCGAGATCCCTCCCGGGGTTCAGGACCCGCTGTCTGGCCTCTATGCCTTCAGGACCCTCGAGGTCAGCGACGAGCAGAACATCGAGCTCGATGTTACCGATGGCAAGAAAGTGACCCGGGGGAAACTCACGGTGATCGGCCGCGAGCAGATCACGACACCGGCAGGCACCTTCAATACCGTAGTCATCGAGCCCAGCCTCGAGGGGATCGGCGGTGTCTTCGAAACGAGTCCGAACGCCAAGGCTACTATCTGGATCACCGAAGACGAGTGGCGTCGACCGGTTAAGCTCAAGGGCAAGGTCTCCGTCGGCAGTTTCACGGCCCTGTTGGTCAACGTTACACATCCCGATCAGGAGGTAGAGGAGGCTGCAGGCGCAAGGCATGACAGCGGCAAGACCGACCCGCAGGTGAACCCCGCTCGTAGCCACTGATACTACCGGGGTAGGCGGTAGCGGGACGCGGAGGCGAAACTCGATATGACTCGACCATTGGAAGGCAAGACGGCTCTGGTTACTGGAGGAGCCAGGGGCATCGGTCGCGCGATCTGCGAGCGCTTCGCTCAGGCGGGTTGCCAGGTCTGTATCAACTACTACAACAGCTCGGACGAAGCAGAGGCGCTCACCAAGGAGTTGGAGTCGCTCGGGGCACGGGCATTTGCGGTACAGGCGAACGTCAGCGATCCTCCTTCCGTCAAGGAGATGTTCGAGACAATCAGAAAAGAGCTCGATCACCTCGACATCCTCGTCAGCAACGCTGCCAGCGGGGTGCTCAAGCCGGCGCTCGAGATGTCCACCAAACACTGGCGATGGTGCCTGGAGACCAACGCTCTGGCACTCAACCATCTCGTCCGCGAGGCAATGCCAATGATGAGACCCGGCTCGCGGGTGCTGGCTCTCTCCAGCCTCGGCTCGCACCGCGCAATTCCGGATTACGCCTTTATAGGAGCCTCCAAGGCCGCGCTCGAGGCTCTCGTGCGGTCGCTCAGCCTGGAGCTGGCGCCGTCGGGAATCTCGGTAAACACGATCTCGGCCGGCGTTGTCGACACCGATGCCCTGAAGCATTTCCCGGGGCGAGAGCGCTTGCTGGCGGAGTCCGCGGCGCGTAACCTTTTGGGACGGCAGCTCACACCCGAGGACGTTGCGGCCGTGGCCTACCTTCTCTGCCTCCCCGAGGCCGAGGCGATCCGGGGCCAGACCGTCGTCGTCGACGCGGGCTACTCGATTCTGGGCTGAGGCGATCATGATCTTTCGCGATTCTGGAATCCAGGGCAAGACCGCCATCGTGACAGGTGGCAGCCGAGGCATCGGCAGCGAGATCGTCAGGCAACTGGCCGCGGAAGGCGCCGACGTCACCTTCTTTTACCTCTCCAGTCGGGAGGCCGCCGACGCCGTTTGCGAGGAGTGCAAGCAAGCCGGTGCCGAGGTGTCGGCTCTCCAGGTCGACGTGCGAGACGCCGAGGCCACACAAAAGGCGGTGGACGACGTGCTTTCGCAAACGGATCGAATCGACATTCTGGTCAACAACTCGGGAGTGATTCGGGACGGACTGCTGGCGGCCTTTACCGACGAAGACATCGCGGACGTCCTGGCAACCAACGTCAATGGGATATTCAATGTCACCCGCCCTGTGGTGCCGGCGATGATGCGCCAGCGCAGCGGTACGATCATCAACCTCAGCTCCGTAGCGGGTGAGAAGGGTGGCCGTGGTCAGACCAACTACGCGGCGAGCAAGGGAGCGGTCAACGCGTTCACGCGCGCTCTGGCCGTGGAGCTCGCGCCACGCAAGATCCGTGTCAATGCAGTGGCACCGGGTGTTATCGACACGGAGATGAGCCGTGAGGTCCGCGATCTGGCTGGGGACGAGACCCTCGACCGCATCCTCCTGAAACGCTATGGAAATGCTGCCGAAGTGGCATATCTGGTATGCTTTCTCGCCTCGCGCTACGGGGAGTACATCAACGGACAGATCATTCACGTCGACGGCGGCTTCAAGATGGCCTGACGCCTCCTCGGCGGTCGACAGGAGAGGTTGGGCAACGTTATGGACACCAGCAGCATCTATCCGAGGGTCAAGGTCATTGTGGCCGACGTCCTCGCGATCGACGAATCCGAAGTCGAGCCCGATGGGAGTCTGATCAACGACTACGGCGGGGAGTCGATCGACTTTCTTGACCTCGTCTACCGACTGGAGCGGGAGTTCAAGGTCAAGATCCCCCGTGGCCAGATTGAAGAAGAGGTGCGCGGCGCGCTGGAAGACGAGGCTTTTGCGGAGAACGGGAAGCTGACCGAGCAGGGCATGGCCCAGCTCAAGGAGTACCTTGCCGAGGTGCCCGCGGAGCGCTTCAAAGACGGCATGTCCGTGGCGGCCATTCCAACGCTCTTCACCGTCGAGACGTTCTGCAAGCTCGTGCTTCGCGCGCAGGAGCGCCAGGAGCAACCCGCATCGTCGTAACCCTCCGCCTGCGCGGCCCTGCCGGGCACCTTCTGGGGGAAGCGTGTTTCACTTCGTCGATCGAATCCTCCAGCTAGAGCCGGGCAAACGCGCCCTGGGCGTGAGGCACATCACCGACTCCGATCCCTTTATTCTCTCCGGGCAAGGCCGCCGGCCGCTGCTGGCACCCTCGATCATCGGCGAGGCCCTGGGCCAGCTCGGTGCCTGGAACGTCATGGCTGCCAACGGGTTTACTCTGCGACCCGTGGCGGGAATCGCTCGCAACATCAGAATCATGGGCGAGGCCGGCCCCGGGGACACACTTGTGCTCGACACCACCATCCAATCCGTCGACGACGAGATAGTCACCTACTACTCGGTGGCAACGGTGCGCGGCGCGCAGGTCCTTGTCATCGAGGAAGGGCTGGGACCCTTTCTGCCGCTGGAGCAATTCAATGACCCTGTAGAGGTGAGCCGGCACTTCGATAGGATCAACCGTCCGGGCAGCCTCGCCGAGGCACTGGAGAACGGCCCGCCGGAGAGTGCGAGTCAGCCGCTCTCATCCTGGCTCGAGTTCGACGAGATCTTGTCCTGGGAAGCCGGGCAGGAGGCCGCTGCCAGCACGAGGATTTCCGACGAGTGGTCTTTTTTCGACGACCATTTCCCTCGCAAGCGGGTGCTGCCGCTGTCGATGCTCGTGCAAGGTCTTCTCGGACTCGGAGAGCGAGTGCTGGCCGGCGAGCCGTCCGCACCGCCAGAGGCGTCGTTACGCCCCAAGCGGCTTCGCACCGTCAAGATGAGTCAATTCGTGGAGCCGGGACAGACCGTTGTCGCCAAGGCCAAGGTCAAAGAGGAGACGGACACACACGCCACAGTGACCTTCCGCTGCGAGGTCGACGGCAAGCGTGTGTGCATCGCCGAAATCGACTACGCGGCAACCCTCGAGGATGAGTAAAAGGTGAGCAAAGAGAAACGAAGAGCGGTGGCCGTCACCGGGATCGGCATGGTTACACCGCTGGGAAACGACGCTCCTTCTACCTGGAAGGCGCTGCTCGACCGCAAGTCCGGTGTCGCCCGCATCGCCAGCTTCGACCCCTCGGGCTTCCCGACCCAGATCGCGGCGGAGGTAAAAGGATTCCAGGTGGAAGAAGCGGTCGAGGCCCCCAAGCTGCTGAAATATACGGTGCCCTTCACCGCCTTCGCCCTGGCCGCCGCGGAGGAAGCGATCCGCGACTCGGGAATCCACCCGACGACCGCCACGGCGAGCCGTTGGGGGCTTGTCGGCGGCAGCGGGATGATGACCGCCGAGTTCGAGTTCCTGCAGCGCTTCCAAGCGGAGTTCGCCGCCGACGGGGAGGTCGACTACGCCCGGCTGGGCAAGGAGGGCGAGCGCTTCATCTCTTCACCGGAGTTCGCTCGACACCGGACGGTGACGGGTCAGGCGTTGTTACATCGAAGATTCGGCATCCGCGGCTACTCCGCGAATGTGCACACGGCGTGTGCCTCGGGCGGTCAGGCTCTGGGTCTGGCGATGCGCCTGATTCGGGGCGGCCAGGCCGACTACGTGCTGGCGGGCGGCTACGACTCGATGATCACCCCCGTTGGCCTGACCGGTTTCTGCTTGCTTACCGCGCTGTCGACCGAGAACGACGAGCCGCAGCGCGCGAGCCGGCCGTTTGATCGAACTCGTACCGGTTTTGTCCTTGGGGAGGGGGCCGCCTTCCTGGTCCTCGAGGATTGGGAGAAGGCCAGGGAGAGGGGGGCGACGATCTATGCCGAGCTCGCCGGCGAGGGAAATTCGCTCAGCTCGTACCGAATCACCGACTCCCACCCCTCGGGGGACGGCCCCATCCAGGCGATTCGGTGGGCGCTGGAGGACGCCGGAGCAACGGTCGAAGACGTCGACTACGTCAACGCCCACGGCACCTCTACAAAGATGAACGATCTGGGAGAGACCAACGCCATCAAGGCCGTGTTTGGGGAAGCCGCGAAGAAGCTCGCGATCAGCTCGACAAAGAGCCAGATGGGGCATCTCATCGCCGCCGCCGGCGCCGTCGAGGGCGTGATCTGTGCGCTCGCCATCCGCGACTCGGTAGTGCCCATGACAGCCAACCTGACCTCCCCGGATCCGGAGTGCGATCTCGACTACGTGCCGGAAGGACCCCGCAAGATGCGGGTGGACGTCGCCCTGTCGAGCTCATTCGGCTTCGGCGGCTCGAACAGCTCAATCCTGTTCAGAAGCCCGGAACAAGCGGAACAGCGGGGAAAAGACTGTGCGTAGGATCGTCGTCACCGGTTGTGGCTGTATCACGGCGACCGGCGCCGATGTTGGAGCCACCTGGGAAGCGGTGGTGTCGGGAGAGAGCGGCATCCAGCCGGTGTCGAGTTGGGAGGCGACGGATTGGAAGTACAACCTTGCTGGAGAGATCAAGGACTACCAGCCGCGGGCCTTGGTTTCCGATCGAAAACTTCTCAAAGTGATCAGCCGTCAGGACGTGCTCGGGTTGAACGCTGTCGACCAGGCCCTCGAGCACAGCGGGATGCTCGAGTATCGCGACACGCTCGAGGACCCGACGTCGTTCAACGACCGTACCGGCGTCTTTGTCGGCTCACCCGGGACCAAGTACCGCCAGCAACACGACTACCTCCAATCACTCTCCGAGTCCGGCGAGGACATGTCGGTGTTCGGCAGCGAGGCAATGGATCAGGTTCATCCGATGTGGCTGCTACGGACCTTGCCGAACAATGTACTCGCCTACACCGGCATCGGACACGGCTTCAAGGGCGCCAACGAGAACGTCACAGCCCACGGAATCAGCGGCGCTCAAGCGATAGCCGAGGCCTGTAGGTACCTCAGAGCAGGTGCGATCGACCGGGCTGTTGTCGTCGGCTACGATTCCGTCTCGGAGCCGGAGGCTCTTGTCTACTACGCCTCGATGGGCCTCTTGAGCTCGCGCGCGCTCAAGCCGTTCGACCGCGACCGGGACGGCACGATTCTGGGTGAGGGAGCAGGTGCGATGGTGCTGGAGGCAAGGGACGAGGCTGTGAAACGGGGCGCTACGATCTCTGGTGAAGTGCTCGGTACCTCGGTGAGCTCGGAAGGTGGGATCCTCTCCGTGAGTGAGGACGGCGCGGGTCTCGTCCAGGCGATCGGCGCCAGCCTGGAGGATGCCGGGCTCCAAGCCGACGACATCGGCATGATTACGGCCCACGCCAACGGGTCGAAACCCTCCGATGCAAGCGAGGCGCGCGCGATAGGCGAAGTCTTCGGCGCCTCCTCGGTCCCCGTGACCGGGTTCAAGTGGTCTCTCGGCCACACCGTCGCCGCGAGCGGAGTTATCGAGGGCATTCTGACACTGTCGAGTCTCCGCGAGCGCCGGGTACCGGGAATCGCATCCCTCGAGAACCTGTCGCCGGAATGCAAGGACCTAAAGGTCAGCGCGGCGGAACAGTCACCTCGTTCAGCTCTCGGTCTGCTAACCACTCGCGGCTTCGCAGGGTTGAATTCCTGCGTGGTCTTCTCCGCCGATGTCGACTGAGACACGAACCGAGTCCGGCGGTACGCCATCGGTAGCCGAGGCGGCGGCCAGGATCTCCAAATACGAGCCATCGCTGATCGGCTCCGCTGCTTACTATGTGCTACCGATCCGACGGCGAATCGTGATGGCCAACATCCGGCAGGTGTTTGGCGACCAGCTTGCCGAAGACGATCTCCAGCGGCTGGCGAAGGGCTTCTACGACCACTTTTTCTGGGTAATCACCGAGAACCTGGCGATGTTCTGGCGCTCGGGTCGGCGGCTGGCGGCCATGGTCGACGTTGTCGGGATAGAGCATCTCTTCCAGGCCGCCGAGAAGGGCAATGGCATCCTGATCCTGACGGGCCATTTCGGCAACTGGGAGTTGGCGTCCATCGCAGCAATGTTCCAGTTCAAGGAGTACCGCAATCGGTTCCACGTCATACGAAAGTCCCTGAGCGCCGGCCTCGAGCACGTCCTTTTCCGCCGCTTTCACCAAGCGGGTCTGAAAGTGATCCCGCCTATCAACGCTTTGAGCAAGGTTCTTCAGGTGCTCGCGAACAATGACGTATTGATATTCATCATGGACCAGCACACCATGGTGGATACGCCCAAGGGGATTGCCGTCGATTTCTTTGGGCGCCCGGCTGGGACCAACCGCAGCCTCGCACTGATCAGTGCTCACAGTGGTGCCCCGGTGATCCCTACAATCGCCTACCGAAAGAAAAACGGTCGGCATGAGGTGAGGTTCGAAGAACCGCTGAAGTGGATCGAAGCCGATGATCCCGAGGAGGAGATCCGCCTCAATACGCGTGGCTACAACGAGGTGCTCGAGCGGTTCGTTCTGGAGCACCCGGAACAGTGGTTCTGGGCCCACCGCCGGTGGAAGTATTCTCGAGATAAGCGGACCAAGGCGCCAATCTTGCTGGGTCGACAGCGTAGTTCGGGTCTCCCCTATGGAACCGATCAAGATTACGACACGGATGGCGATGGGGAGCAGGAGCCTCCCCAAGGCTGATACCTACTCGGCCCGCTTCGATCTGGCTTTTTCAATAACCCGGCTATCGACCCAGTAGATGTCGGAGATCTCATCTGGCTCGGGGTAACGACTGAAAAACAGGTACTTGCCGTCGGGTGAGACCGAGGGGCAGGTCTCCGATGCCGAGGTATTGACTTCCTCTCCCAGTAGTCGAGGCTCCGACCAAGCTCCCTCGTCGTCGAGAAAGCTGGCCTGGATGTCACCGCCCGCATCCGACAACAGGTAACTGCCATCCGGTGCCACAAAGGCGTGAAAGCCACCAATGTCAACAGCCTCGATGCGCGAATATCCGCCGTCGGCTAGCGGCGAGCGATAGATCCTTCGCTCCTCGATGTTGGTGAAGTAGAGAGTTCGGTCCGGCGAGAAGGTGGGATAGAACACGGCGGTTCCGTTGACCGGAGAGTCGAGCTGCCGCGCAAGACCCCACCCTTCGCCCTCTCGGTCGCTTACCCAGATGCGGACGTCCATCCCTTCGTCATAGGCGGCCAGGAAGAGGCTGCTGCCGTCCGGGTTGAAAAAGGCCTCCATCTCGGCCTTCCTGGCACCACGGGTCAGGTCCAAAAGCCGTGGCGCCGTCCAGCGCTCCCGCGAATGGCGAGCCATCATGACCTTCGAGCCCTCGCCCGGCATTTCGGTGGAGAAGACAAGCTCTTTCCCGTCAGGGGAGATGGAGAGAGCGTATTCGTAGCGCCCCCGAAGCGATACGACTCCTGGCGCGAAGATCTCCGCGGTGTCGCCCGGTGGTTCTTGACCCAGATATGGCTTGAAGGTGGTCTCTTCTGCGCTTGCCAAACAGCAGACCGCCAACCAGAGAAACGTCGCCAGAGAAGCTGGAACTCGATGTCTCATGGATCCCTCCATCGCACTCGACATTCTCGTCTGAGGCCGGGAGCTCTCTATGCCCCCTCTTCTCTACGGAGTGGCTGCACAGGAGTTTGCACCCACCAGTCTCAGCCGTCACCCCCCGTCAGAACCCACCCCGGCAAATGATAGTCTCACCTGAGTCTCGAAGAGGGCAGGACCATGCTCGGCAAGAAACCAGAGCCTATCGATACCGAACACCCGCTCCGACGCTTCACCGATGAGACGGAGAGACTCGAGACCGTTATCGGTGACGAGACCCACCTCAAGGGCAACCTGGAGACGGCCGCGAGCGTCGAGGTGAGGGGGACAATCGAGGGTGACTGCGCGATCGGCGGCATTCTGTGGGTGCGCCAGGGTGGAGGCGTCACCGGTGCAATCACCGTCGAGGCCGCGGTCCTGGAGGGCGAAGTCCGCGGCAACATCCAGGCCAAAGAGCGCGTCGAGTTGCGCCCGGGATCCTCTCTCAGAGGCAACATCGACGCCGGCTCACTGGCCATCGCGGAGGGCGCCTTCTACCAGGGCAAGGTCAAGATGACCAACCCCGAGACCCCTGGACCCATCACCTTTCAAGAGAAGCGCAAACCCGCCCCGGAAGACGAATAGTCCTCCCGACCACTGCTCCCTCCCATCGAGGGCCTCGCGAGAGGCTCTAGAACCTGTAGGTCACTCCTATCGTCAGATAGAGGGGGTCGACGTCCACCACTCTTTTCTCGTTGTCCGGGTTCGTGAAATCGGTCGAGCCTTTCATCCATCTGAGCTCGCTGTTGAACGCCCAGTGGCCCGAATCGGTTAGGTTGACGTCGATGCCAAGTGTGAATCCCCAGGCATAGTCGTCATCGATGGTCAATCTCTCCCGTCCGAAGTCTGGATCGCTCAGCACGATATCGTCGTAGAAGATATAGGCCACGGCCGGCCCGAAGTAGAAATCCGTCTTGCCACCGGACCCCAGGTGGTAGTTGACTCCCAGAGTCACAGGAGTGAAACGGAGGGGCGCTTCGATTCTCAGGCGGACAGGCGGCTCTTCGATCACCACGTTGACGTCGGACTCGTTCCAGAGCACCCCGAGCTCGACCCCGACCCGGCTTGACACCATGCGCTCGATCTGCAGCCCAAAGCCAAAGCTGCCCGCGAAGTCGGCTGTTATGACCTCATCGCCGTCGACCTCCCGAAAGTCACCCTGCGGAGTCGACCAGGCCGCCTGCAGACGAACTCTCCATGGCTCTGCCGCTTCCGCTGGTGTGACCAGAAACAGGACAGTGGTGACAGCCACCAAGCCGACCGCGATTGGACCCCATCTCCTCATCGGTGTCTCCTTTCTCTGGCGATTTCTGGAGATAAGCGGGCTGACTTTTGCCCTCTCTCGTTAGAGAGATCGACGACGGGGAATCCTTCGAGCTACCACAGAGGAGTCTGATCGGGCCCGGGAGAGTCCGCTCAGGCAAGTGCAGATTGGTTGCGATCAGGCGGCTGGAGCGTAGTCCCGCCACGCGTTGCGTACGCCTCTGTACGCTCGGACGGATTTGGCCAGCGTGGCCGGGATCTCCCTTAGCGGGTATTTGGCCAAAAACGAGAGCCCCTTGGTCAGCGGGATGGCGGTCGTATAGAGACGGTTGAGCTCCTCGTAGAACTCCTGCAACGGCAACCGCGTCGGCAGCAGGGTATGGAGAAAGTCGAAATACCTGGTGTCGTGGGTCAGCATCTCGTCCTTGACTTCATCGTAGAGATCGGTCCCCGGCAAGGGCGTCAGCACCGCAAACGAGGCAAAGCTCAGCTCCAGCTGGCGGCAGTAGCGCCTCATGGCCGCGAAATCCTCTTTGTCGAAGTCCGGTCGCACGATGAACGAGGCATAAATGTCGACGCCGAGATCGTTCAAGATCCTGGCTGCCTCGTCGTTGTCCTTCACCGTCGAGTCCTTGTTGACGTACTCGAGATCTTCTTCCCGGAACGATTCGAAGCCCACAAAGAGACGCTCGAGTCCGACGTCCCGCCACATCTCGACCAGATCGGGGTGCCTGGCGACGGTGTCGCTCCGACCGTAGAGAAAGTAACGCTTGTCGAGTTTCGCCTCGTCGATCATGTGGGCGAGCTTCTTCATCCGGCCATAATCGAGCAGTGACTCGTCATCGGCGAAGAAGATGAACTCCTCGTCGATCGCGGCCAGCTCCTGGAC
>JBAUDS010000094.1:0-6593 GCA_049678185.1 Thermoanaerobaculia bacterium
TCTCCTGTCATGTCTGTCACCCGTCGCTGGCCAACGACAATCTCTCGGGGCTGGCCGTGGCGGTCTTTCTGGCCAAGGCTCTCGAGGCCGCGGAGCGGCGATTCACCTACCGATTTCTATTCATCCCCGGAACCATCGGCTCGATTACCTGGCTGGCACGCAACGAGGAGACTTCCCAGCGCATCCGGGCCGGGCTGGTGGCCGCCAACCTCGGCGATCCGGGAAGCTTCCACTACAAGCGGAGTCGGCAGGGGGATACCGAAATCGACCGGGCCGTCCAGGTGGCGCTCCGCGACACCGGCGAGGAATACCGGGTCGAGGACTTCGTCCCCTTTGGCTACGACGAGCGCCAGTACTGCTCTCCCGGTTTCGATCTGGCGGTGGGCTCGTTGACCCGCACACCCTGGGGACAGTACCCCGAGTACCATACCTCCGCCGACAACCTCGAGCTGGTAACCGACGATTCCCTCCAGGGCTCGCTGGAGATGTACCTCGAGGTGGTCCAAATCCTCGAGCAGAACCGCCGCTTCCGCAACCTCAACCTAAAATGCGAGCCGCAACTCGGCAAGCGTGGTCTCTACGACTCACTCGGCGGCGGCACCGAGGGCCGCGACCAACAGCTCGCCAGACTCTGGGTGTTGAATCTCTCGGACGGCGAGCACACGTTGTTGGATATCGCGGAGAGGTCGGGGATGAGTTTCGCCAGGGTCGCCGAGGCGGCGGAGGCGTTGCTCGCAGCCGAGCTTTTGGCAGAGATGGAGTAGAGGAGCCCTCCCATGCGCATTCTTCTCACCGGTCATCAGGGCTTTATCGGCGCCGTGGCCGTTCCCATGCTCATCGACGCCGGCCACGAGGTGGTCGGGCTCGACTCCGGTCTCTTCGACGAGTGCCGCTTTGGCAGCGAAGAACCACCCGAGGTCCCCGCCATCCGCAAGGACTTCCGTGACGTGGAGCCCGCCGACCTCGAGGGCTTCGATGCGGTTCTCCACCTCGCGGCTCTGTCCAACGATCCTCTGGGCAACATCGATGGGGATCTGACCTACGACATCAACCTCGACGGCTCGGTGCGGCTGGCCAGGTTCGCCAAACAGGTCGGGGTCGAGCGCTTCGTCTTTGCTTCTTCTTGCAGCACCTATGGTGCCGCCGGCGACGATCTGCTCGACGAAGAGGCTGATTTCAACCCGGTCACACCCTATGGCATCGCCAAGGTGAAGGCCGAGCAGGCATTCGCCCAGCTGGCCGACGACGACTTCAGCCCCACCTTTATGCGCAACGCCACCGCCTACGGCGTCTCACCCCGTCTGCGTCTGGATATTGTGCTCAACAATCTGGTGGCCCACGCCCACACCACCGGCCGGGTCTACATGATGAGCGACGGCACCCCCTGGCGACCCATCGTCCACCTGCGCGACATCGTGGCCGCCATGATCGCGGCCGCTGAGGCCCCCCGCGAGGTTGTGCACAACCAGGCCTTCAACGTCTGTCAGACCACGGAGAACTACCGGATTCGGAAGCTGGCCGAGATCGTGGCCGAGGTAGTTCCCGGCTCACGTATCGAGTACGCCCCCGATGCCGGACCCGACAAGCGCTGCTATCGGGTCGACTGCAGCAAGATCGCCGAGATGCTGCCGGCCTTCAAACCACAGTGGAACGCCCGCCAGGGTGCCGAAGAGCTCTACGCCGCCTACAAGGCCGCCGAGCTGACCAAGGAAGATGTCGAGGGGCGCCGCTTCATCCGCCTCAAACACATCAAGGGTCTGATGGACAGCGGCAAACTGGGCACCGATCTGCGCTGGACGACCGCGCCAGTAGCCACCTGAAAACAACTGCGGCTCTGAATGACCGGGGTTGGAGACGGCCGGCACGGAGGCCGGCCGCTTCGTCCTAACTTTCGGTTGATCGGGTGGTGATGGTCAGCGGGACCTCGGCGGTGACCTTGCTGTTGTCGGGGATGTCCTCGGTGACCAGGGTGTTGACGCCTATAAAGACGTTGTTACCGACTCGGAAGTCGCCGATGAGCTTGGCACCGGCGGCGATGAAGACGTCGTCTCCGACCTGGGGCATCTCGCGCCGCCTTACCGACGCGGCTCCCAGCGTCACCTGGTGGAGCAGCTGGGCGTTGGCACCGATGCGCACGCCGTCGCCGATGACGATCCCCACGCCGTGACTGATCATCAGACCGGGTCCGATGACCGCCCCCGGGGCGATGTCGACACCGGTGAGCCACAACGACAGGCGTGCAAACAGGGGGCCGAGAAGCGGGATCCGACGGCTCTTGAACCAGTGGGCGATCCGATGCAGGACCACCGCCTGGTAGCCGTTCTCGAAGAGCAGTGACTCCAACACATACCAGGGGAACGACTTGGTCTTGATGACCTTGAGCCGCCGCGTGTCCTCTTTCAGGTTGTCCAACATGGACCCCAAGGCTAGTCGAAGGTCTCGTCTGCGATCAAGGCGCCGGGCGCAGACCGCTGTAGGAGAACCTGACCGTCGCGGGCTCGCCATCCGGCGTGCTTACCGCCAGACGGAGGGTCCGGCTGGAGTAGGTGCGGTCGGCGTCCCACCAGAAACGGTGGTGGCGCCATGACGGTGCGGTCTCCACCGCGACGGTGCCGTCCCTCGGCAACGGGTAGGTGCGCTGACCCCGGCGATCGGTTACCTCCAGGACGGCCTCGTCGGTGTTGGCACGCACTTCGAGACGCATCAGGGGGCCCTGGCGGCGGCTGGCCAGCAGGATCTCCGCCGGCCGGTCACCGGCTCGCAGCACAAAGGCCTCCTCGGTGACCTGGGCGAAGGGATCGACAAAGCGCAGCAGATCCCCCGACCAGTAGCGGTCCCGCCAGCCCTCGATGCGCAGCGCCGTCGACTCGTAGGGCAGCAGCCGGAAGAGACCGGCATAGGCGTGGCTCTGGCTCCCCGGGTCACGCTCCCGGGTCTCGGCCACCGACACGATCGACGACACCACCACCAAGATCCCCAGGCTCCAAGTCGCGATTAGAGAGCGGCCTCGCAGTGGCCGCCCTGAGGCGAACAGCAGCAGCGGATAGGCGGCGAGAAAATAGCGGTTGCCGATAAAAGTCGCGCCGCCGAAGTAGTTGCGCGGCATCCAGATCAGATAGAAGACGGCCACCGCGGCGGCGCCTGCCACGAGCGTCAGCCCGACCCGGTCGGGTCGACGGAGCGCCGCCAGCACCAGCACCAGTGCCGCCGGGAAGTAGAAGATCAGCCCGGTGTGCCGACCGACAAAGAAGTAACCGGTGGAATAGGCCGAGACGTCGGGTTGGAGCTCGGGCCGGAAGGTGACCGATTGGGTGGCCCGCCGGGCCTCGAACTGTTCCATCACCCCGGGATCCTCCGCCGACAGGGGGTAGCCGGTCTCGGCGTTGAAGCTCGCCCTCGTCTCCTTGTAGGGGTTGATCGTCCCCACCAGGACCCATCCACAAAGCGCCACCAGAACAAAGGCGGCGAGGCAACCTGCCGCCACCAGGACCATCGAGTGCCGGCGACGGCTGATGGCCAGGGCGGCGATCGGCGCCAAGGCGATCAGCAGATTTGGATAGCGGAGCGCCGCCAACAGACCGAGCAGACCCCCGCCGACGACGGGTGCCCAGCGGTTCGCCAACAGACGGTCGATCAGGTCGGGGGTCGTCAGTGGGGCTCCCCTGACAGTTGCCAGAGCCAGAGATAGCCCGGCGGTGGCCAGTGCCACCTGGAAGAGGTCGGGCATCTTCCACACCAGATAGGCGGGTAGGACCCCGGCGCCAAAGAAGGTCCACAGGGTGAGCCACGCCTCCTCGGAGGATGCCTGTCGCCTGAGCACACCCCAGGCCAGGGCCAGCGCGGCCCCCATGGCCAGCGCGTTGAAGAGGACGAGACCCAGATCCCCCAGCAGCCGATGAAAGGGAGCCACGAGCAGGGGATAGAGGATCGGCTTGGAGTAGCTGATCCCCTTGCCGGTCTGCTGCAGGATGACTGTCTGTCGACCGGCGCCTGCGGCCCGCTCCAACCGCTCCCGATCCGCGGTGTCGAACATCAGATCGCCGTCGCGCGAGACGCTTTGCGCCATCGCCAGATAGGTACCCTCGTCGCCGAATACCGAAGAGAAGGAGCCGCGCATGACTCCGAGGACCGAGAAGGCCACGAGCACCGACAGGGGCAGCAGAATGGCGGTGATGCGGGGTCTCACGGAGCGATTCCTCGTGCTGCGGCGTTGGCAGCGCAACCCGTCTTGAAGCACCGATCGCGCTCTGGGATCATACACACTTGAGCCAACCCTCCGACAACGATCGACACGAGCCGGTGGTCGCTCTCATCCCGGCGGCTGGTCGCGCCACCCGTCTGAGCGGGCTCCCGTGCAGCAAGGAGATCTATCCCGTGGGGACCTCCCGGCCAAAGGAAGGAGGTCTCCCCCGTCCCAAGGCGGTCTGCGAGTATCTTCTCGAATCGCTGGTGACGGCCGGCATCCATCTGGGCTATGTCATTCTGCGACCCGGCAAAGAGGACATCGCCGAGCATATCGACGGCCTCGATCTGGATATCGACCTCACCTATCTCACCATCGAGGACTCCCCCAGCGTCGCCCATACACTCGACCGAGCCTACCCCTCGGTCGCCGGCAAACGGGTGGCCCTCGGTTTCCCCGATATTGTCTTCCGGCCCCAGGACGCGTTCCGCCAGGTCCTGGAGCGCCAGGAGGAGACCGGTGCCCCGGTGGTCCTCGGCCTCTTCCCCACCGATCAGGGACCCAGATCGGACATGGTCGAGCTCGATGACGATGGGCGAGCCCGGCGTATCGTCATCAAGGAGCCCGGCACCGATCTCCGCTTCATGTGGTCGATCGCCATCTGGACACCCCGGTTCACCGACTATCTGCACCGCTTTCTGGAGCGACCGGCACTCGCTCGAGAGGCGGCGAGCGGCCGCGGGCGGGAGCTCTTCATCGGCGATGTAGTCCAAGCGGCGATCGATGACGGACTCGAAGTTCAGACCGTGGTCTTCGCCGACGGCAGCATCCTCGACGTGGGTACTCCAGAAAGCCTACGTCTGGCCGAGCGGCAGCTTGCCGATCCGTCGCCCTAGCGGCAGCATTCCCGTACTGGACGGCATTTCGTGGCTTCTGGCACGTACAATGCAGTATGAGGGCCCGATGCCGAGAGAGCACGCAAGAAGCCCCCTGAGGGTCCCTGTCTTCGCTCTGGCAGGATGTCTGCTTTTCTGCGCGGGGGTGACCGCCCAGAGTGTCGATCCGGAGCTCTTCCCACGCGCGATCGAGCCGAGACCTGCCACGCCGCCGCCACTCAGCCTGGCCGACAGGGAAGCCGTGCCTCCCCTGGCGGTTCTCGATATGGCCATGGATGCCGCGCCGACGGAGTTGGCCGAGATCGCCGCCTGGAACCGGGAGCGACGGGTGCCGCTCAAGAACGGGTTATCTCGCCGCCTACCCGCACCCCGTGTCGTCACTCTCGACCTGGCCACTCTCGAGCCCCGGCTGCGGGCACCGACGACCTCCATCGAGGTCGGAGGCGGAGTCGCCTCGCTGGCGGCCACCGGCGATCTGATCTGGGGTGCCGAGGTGCGGGTCGAGGGAGCCTATCGGCTGCGGCTCCATCTGGCCGGGGTCGATCTACCGCCCGGCAGCCTGTTGTGGATCTACAACGACAGGAACGAGCGGGTGGGACCCATCGGTGTCCAGCAGCTCCTCTCCGGGTCCGAGCTCTGGACCCCCTCGGGGGCGGGGCCGACGATTCGTCTCGAGCTTCTGCTTCCCGCCGACGAGCTGGCGACGGCTGGGAGCTTCGTCCTCGATCGTGTGCTCGAGATCTTCCCGCTGGACGAGACCGGCGCCCCGCTGACCGGGCTCTCCGTCACCGAGACCGGGGCCGCATGCCTGGTAGACGCCCAGTGTGTGGGCAGCGGCACCTTTGGTCCCATCGAGAACGTCCAGCGGGGCATCGCCCTGCTCATTTTTGTCGATGGCGGCAGTGGTTTTCTGTGCTCGGGTGGGTTGCTCACCGACACCGACAACCAGTCGACGATCCCCTATCTGCTGACCGCCAACCACTGTATCTCGAAGCAGTCGGTCGCCTCGACCCTCGACGCCTTCTTCGACTACTACACCAACTCTTGCGGTGGATCGGAACCCAGTCTCGGCAGTCGGCCGCGAAGCAACGGCTCCACTCTGCTGGCGACCGGCAATGAAACGTCCTCTTCCGACTTCACGCTGCTGAGGCTCGACAGCCTGCCGGCCAACCGCTTCCTGATGGGCTGGGACGCGAGCACTTCGGCGGTCTCCAATGGCAAGCTTCTGCACCGGATCTCGCACCCGGACGGCATGGTCCAGCACTACTCGCGGACCCGCGTCGACACCTCGGCGCCCCTTTGTCAGACCGAAGGAGGAACGGTTCTTTCGCGCTCGCGGTTTATCTATAGCAGCCCCGAGGTGGGCGATACCCAAGGCGGCAGCTCCGGCTCAGTTGTTATGTTGGGCAACGGCAAGGTTGTCGGCCAGCTCCTGGGCGGCTGTGGAGAGGGCGGGGACTGCGATCCGAACGTCAACCAGGTCGACGGCGCTTTCTTCAAGACCTGGGACAAGG
>JBAUDS010000095.1:0-1525 GCA_049678185.1 Thermoanaerobaculia bacterium
GCCTTAGCCTCGGCCTCCAGCTCGGCCTTCGCTTCCTGGATGCGACGTAGACGATCCTCGCGACACCTCAGCTCCTCCGGAAGATCCTCCTCTCTCTGGCCCTCGCCGAACCGGGCATCCTCGTCCTGATCCACCGCTTCCGCCCGAGCCAACAGCTCCCGCACCTGCGCCTGGAGGCGAGCCTCCCCTTCCTCCATCCGGGCGTAGCTCATCGCCTTGTGTTTACTCGCGTTCGCCTGCACCTTCGTCCCGTCCATCGCCACATGTCCCAGCTTCACCAGGCCCGCCTTCTGGCATAGACGCAGCACCTGCACGAACAAAAACGACAGAGTCCCATCGTGGGCCTTGCGAAACTCGTTGATCGTCGTGAAGTAGGGATGCTCACCACCGGCCAGCGCCCGAAACCCCACATGCTCATACGTCGCTCGCTCGATCTTGCGCGACGAGTACACATCCGCGCTGTAGGCATACAGCAGCAGCGCCGTCATCATCACCGGAGAGTAGGTACGAGTCCCCCGGGCATCCTTCGATTGGATGGATCGCTCGATCTTTCCCAGATCCAGCTGCTCCACCAGCTCCAGGATGAAGTACGCCAGATGGCCCTCCGGAAGCCAGACCAACGGCTACGGAGGCAGAAGCGAGCTCTGACGAGGCGCCCAAGGCCGATACTCCTTATCTCCCTTCATGTCCCTTACTCTCTACTATCCACCCACACAAAACCACCCCTGAACCGTAGGACATCTATGCGGTACGGACTCCTAGCCCCGTTGACGGATCGAGGCATCCCCAACTTAATCTGTCACTATCATTTTGTCGCCGACATCGGCGCTGACCTGATGCGGCGCCGCCACGACCGCCTCAAGGCTCACCTGAAGATCGCTCGCGTCAGCCAGCAGGTGCGCGGTCTGCTGAGCTCGCTGAAAGTCGAAGACGGGCAGGACCCCGCAGGCCCGCAGCGTTACCACCACCACCAGCTCGCCGCCCTGCTCTACTGGATCCTTCACGGCAACGGGCGTAAGACGCCTCGTTTCCCTTTCGGCCTGCCTCACCTCGAGCTCTTCGACCGCCTCCAATCCGCCCCCTCTCAGGCCGAGCAATGGGTCCCCCGGCCCTGGCACCCAAGAGTCGCGACCACGGTCGAAAAGCTCGACAGCATCGCCCACGGTCTCGACGAAGATCGCGACACTTGCGACGTCGTCCATGAGCTCCGACAGCGCTGGCATCTCTTCGACGAGCTGCGTCAGATCCTGCGCCTCGAGGCCGATCCCTGCCAACCGAAAGCACTCCTTCTGCCCGCAATCGAGCGGCGCGACCGTCTCGGCGTGGAAACCGACTTGAAACGCTTCGAGGACAAGCTCCATCGCCTCGTCCCCGAAACCAAACACCACTTCAGCGATCACAGCCGGTCCGCTCCCGAGCTCGTCCTCGCCCATCTCGCACGCTATCGTCACCGCCTCTTCGGCCATCCCCTCCTCCGCGCAGAGGACGGACAGATCCTCCATATCTTCGAGCACAGCAACAACTG
>JBAUDS010000096.1:0-1752 GCA_049678185.1 Thermoanaerobaculia bacterium
AGAGGATCCGGAGACTCACGATCTTGTCGTCGATGTCGAGAACACGGTTACCGGGCGCCTGGAGCAGCACCGCCTGGACATGCTGGTGCTGGCCGTGGGTCTGGTGCCCCGCAAGTTCGAGGGCAACGGCAACGGCAAGCGCTCCATCGACGAGATCCTGAGCCTCTCCCACACCTCCGACGGCTTTGTCATGGAGGCCCACCCCAAGCTCAAGCCGGTCGACGCCCCCACCCGCGGGGTCTACTTTGCCGGCTGCGTGGAAGCGCCCAAGGACGTCAAGGACACCGTGACCCAGGCGGGTGCGGCATCGGGCCGAGCCTCCAATCTGCTCTCTGCCGGTGAGGTGAAGATCGAAGCCATTACCGCGGTGGTCAACACCGAGCTCTGTTCACAGTGCAAGATCTGCGCGAATGTCTGTCCGTTCAATGCCATCGGGGCAGCGGACAAGAAGGCCAACAGGTTCCCCGATTTCATCGAAGCGGCCTGCGCCGGCTGTGGCACCTGCGCCGCCGAGTGTCCCTTCGATGCCATCTCCATGCGGCACTTCGACGACCAGCAGATCACGGCCCAGATCGACGCCGTGCTGGCCGACGATCAGATGGAGAAGGTCGTCACCTTTGCCTGTAATTGGTGCTCCTATGCCGGTGGCGACACCGCCGGCACGGCCCGCCTCCAATATCCAGCATCGACACGCCTGATCCGTACCATGTGCAGCGGCCGGGTCGATCAGAGCTTTATCTACCACGCCTTCCGCAAGGGAGCGCCCATGGTGCTGGTGTCCGGCTGTCACTTCAGCGACTGCCACTACATCAATGCCGTTACCTGGACCCAGAAGCGGGTGGAGAAGATATGGACCCGCATGGAAAAGCTGGGGATTCGTCCCGAGCGGCTGCAGCTCGAGTGGATCAGCGCCGCCGAAGGGCAGAAGTTCGCCCGGGTCATGCGCGAGGTGGACGAGATGCTGCACCATGTCAGTGAAGAAGAGGTCAAGGAGACCATGCGGGTCCTCGACGAAGTGGAGGCGAAACGTCTGAGCTCGGCCGCCTGAGTAGGTGCCGAGATCCGGCAGGAGGAGACAACAAGTCATGGCAACAAAGAAGAAGACGTTCTACTGCCTACGCTGTCAGGCGCGGTTTCCCATGGAACACGACCCCAAAATAGTCGTCGAGCGCACCTGTCCCAAATGCGGCAGCAACAGTGTTCTACTAGAATCCCCGGCGGCAGCTGCCAGCAGAGCGGAACAGCAGCCAGTCCAGTAAGGAGGGAGAACCGATGCCAGAAGTCATCACCAATCAGTGGGCCGCACAAGTACTCGAGGAGCACGAGCACCTGCGGGAGCTCATCGCCGACTTGAAGTCCTTTCTCGAGGCCCCGAGGCCGGAGGTCGGCGTGAAGGGCTCCCACACCTGGTCGTCCGAGCTCTCCCAGCGGCTCGTCAAGCTGCACGACGAGCTCTTTCGCCACTTCCGGTTCGAAGAGGAGGGCGGAATGGTGGAGGAGCTGTCGATCGCCCATCCCAGGTTTGCCGACCGGATCGGCAAGGTCGTCTCAGAGCACCCGCAGATGCTCAAGGCGGTGCGGACCATCATGACCGACGCGCTCTCCTACTCCGAGGGGGAGAAGCCGGAAGATCCCCAGCTCCGCCGTCGGGTCCTCGCCGTGCTCGACCAGCTCGACGAGCACGAGAGAAACGAGACCGACCTGATCCAGAGAGCCGAGTACCGGGACACCGGCGCCGCGGACTAAGAATAG
>JBAUDS010000097.1:0-3213 GCA_049678185.1 Thermoanaerobaculia bacterium
GCAGGAGCTCGCCATCGGCAATGTCCGACTCTTTGAGCGCTTCCGAGCGCTGGAGACCCTCGACCGCGATGAGCAGGAAACCGCCATCAAGCTCATCGACGCCCTCGTCGCCAAGCAAAAGGTCAAAGAGGCCCTCGCTGGCTGAGACCACCCTCGCAGGCCGGCAGGCAACCGACTCGCAAGCTCCCTCGATTCAATAACTTAAGATTTGGCTGGCACCTGTTCGGCGGCTCCATACAGTCGAAATCGTAGAGACCCACGAAGAAACGCTCGAAGAGCTCCGGCGGATCCTCCGGACCCTCTCGACCTGCCCGGTGGCGAAAGATCCTGATCGCCTGACCGAAGGACGAGGGTGCCCCGTCGCCGTCGTCGCACGCATCGAGCGGCAGAAACAAAACCCCTTCGAGCACCGCCCAGGGCTGGCGCACGTGGTAGTCCACGGCCTCCGCGCGAAGCTCGTTGTCGACGCGGGTGAAGTTCTTCGTGTAACGACGTGACCGAGCGTCGCGGTAGTTGAGCGTCTTGATCGACACCCCCAGACCCAGACCGAGCTCGGGTGTCGAGTAGTTGACGTCGAGCCGCTTGAAACCCTTCGCCGTCCGCGCCCGCGACTCCTGACCACGCCCTTCCTCGTCCGGCACGATCCCCGGAAAGTGCAGCCGCAGGACGTCGGCAAAATACTGCGCCAGTTGTCGCGACAGCGACTCGGCGTAGTTCTTCTTGTCACTCCGCTTTGCCGAGGCGGAAGGACGAGACCCAGCGGCCAAGAAGGCGGCTGAAATGGGGTGCGGACTCATCGATGTCGAAGCTTACAGCAAGGGATGGCACCTATCCGGCTGAGCCTGCTAATGGGTGGCACCCTTTCTCCTTTTCTTCCCGTCGCCAGCAGACTTCAATACTCCGCCAGTCCCAAGGCAAGACCGAGAGTGAACGCAGCCAGATGAATGACAACTGGTAGCCAGGCCACAAACCACCGACGTCGCGCCAACATGAATCCAGAAAAAACACCGTACAGCGGAAACTGAAGCGCTGAAACTACTAGCACCAGTTCACTCGACTCGAGAAACATCGAGCAAGGAAAGAACAGTGAAACAGGCATCTGGTTCCCATGACCTGCGTCAGCGGTGATAAAGATGACAAAGAGAGTGATAGGGATAGCACACAACCCGGCGATGAAGCCTAAAATTGGAAGCCAGAATCTGCGCGACTTGTACTCTTCGGTGCTCATCGTCTATCGCTGGCCACCGCTAGCTCGGGGAATGACAGGGTCCTGCAGATTTCCTCCCCTCTGGGCAGCAAGCCAAACCAGGATTTGACGTCGGCGGGCCTGCTCAAAATGGCGCAGCCGCACTCCTGTCGTACTAGAGGGGTAGTAGGCCAGAGTGTAAATGCCTCGCTGCTCCATAAACCTCTTCCATAGCCTTGCCCTTTTCTTGCTACTGGTTGCATCGAACGCTCTGAAAGCTGCCGCAAGTTGCCGCTGAAGCAAGTCTAATTGCTCCCATGTCAGTCTGCCCCGCTTTGGGTTACCTTCACGCTCCGCATATCTCCTGACAATTTGATAAATCTGAATCGCCGCCTCAGCCGCTTTTTCAGGGTCTTTGAAGGGCTGATCAACATCGTGAGCAGCATGAAGGTGCCCAAGCGGATCAAGTCTCTGAAGAATCGGATGCTCTCCATCGTTCCGACGATTGCGCTCATCAATGGTTCCCACAAAACCCTCATGAGAAAACGAATCCGCGTAGGTGTGAAGGGCGACTCCTAGTTGAGCATCACCTTGTGGTCCAGTTGACTCCATTGCTCGCGCAACTATGTGCCTGACCAAGGGGTTGTCTTTCGTTACCAGGCCGAACTGATCGTTTTCGAACATCGCAGCAAAATGAAAAGGCTGCAAAATACCAAGGACATATGGACCCGGGTCCTTCATGTGTTCCCGGAGGGAACCTGGACTTGTCAACCCATAATCGTCGACCAATTGCGACGCGGATGCGATTCCCTCTGCCCGCCATACATCATCGAAAGCCAAATACGCCATGTAGTAGACCACGTAGTAGTGAAAATCCACTTCATAGAGGCCCATCGGATCGCTCTTGTTGAGAGGGTCACCACCCGCAAACCCATACAAGCTCGGCCCGTCGACGTAGCCGAGGGGATCGGCTGAGATGAACCGCCCGAGCTCCGGATCGTAGTACCGGTTTCTCATGTAGACGAAGCCGGTTTCGGGGTCATGTTGGAGGCCATGGAAGCCGAAGTCGTTGCCGGCGGCGGAGGTGCTTATCTCTCGCGGGTCGGGGGCCTCGTAGAGGAGGGCTGGGGCCGAGGTGGTGGCGCACAGCGCGTCGGGTGGGCACTCCTCCGGCACCTCGTGGACCTCGAAGGCGATCTCGAAGGGCTCAGCCAGGCCGTGGCCGGCGAGGTCGAGAGGGGTGGTGCCCACGGTCAGCTGGTGGGAACCGAGCTCGAGGGCTACGGCGGTCCGGAGCGTGTAGCGGTCTTCTTCGAGGATCCACCCGACGCTCTGGCCGTCAATCTGGAGAGCCGCGCCTGCACCAGCCAAGTCGGGCTCCTCGGAGAAGACGAGGTCGAGGTGGCCGGCTCTTAGGAAGACCTGCTCCAGACGGGGCGGGGTGTCGTCGAAGAGAACCTCGTCGCCCGTTGGCCACGGGAAGGTCAGCTTGAAGTCTGTCGGGGCCGTGTTGCCGAAGCTGTCGCGCAGGGCATCGGCCGGCAGGGTCAGGGTCAGCTCGGTGTCTGCGGCCGGTGGCGCCATGGGTGTGATCAAGAGCCGTCGCCCGGCCTGGCGGCCGGTCGCCACTGGCTGGGCAAGGGCAATCTCCAGGTCCTGCCCGGTGGCGGTCTCCGACAGGGTGAGTCGCCCTTCGGCAAGGGCCACATCAAGGGCCTCGAGAATCGCTTCCTCGGAGATCTCGAGAAGGAGGTCATTGTTCCAGGTGCGCACTTGCTCGACGGCTGGGCCTAGGCTGTCGACAAAGATCCTTCTTTCACCATAGGCCGAGTAGCTGTAGCGCTCGACCGGCTGCCCCAGTGCCGTCCCCGGACCGGCCGACGGCGCTGCCGACGGCTTCGCCGAAGAAGTGCCACCCTCTTGTGAAAGATCCAAGAGTCCAATTCCGTCTCTATCATCAGTATGGGACGACGCTTGCGATTCATTCCCCCAGACGGGGCACTCGTGGAAGTCACCTGCCGCACCAT
>JBAUDS010000098.1:0-12701 GCA_049678185.1 Thermoanaerobaculia bacterium
TTGCCGTAGAGCAGGACCCCCACGTAGAGAGCGTTCTCGGGCACCCGGCCCCACAGGCGGTAGACGCGGCCCGGCCCGAGCCGGATCGGGGCGCGGAAGTAATCGGTGTCGGGGCAGTCGGCGAACATCTTGCGGGTGGGGGTTTCGGCGTGATGAAACGCCGGCCGCTCGGCGTCCTCCTGCTCGACGTAGGTGTCGACGCTGGCGGCGAGCATGCGCAGCAAAAACCGCTGGCCCTCGGCCGCGTCCACACCGGTGGCGGACGCCGCGATCTCCTCGTCGACCTCGCGCGCGGTCTCAAAGAGTGCCGCCAAGGCCTGCGAGGTCTTGGCGATCCCATTCTCTGTCATGAGCACCCTCCGAAGGGAATGATGGCCCCGGAGTCGGGATCCATACAGACGTAAACAGGCTTCAAGGGAGTGAGGATCGTATCAGGATGGCGCCATGGTGAAACAGGGGAGGTTCCGCCCGACGCCTTCACCCGCCAGGCTCGGCTTAGTTGGGCGAAGCTGATCAGAAGGGTCTATGAGATCGACCCTTTGTTGTGCCCCTTCTGCGGCTCGGAGATAGGGACCCGCAGGCGCCTCGAGCGCAGCGAGGCTGTGGGCAGGATCTCGCCTTCATCACCGACTTCGCCACCGCCCGGGCGATCCGCCGTAGTCTGAAGCTACCGGCCCAGGAGCCCGAGCCCCTGGCCCACGGGCCACCGCACGAGTTCGAGCTCCTCGACCAAATAGCCTGAGACGCCCCCTGCCGCGAGCCACCGCGCGACCTGGTTCGGCTCTGCCCCAAAAGTACACCATCCTCGGGGTCCAACGACGCGATCCTCTTCTCCTTCCACCACAGCGTGCTGGAATTCGGCCCAACTAGGCTGATCCCGCAACTCGGAGGCCTCCAACCACCCTACACACAAGCGTCGAGACCAGGGCTTGAAAAGCGAGTTCCTATACGGCGACAGACTCCACCTACAGGGAACTGCTTCAGCATTCCTTACCCCTTTTTGTTTGCCACAGCGAGATCGCGTCTCGTGGGCGTGAATCGGATTTGTGCCCCGGAGTGTACTACGAGTCGAGCTCTGGGGACTGGCGGCCGATATGAGTCGGTGTCAGGCGGCCTCCGTGCCGACTTGCAGGCCGGCTTCCGGGCCCCAGGGTGTAGAATCCGATACCTCTGTGATCGGCACCACTCTCTCCCACTACAAGATCACCGCCAAGCTTGGCGAAGGCGGCATGGGAGAGGTGTATCGCGCCAAAGACACGACGCTCGATCGTGAGGTGGCGCTCAAGGTGCTCCCGGCGACGCTGGCCGAGGATCCCGAGCGACTGGCGCGCTTCGAGCGCGAAGCCAAGACGCTGGCGGCCCTCGATCACCCCAACATCGTGCATATCTACTCCGTCGAGAGCGGCACCCTCGAGGAGGAATCCGAAGGAGAGGCCCGAACGATCCGATTCCTGACCATGCAGTTGGTCGAGGGTCGGTCGCTGTCCGAGATGATCCCCGACGGCGGCATGCCGCTGGAGCAGATCTTCACGCTCGCCATCCCGCTGGCCGAAGCGTTGGCCGCTGCGCATGAGAAGGGCGTCGTCCATCGCGATCTCAAGCCCGCCAACATCATGGTCACCGAGGAGGGTCGGGTGAAGGTGCTCGATTTCGGGCTCGCCAAGCTCCGCCAGCAGGGCGCCCTCGAGACCACCGAAGCACCCACCGAGGTGCTGACCGGCGAAGGCAGGATCCTCGGCACGATGCCCTACATGTCTCCCGAGCAGCTCGAAGGCAAGGATCTCGATTCCCGCTCCGACATCTTCTCGCTCGGGATCCTCCTCTACGAGCTGGCCACCGGCAAGCGCCCCTTCCAGGGTGACACCTCGGTGTCGCTGATCTCCTCGATCGTCAAGGACACGCCGCCGTCGATCGACACGGTGCGTGCCGAGCTGCCGCACCATCTGGCCCGCATCGTCAATCGCTGCCTCGACAAGAACCCCAAGCGCCGCTATCAATCGGCAACCGATGTCTACAACGAGCTCGATGTATTGCGCCGCGAGGTCGAATCGGGAATCGTCTCCTCCGGAGTCACCCGGCCGACCAGCGCGGAGATGGAGGCTGCCCGACCGACCACTAGCCAGCTATCGGCCAGCCGTCGCTGGTGGCCGATCGCAGTAGGGGTCGCGGTCCTTCTCGTTGCCGCCATCGCCTTCTGGATCAGCCGCGCTAGAGAACCCGGGACCAAGGTCAACGAGGTTGTAGCTCGCGACGCGACCTCCGGCACCGATCAGGCCACCCCGGCCGAAACCCGGCAACCGGCGATCGTGGTCCT
Organism: Thermoanaerobaculia bacterium; assembly: GCA_049678185.1. Classification (GTDB taxonomy): domain Bacteria; phylum Acidobacteriota; class Thermoanaerobaculia; order Multivoradales; family JAHEKO01; genus M0029. The sequence goes on from JBAUDS010000098.1 coordinate 2,315, forward strand.
GCCCTTTCAGAACCGGGGCGCCTCGGAGGACGAGTACTTCGCCGACGGCATGAGCGAAGAGATCACCACCCGGCTGGCCGGCATCAGCGGTCTCAGGGTCGTCTCGAGCTCGAGCGCCATGCAATACAAGGAGAACCGCCCGCCGCTCAAACAGATCGCCGAGGAGCTCGACGTCGACTACGTGCTCGATGGCTCGGTGCGCTGGGCCAGGGGCGACAATGGCAGCCGGGTGCGCATCACGCCGCAGCTGGTGCGGACCGCCGACGATGCCCAGCTCTGGGCGGAGTCCTACGACCGGGTCATGGAGGACGTCTTCGACATGCAGGCGGAGATCGCCTCGCAGGTCGTCGCGCAGCTCGGAGTGACCCTGCTCGAGCCCGAGCGCGAGGAGCTCGCAACCAGACCGACTGAAAACCTCGAGGCCTACCAGGCCTACCTTCGCGGCATCTTCGGCCAGAGCTCGTCCGACTTCTCCGAGCCAGCCCGCCGGCAGATCATCGAGGACTTCCAGGTGGCCGTCGACCTCGATCCAGGGTTCGCACTGGCATACGCTGCCCTGACCCACGCCCACTCTTTCTACTACCGGCTCGGCTACGACTTGACCGAAGCCCGTCGGACGCTGGCACGGCAGGCCTACGACCGAGCGATGGCCCTCGAACCCAGCTCGCCCGAGGTGCTCTTCGAGACCGGCCATTATCACTACTACGTCGAGGGGGATTACGAAGCCGCACTGCGCAACTTCCTGGCCGCCTCCGAGGCCGCTCCGAACAACGCCGTCATGATGGCCTCTACCGCCTGGATCTGGCGTCGGCAGGGCAAGTTCGTCGAGGGTATCGAAAGACTCGAGCGGGCCTTCGAGCTCAGCCCGAGGGACGTTCAGCTCCCCGCCCATATCGGTGAGTTCGCCCAGCAGATTCGCGACTATCCCAAGGCGGTCGAATACCTCGATATCGCGATCGGCATTGCACCCAGCGAGACCTTCTCGTATCGGCAGAAGGCACTGACGATTCGGCTGTGGAAAGGCGATGTCACCGAGTCCCGGCGCATCCTCGAGTCGATTGGCCGCACGGGCGACAGCGATTTCCTCGCACTCGAACAATTGTCCGAGAACGCTCGGCTGGATCGAGACTTCGACGCGCTTGTCGCTCTGAAGGATCGAGATGAGTTCGAGTGGTTCGCCCATCAGCTCATCTCGTATCCAAAGAGTCTCGTGATCGCCGAGGCCCTGCAGCTGAAGGGCGACCGGGAGCAGGCACGGGTCGAATACGAGGTGGCGCGCACCGAGATCGAACAGGCACTCGCCCAGCGGCCGGACGATTACCGCCTCTACAGTAGCCTCGGCATGGCGCTGGCGGGCCTCGGCCGCGAGCGAGAAGCCATCGCCGCCGGCAAGAAGGCCATCGAGATGATGCCGATCGAGAAAGACATGTACATCGGGCCTCAGCTCGTACACGACCTGGCCGTCATCTATACACGCCTCGGAATGGTCGAGGAGGCCCTCGACCAGATTGACCTCCTGCTTTCGATCCCCGCGAAGTTCTCGGTCGTGGTCCTGAAGATGGATCCGCGCTGGGATGCCCTCCGCGATCATCCCCGCTACCGCGAGTTACTTGAAAAGTACTCCTGATCCGCCTGACAGCACCGTCATGGCTCCTCCAAACCCATCTTCTGGAGCAGCGCCGCCCACCGCGGGTCGCCGTGGAGGGATTGAAAATACGGACTGATCATCATGCCGCCCATCGCGGGGTCATTCTCATCAAAGGCCCGCTCGAGCCAGTCGAACGCCGTGTCCGGTTCGTCCCGAGTGCCGCAGACCTCGGCAATCAGATAGGCATTGGGGGCTTCGCGCAGGTCGACTAGCTCCCGAAGGGCAGCTTCGGACTTCTCCGTGTCACCCTGCAGGTGGTAGATGATGGCCCGGCCGTAGGCATTGTAGGTCTTGTCCGATTCCCGCATCACCTCTGCCAACGCCTCACCGCTGCGGCCCTGCGCCTGCAGGATGAGCGCCAGCCGCGTTGGCGACACCGATCTCTGCGGGGCCAGCTCCAGCGCTTTTCGGAACGCTTCTTCGGCTTCGACAAGGCTCTCCTGGTGGAAGTACGCGAGCCCGATGGTGTGGTACGAATTGGCGCTCAATGGGTCTTGCTCCAAGGCCCGGCGATAGAACGTGATCGCCTCGTCCAGCCGACCATGGTTCATCGCCAGCCGCCCATACCCGCGCAGTGCCGAAGCGTTTCCCGGCGCCAGCTCCAGGGCCCGCAGAAACGTCGCCTTCCCCCCCTGCCAATCCCGGTCGTAGAGTACTCGGGTCCACCCCAGCAGCGCCTGTGCCTCGGCGAGATCCGGTTCCAGCTCGAGCGCGCGCGCTAGGGCTTCGCGGTATTTTTCATGGCCCTCCGCGACTGGGGTCCAACCCGCATCCGCTTGTGTCGAGTAGGCATCGCCAAGTATCGCCCATGCGAGTGCATATCCCGGATCCAGCTCCAACGCCTGCTTCAGGTACTCGATTCCGCGGTCCGAGTCTTCTCGATTCCGCCGATCGAAGAGGTGTCGCGCCTGCAGATAGAGCCGGTGCGCTTCGGCGTTTTGCCCGCGGCCCTTCGCTGCGACCGCCACTTCGGCCTTGACCTCTCCACTCGCTCGCGAGTCGGCGACCTCGCCCAGAAGCGTGGTGCGCAGCTCTTTGACCACCGACTGGGCGATATCGTCCTGCACCGCGAAGATGTCTTCCAGGGTCCGATCGTAGGTCTCCGACCACATTTGATACCCGTCCGCCACCTTGACCAGTTGCACGGAGATACGGACGCGCTCGCCGGCCTTGCGCACGCTGCCCTCCAGGATCGTCGCGACGGTGAGCGCCTGGCCCACTTCCTCGATGGTCGTGTCCTTGTCCTTGAAATAGAACGCGGAGGTTCGTGCCGCCACCCGCAGCCCGCGGATCTTTGCCAGCACATTCAACAGCTCGTCGGCGAGGCCGTCGGAGAAGTATTCGTCCTCTTCGTTGCGGCTGCGGTTGACGAACGGCAGCACCGCGATCGAGGGTGCCTCCTGGGCGGCTGGCTTGGTCGGCGTTGGGACTCTTCCCTCCAGCGCCCGTTTGACCGTCCGCAGCTCGTTCGAGACATCGAGTGCCGTCTGGTAGCGGCGGCGTGGGTCTTTTTCGAGACAGCGGCCGACGATACGAACGAGATCGGCCGGCAGATCGGGGCGAGCGCTGGCGAGCGGCTCGGGCCGATCCCGCAGGATCGCCGAGGCGACATCCGCAAAGGTCGCCCCGGTGAAGGGCCGCTGCCCCGTGACCAGCTCGTAGAGGATGATGCCGAAGGCGAAGAGATCCGTGCGGGTATCGACCGCCTCTGCGCGCACCTGCTCGGGCGCCATGTACGGCACCGTTCCCAGCACCTGTCCCTCGCCCGAGAGCGGCGCCTGCATCGTCATCGTGCGCGCCGTCTCCGGTGCCGACTCCTCCTCGACGAGCTTCGCGATGCCGAAATCGAGCACCTTCAGCCAACCCTCGCCGGTCACCATCAGGTTGGCGGGTTTGAGATCTCGATGAACCACGCCCTGCTCGTGCGCTGCCGTCAGGGCACTGGAGAGCTGGATCGCCAGTTCCACGGCACGAGTCAGCGGCAGACCGCCCGGGGTGACCTGGGTGTCGAGGCTCTCGCCCTTGACGAGCTCCATCACCAGGAAGGTCGCTGTGTCCGATGACTCGATCGAGTACAGGGTGACGATGTTGGGGTGGTTCAACGCCGCAACCGCTTCGGCCTCGCGCCGAAATCGCTCCAGGCGCTCCGGGTCCTGCGCCATCGCTGGCGGCAGCAATTTGAGCGCGACCGGTCGCTTGAGCCGGATAGGAGATCGCTTTTCGAGGCCCCACCACTGCACCTCGGTTTAGGGTGCTTGGAAGCTTCGAAGTTGAGCGATCAGCCTTGTTGGCCCCGATTCTTCCAGCCTGTAGGGGTGGGTGGTGAGGATCGAGTGGATGAATCCCCAGGGGTTCGCGCTGGCAAACGCACTTGAACCAGGCCGCGTGGCGGATCGCGGCAGTTGGCGTCTCAGGCTATCTGGTCGAGGAGCTCGAGCTCGTGGGGTGGTCCGTGGGCCAGAGGCTCGGGCTCTTGGGCCGGCAGCTTCAGACTCCGGCGGATCGCCCGGGCGGCATTCGCATACCAGCCCCAGTAGCGGGTCATCTGCTGGGAGGGCTCGGGGATGTGATCGACCACCCGGGCGATGAACTCCAGCACATCCCAGCTCGCGGTAGTGGGTCGAGGCCCCGAGCGCCGGGTCGGTCGAGCCGCGTAGGAGACCTCTGCGGTTTCTTCGTTCCAGGAGAGCCTTTTCAGTGCCAGTGGGCAACGGATCATGTAGCGACCCAGCCGCGCAGCGCCTTGCCGGTCTTTGACCCGCACATCCCCGTGGGCCGAGAAGCCGCTGTGGCGCCAGGTGAGAAGATTGCGGACCGTCTCCCCGCCGATGAGACCCTTGTCTACGAGTATCCTCAGGACCTCGGCTTGGAAGAGGCGTTCGAGGTGACGGGAGTTCAAGCCTGGCAAAGCGCAGAAGGTCCCATCGGGGCGCAAGCCGCCATCGGTGACCAGAATATGAACATGTGGATGGAAATTGAGCAGCTCGCCCGAGGTCTGGAGGAAGCCCACGGCGCCGGGAGTGATCTCGTCGTCGGCGAAGGACACCCCGAAGTAGAGCCTCAGAGCTCGCCAGGCACAGACGGCGAGGTCTCCCAGCAGCTTGCGGTCGTAGCGAAAGAAGATGCGGAGCCGCTTGGGGATGGTGAAGACCACCTGGCGGTGGGGGACGTCCTCGAGCAACTCTTGCTCCGCCCACGATGTCCACAACAGCTCCCGCTTCTGATGACAGCTTGGGCACAAGGCCCGCAGCTTGCAGGAGAAGGCCACCAGAAACTCGTGCCGGCAATCGGGGCAGCGGATGCGGGCGACACCCTGGTCGAAGATGCCGCAGTCGAGGTAGCGATGGACTGCGGGCTCCACACAGCGGCGCAAGTAACCGTGGGTGGGCTCAAAACGCTCCTCGTAGGCCAGGAGGAAGCGCTCGAAGTGGTGGGCCAGAGCCCGGTAGAGGACCGTGCGCTCGGGTCGCCGGGCGCGGTAGATGCGTGTGTGGGCCGAAGCGCAACTCGTCTCCACTCCAACCAGGGGAGACGGAATCGACGGCCGTGAGCTTGCAGCAAGGGCCGAGGGGCCAATCTGGGACTAAAGGAATAACTAGGGTTTGAGGAGACGGGGACTCCACTAGATCGTTTACCGACTCGCCCGAACGACACGGGGCCAACAACTGGGATCCTTGTTGTGGGCAAGACTGAGGGCCGGCCGCTGATGGTGATCGACCCCTGGTTCTCAGTCTTCGGCCAATTGACGATGCGTTCGAGTCGGGTTCTTTTTGATGGAGTCCGCGCGGCGATGAGCTCTTCTACCTCGATCTCGACAAAGCCCTCATGGCTGTTCCGGTCGATTTCGAGGGTGACTCCTTCGTCCACGGAACTGGGTCGGCGTTGTTTCAGACCCAAGTGGCCAGGGGGTACTTCTCTGCGAGCCCTGCTGCAGACCAGTTCTTGATCGTCGAGAGGGAGGAGAAGGCCGCACCCTCACAAATCAACCTGCTGGTGGGCTGGCAACAGTTGCTGGACAGGAGAAGCGATCCATGAGTGGGCAGCCTATCGCCAATCCAGCCGCACACCGAGGCGGAAGACCCGCGGCGAAATCGACTCGCTCACCCATGCGGCATTACCGGCGTTGAGGTTGTCAAACCTCTGCAGCACAGAGCCATCGTTGAAGATGTTGAAGGCGTCGATGCTGAACGTCAGGCCGGTGTTGCCTGTGGCTCGCCACTCCTTCTCGAGCCGCAGGTCCATGATGAAGATGTCGTCATTCCGGAAGTCGGTGATGTCGTTGGGCGCGAGGATGTTGCGGCCGATGCCGTCGAGACCACTTACCCGCGCGAAGTACGGAATGGGGTATCCCTGGCGGCCGGTCAAGTTGGCCGCCACGTTGAAGCCCCAGCCGCGATCGGGCGCCACCTGGTACATGCCGTTGACGTTCCACTGCCAGTCGGACTGCAACCAGCCGCCCGCTCTCGTTACGACGTCACGCACAACGAAGGCCTGACCGTCCTCCCTGCCACCCACGGCTTCGTCGGGCCGCATTCGGTTGGGGTCGTTGTGGTTGAAGAAACTCGACGGAACGTCCCACTCCTCGGTGAAGTTGTAGTTGAAGAACCCGCGCAGCATCCACTGGTTTGTCAACCGTTTGGTGAAGGTGATGGCGGTGCCGAAGGAGTTGATCTCCCGGTCACCGTTGGTGTAGAACGTGCCGCCGGTGAAGGAGAGACTGGGGTTGGCGAAGAACGTCGGAATCGAAAACGAGCTGCCATCGGGGAGGGTCCCGGTGACGGGAAGCAGGTTCTCGACGTACTCGCTGGCAGCTGCCGTCCGGTCGACACCGTCGGCGTCGGTGAATAGCAGCTGGAAGTCCTCGACATCTGTCTTGACCCGCCAGGTAAAGCTGAGGCCCGTCACGAACTCCGGCAGGAAGGAGTGCTCGAGACCCAGAATGAGCTCGCTGGTCATCGGCGCATCCATGTTGGGATCGTTGACATTCGATGACGAGAGCGCCGTCGGATTTGCCGGATTGAAGCCAGAGGCGCCGCCGAGGACGGCCCACTGCTCGCCGTCATCGTAGAAATCGGCGAAGCCACCCGGGCTGTCGAGGAAGACGATGAGCGCCCCGTCCCCACCGACCGGGTTCACCCGGGCGATTTCTTTCAGCCACAGGGCGCCGGGGTACATCGAAAAGCTACCCCGGACCAGGGTCTTGCGCTCCTCGCCGAGGGCGTAGGTCACACCCAGACGCGGCGAGATGCTCGTCCAACTGAGCCCGTCGCCGTCGTTGCCGCCAAACGACAAAGCTGGCATCACGGTGGGAAAGGCGATGTTGGCATCCACCGTTCCGGCCTTGTTCTCGCCATCCTGATCGTCGTAGCGGAAGCCGGCGTTGAACGTCCACTGACCCATGGCCATCGTGTCCTGGATCCAGAGGGAGTTGTAATTGGTGATGACCGTGATCGGGCCCTGCCGGTAGGCATAGACCAAGCCGGCGTCATCGACGCGGCTCGGTGGCAGACCGAGAGAGGCCAGCAGGGCGGGATTCTTCACCCCGGCAACGTTGCCCTCGTAGTGGAAGATGTTCCGCCCCGGGTAGGACCATGCGTCCTCGTTCGAGGCCTCACGCGTCCGGCCACCGAACTTGAGCTCGTGGCTCAGGCCACCGGTGTTGAAGAAGTAGGAGCCGTCGAGCTTGAACTCCTCGGTCGCTCGGCTGTTGCCGCCGCTGGCGTTGTTGGTGCGGAAGCCGCCGGCATCGATATTCGTCTCACCACCAGCCGCAGGAATCGCGGGCTGGTCGGGACCCGAGCCGCCCCGCGCGATGAGCGCGAAGCCACCGTCGATGAACGAGTACTGGCCGCTGAGGAAGAAGTTCGAACCAAACACATGCGTGTCCTCGAGCTTGGAGATGCCGGTCGGACCACGCTGGTTCCAGGTCGCCGAGGAATCCCAGGACGGGTTGGCACCACGGCCGAACTTGAGCTTGTCGCCGTTGTTGAACGAGCCGACAAATGAGTTCGACGCCGAGAACTGGGCGTTCAGCTTGACCGCCACATTCTCGAGAACGGTGCGATCGATGCCACCACCACCCTCCTGTTTGTTGATGTCGTTCTGACCCCAGGAGGCCCACAACCACACCCGATCACGCCACACCGGACCACCGGCCTCGATGCCGATGTCCTGGATGTTGTTGATCTTGTTGGCGATGAAAGGGGGCTGCCCGGGTCCCAGATCGCTCTCGTTGAAGCCCGTGTCGGCCTGCTCGAGGGCGCCAAAGTACCCATCCCCACGGGTGATCAGGAAACGCGTCGAGCCGCGGAGCTCGTTTGTCCCACGCTTGGTCACCTGGTTGACCGAGACACCGCCGGTTGTTTTGGTGACGTCGTTGCCACCGATCCCCAGCTGGATCTCCTCGAACTGGCCGAAGTCGTAGTAGGTGGAAGAACCGCCACCGTACATGCTGGTGATCTGCACACCGTCGACCAGGAAGTCGTTCTCTCGCGGGGGTTGGCCCGCACTACGAAAAGAGGACTGCTGGCCGCTCGCGTTGCCACCGACGTTGATCCGTTCGACCATGACGCCCTGCGCCTGGCTCAGGATCGACCAGGGGTCGCGCGCGGTCGGGATCTTCTCGAGCTCGACCTGGCTGATCGTGGTACCCGCGGAGAGCTTGCGCTCGTCCAGCAGCGGGCTCTCCGCCGTCACCACGATGACCTCTTCGATGGCCGCGGAAAGCTGGACCACGATGGATGTGTTGCGGGCGATGTTGACCGTTACGTTCGGATAATCGAAGGTCGAGAAGCCCTCGAGGCTTGCCTCGAGCCGGTATCTGCCTGGATCCAGCTTGAGGAAGCGGGCCTGTCCGTCGGGGCCGGTCACCATCAACTGCGGTGCACCCTGTCCGGACAGCTCGACCGTCACGCCGGGGAGCGGTGCTCCGTCGGTGTCCTCCGCTTGCACGAAGACGTTACCCGAGCGCTCTTGCGCCAAGGCCGCTCCGGTGATCGCCGGCAGCAGGACCACAGCGACGGCGAATAGACGAATCCACGCTGTTCTTCTCATCCTTCTGACCTCACTCTCGGCGCTGGGATGATGTTTGAACCTGCCGAACTTTCACTCAGGTGAAGTGCCCGGCGCCCCTAACACGCGTTTGACTGACACGAACTAATTGGGTTGCTGGAGCTCACTCTAGCATAGAGACGAGGAGCTCCAGCTTGTGCGCTGGTTTCCCCTCTCGTCGGTGTATGCTCTTCACGCAAGGAGGAGTCACCGATGAGCGGCAAGAAAATCATTGCAGTACTGGGAGCTACCGGCGCGCAGGGCGGAGGCCTCGTTCGCGCTATTCAGGCGGATCCGGACGGAGGGTTCATCGCGCGAGCGGTCACCCGAGACGCCGGCTCGGACAAGGCAAAGGAACTGGCCGCCCTCGGCGCTGAAGTCGTGGCCGCCGACGTTGATGACGAGGAGAGCCTGGAGAGAGCGTTCGAAGGCGCGTATGGCGCCTTCTGCGTCACCTTCTTCTGGGCTCACCTATCACCCGAGAAGGAGCTCGCCCAGGCGGCCGCGATGGCCCGTGCCGCGAAGGCTACCGGTCTGCGCCACGTCATCTGGTCGACTCTCGAGGACACCCGCAGGTGGGTTCCACTCGACGATGATCGGATGCCCACCCTCATGGAGAAGTACAAGGTTCCCCATCTCGATGCGAAGGGCGAAGCAAACAGCTATTTCGGCGAGCTGGGCGTCCCGACGACCTTGCTTCAGACGAGCTTCTACTGGGACAACCTGATTCACTTCGGGATGGAGCCTCAACGGGGCGAAGACGGCAGGCTCGCGTTTACCCTTCCCATGGGTGATGCAAAGCTCCCCGGCATGGCCGCCGAGGACATCGGCGCCTGCGCCTATGGCATCTTCAAGGCGGGTGACCAGTACATCGGGCAGACCGTCGGGATCGCGGGCGGTCATCTGACCGGTGAGGAGATGGCCGAGTCGCTTTCCCGGAGCCTGGGCGAAGAAGTTGCATACATCGCAGTCGAGCCCGCGGTCTACCGTGGTTTAGGCTTTCCCGGCGCCGAGGATCTCGGCAACATGTTCCAGTTCATGCGCGACTTCAACGACGACCACTGCGGCGCGAGGAGTGTCGACTTCTCGCGATCCCTCAACCCGGCGCTTCAGTCGTTCGACGACTGGCTGGCGCGCACCGGGAACCTCATACCGAGACACTGAGAAAAGCGGCCCACCCTGGCTCAGGACCGACCAGGGGTCGCACGCGGTCGGGATCTTCTCGAGCTCGTGCGGCAGCCCGTGGGCGGGTGGGGACCGGGGTCTATCTGGTCAGATCCAGAGCCGTGGCGGCCACCAATCGAGCGACCCGCTCGAGCGCGTCCCGATCCAGATTCTCGGCGTGATCGTCGGCGGAGTGAATCGCCACCGCTGCCCGCCCGAGAGAGCCGCTGGCAAAGGTGACACAGGGGATACCCCGGTGGATGAAGGGGATGGCGTCGACACCCAGCGCCGGCGGCAGCGGGGTTCCACGGAGCGGTATTTCCAGCCTCTCGGCCGCTCGGCGAGCCATTTTGGAAAGAAAGGGAGAAAATGACCTGCCGACTCCATAGCGCTCGAGCAGAAGGGCTTTGCCTGGAATTCCCGCCCCATCCAGATTGAGAGCGTAGGTCGGTCGTCCCGCCAGCAGCGAGAGGTGGCGATCCAGCCAGCGCATGGCCCCCACCATGTGATCCTCCTCGGCACCGG
>JBAUDS010000099.1:0-42649 GCA_049678185.1 Thermoanaerobaculia bacterium
AGGGGAAGGCCATCTGGGTGGCGGCGGCGCGGCGGCGAAAGGCGGCTGCTCGTTTTGCCTCGAAACCGCGGATGATGGAGTTGAGCCGCTTCTTGACCGCCCCCTCGAGCGCCGCAAAGCTCATCTCCAGCGGCTCGCGGTCGATCGCCTCGCTACCGATCTCGATCAGGACCAGCTCGGCGCCGACGTCTTTTTCACCCCGGCGGCGCAGCATCCAGGCGTAGAGGAGCGCCTGGCGCTCGTACATGTCGCGCAGGGCCGGTGATAGCCGGGTACCGCGGCGGACCGACTTGATCTCTTCGACGATCAGGGTGCCGTCCTCGTCGCGACGAAGCCCGTCGATCCTTCCCTGGACGGTTACCTCCCAGCCGCGGTGGGGGAAGGTGACCGAGAGCGCAACTTCCTTCTGGTAGGCGGGATCGGCCTCCAGGGCCTCCTCCTGGTAGCGGCTGTGGATCGCTTGGCCGAGCCACAGCCGCTCGTAGCCGCCCCGGTTGGCAAAGCCGATGCTGCGCCGCAGCGACTCTTCGAGCAGGTCGCCGACGGAGATCTCGAGAGTGAGGTTCTCGTGGTCGAGGCGTGGCGGCATGGATGGAGTATATGGCTGGTGGTGCGTTGCATTGCCTTTGGCGGTAGGCTGGGATAACCTGAGTAGTTGGTGCAGACATGAACGGCGACCCGCCAAAGACAGTCATCAACTTCCCCAAGATGCCCAAGCTGCCGGTGATCCCGACCGGTGGGCTCAAGGCCGTCCTGTTGATCATCCTGGCTGTGATCCTGCTGGCCACCAGCATCTATCAGATCGAACCCGAGGAAGTGGGCGTGGTCCTGCGGCTCGGGAAGTTCAGCGACATCACGGAACCGGGTCTCCACTTCAAGATTCCGTTTGGCGTCGACCGGGTGTTCAAGGTGGCTGTCCAGCGGCAGTTGAAGCAGGAGTTCGGTTTCCGCACCACCGCCGTCGATGTACGCAGCCGCGTCGAGCGTGTCCCCAACGAGGCCGACATGCTGACCGGTGACCTCAACGCCGCAATCGTGGAGTGGGTCGTCCAATACCGGGTGGTCGATGCCCAGGCTTTCTTGTTCAACATACGCAATGTCGAAGAGACCTTCCGCGATATGAGCGAGGCGGTCATGCGTCAAGTGGTCGGGGACCGCACGGTCAACGAGGTGCTGACGGTGGGTCGTTCGGAGATCGAGAATCTGGTCAAGGTCGATCTTCAGGCCCTGAGTCAGCAATACGAGACCGGCATCCGGGTCGAGCAGGTGGTACTCCAGGATGTCAATCCACCCGACCCGGTCAAGCCTTCGTTCAACGAGGTCAACCAGGCGGAGCAGGAACGGGAGCGGCTGATCAACGAGGCCCAGTCGGAATACAACAAGGTCGTCCCGCGGGCCCAGGGCGAGGCTCGCCAGACCATCCAACAGGCCGAGGGTTACGGCCTCAACCGGGTCAACCATGCCGAGGGAAATGCGGCCCGCTTCAACGCGCTCTACTCCGAGTACCGGAAGGCGCCGGAGGTCACCCGCACGCGGATCTATCTCGAGACCCTGGCCGAGGCCCTGCCCCAGGCCGGGAGCAAGATCGTCGTGGATAGCGACCTCGAAGGCATCCTGCCGCTCCTCAATCTCACAGGTGGCCAGCCCGGCGGGGGAGGTGACAAATGATCCGCGGGTTGGCTATCGGTGCCCTGGTCCTGGCGCTGTTGGTTCTGTCGGGGGCGTTCTACATCGTCAACGAGTGGGATCAGGTCATTGTCACCCAGTTTGGCAAGCCGGTGGGAGACCCGATCACCACACCGGGACTCAAGTTCAAGCTGCCGTTTATCCAGAAGCTCCACCGCTTCGACAAGCGATTTCTCGAATGGGAGGGGAAAGTCGCGGAGCTGCCGACCAAGGACAAGGTGTTCATCCTGGTGGACACCTATGCCCGTTGGCAGATCAGCGACCCGTTGCAATTCTTTCTCCGTCTGCGCAACGAGATGGGCGCCCAATCCCGTCTGGATGACATTCTCGACGGGGAGACCCGCAACGCCATCGCCAATCACAATCTCCTAGAGGTGATCCGCTCCAGCAACCGGACACCCGTACAGGAGGAGCTGACCACCGACCTCATGGACCAGTTGGTACCGATCGACATCGGTCGCAGCGAGATCCGTGAGCAAATCCTGGCCGCCGCCCAGGCGCGTACCGCCGACTTGGGCCTCGAGGTTCTGGACATTCAGTTCAAGCGCATCAATTACGGTGAGCAGGTGCTGAATGACGTCTACAACCGCATGATCTCGGAGCGCGTTCGGATCTCCGACCGCTTCCGCTCCGAGGGACAGGGCGAGAGAGCCGACATTCTGGGTCAGATGGAGCGCGAGCTCCAGCGCATCCAGTCCGAGGCCTTTCGCCAGGCGGAAGAGATCCGGGGCCGCGCCGATGCCGAAGCCGCCGACATCTTCGCCCGGGCATACGACCAATCCCCCGATTCCCGTCGCTTCTACGAGTTCACCAAGAGCATGGAGACTCTGAAGCTGACGGTCGACGAGGGGACCTGGCTCCTTCTAACCACTGACGGGGACTTCTACCGGTTCTTGGAGAGCAGTGATCAGTAGAGTAGAAATCAGTCGACAGGTCTCGCGCCGGCACGCCAACTCACCCGGATTCCACCGGGGTTGTTGGCTGCTGTGGGCGATCCTTTGCCTGGTGCTCTGGGCACCGGAGTTGTCGGCCACCTCTCTCCGCGACGACCTGGAGAGAGAGGTCAAGTCGGGTCTCAAGGTCTCCACGGCCCTGGGAGTTCATGTGGTCGACCTGTCGAGCGGCGAAACCGTCTACGAGTTTCAGGCCGACCGTCTGCGGATCATCGCCTCCAACACGAAGTTGGTGACTACCGCCGCCGCCTTCGACAGCTTGGGACCCGGGTACTTCTTCGAAACCAAGCTGATGATCCGGGGTCGCCGCCGCGGTGGGGTGCTGGAAGGGGATCTGGCTGTGGTTGGTGGGGGAGACCCCAACATCTCCGGCCGCCACTACGAAGGGGACTCCCTGGCCATCTTCCATTCCTGGGCGGAGAAGCTCGAGGCCTTGGGGATCCGTGAGATCAAGGGCAACGTCTACCTGGTTCACGGACTCTTCGAGCCGCCCCAGATTCACCCGGATTGGCCGCGCGACCAGTTGACCAAATGGTACGAGGCCCCGGTGGAAGCCCTGTCCTTCAGCGACAATTGTGTTCTGGTCCGGGTCTGGCCGGGAAGCAAACCCGGCCAGCCGGCCAACATCCAGACCCTCCCCGAGCTGCCCCTGTTCGAAGTGCGGAATCTGGCGAAGACCATTAGTACCTCCAAGAAGCACTGGGTCGCCGTCAGTCGGGCGGGGAGCGAGCAGCTTACGGTCTCCGGCTCGGTCTACCGTCGAGCCGCGCCGGTGGAGTCCTGGGTGGCGGTCTCGGATCCGCTGGCCTACTTCGGCGCGGCTCTGAGTCAGGGCTTCGCCGACCAGGGGCTGGAGATCGAGGGGGAGGTCCTGCCCGCTCACAGCTTGCCCGAGGATACCTGGCGCGTTGTAAACGTCCACCGTACCGACCTGATGACCACTGTCGAAGTGATCAACAAGCGGAGTCAGAATTTCTACGCCGAGAGCCTGCTCAAGGTCATGGGTGCCGAGCAGTGCGGTGAGGGCAGCTGGGAGGCGGGAAGGCACGTCGTCGGGGAGTTTCTCGAGCGCATCGGTATCGGCGCAGACAGCTACCAGCTCGCCGACGGCTCGGGGATGAGCCGCAACAATCTTTTCACTCCCAGGCAGCTGACCCATCTGCTTCGACACATGTACACCCACCCCCGCGGCCAGGAGTTCATTCTCACTCTGCCCTACAGCGGGGAGCCCGATCTGAGCTGGGAGGATCGGTTGGCAGAGCCGCCCTATCGAGGAAACATCTTTGCCAAAACCGGCTCGCTCAACGGCGTCTCCACCCTCACCGGCTATGCCAAGGCCCGTTCGGGCAAGGTCTACGCCTTCTCGATTCTCTTCAATGAGACCAGGTGGAACTGGAAGGCCAAGAGCTCCCAGGACGACATCCTGCGAACCCTCGTCGACAACGGTTAGCGCACTCGGGTTTTTTCTACGATCTCCAGCTGCTGGCGCAGCTTGATGATGCTGTCGGCCGGGTAGACACCGGAGCGAAGTTGGACTCCGGGGTAGATCTGGGTTTGATGGCCGACCACCACCCCCGGGTGGAGGACGCAATTACACCCGGTCAGGACGCCGTCACCCAGAACCGCGCCCAGCTTTCGCCGACCCGTTCCGAGCGTTCCTTCGGCCATTGTGATGGCGACTTCGGCGCCGTCGTGGCGAAAGTTGGAGAGGATCGTGCCGGCTCCCAGGTTGACCTCACGCCCGAGGACCGAGTCACCGACGTAGTTGAGGTGGGGAGCCCTGGCGCCGGGGAAGAGGACGGCACGCTTGATCTCGGTGTTGGCGCCGACGATGCAGCCGTCGCCGATCCAGTTGCCGCCCCTCAAGTAGGCACCCGGGCGGACTTGGACATCACGGCCGATAAAGATGGGGCCGGCGATGACGGTGCCGGGCTGGATGCGAGAGCCGGCGCCGATGGCTATGTGGTCTCCCACCAGGTGGACGCTCGGGTGAAGGTCGACCTCGATGGCGTCGGATGGCAGTTGTGAGAGCAGATCGTCGAGCCCGTCGCCAAGGAGTGACCAGGGGGCCCGGGCGTCGTAGAAACCCAAGAGTGCGGGTGGTACCTCGTCGAAGAGGGTGGGTAAGGGGGCGTCGGCCATGACGTGCCCGATTATAGAACTCGGATAGGCTAGTTGCGTCGTGGGTCGGTTTCGCACACTCCCGCAGTCGTTCTATCGGCGGTCGGCCGAGCACGTCGCCCGCGACCTTCTCGGCCGCTACCTGGTACGCGACCTCGACGGGTCGCGGCTGGTCCTGCGCATCGTCGAGACCGAGGCCTACCTCGGTGCAGAGGATCGGGCCAGCCACGCCTGGGGGGGACGTCGGACCCGTCGCACCAGCGCTCTCTTCCGCGCCGGTGGCTTTGCCTACGTCTACTTGATCTACGGGATGTATCACTGTCTCAACGCCGTTGCCGGGGACGAAGCGGATGGCACCGCCGTTCTGATTCGCGCCGGGGAGGCGGTCGAGGGCGATAGCGTCATGAAGACCCATCGCTCTCTCGCCCGGGAGCCACGACCGGGGGATCTGGCTGGCGGCCCGGGCAAGCTCAGTCAGGCCCTGGCGATCGATGGGGCGTTGAATGGCACGCCGCTGTTCAAGGGCCCGCTGCGAGTGACAACCGGGAAGGAGGTTGCGGACTCGGCGGTGGCGATCGGACCACGGGTCGGCATCGACTACGCGGGTGAGGCGGCGGCTTGGCCCTTGCGGTTCTGGGAAGTCGAGAATCGAGAGGTGTCCCGGCCTAGCTCCTAGCCGGCCGATGACTTTTGCTTCTTCTGGGCGAGCTTGACGTACCCGGCCTCCTTGAGCTCCCAGATGACAACCTGAGCTTCCAAGGGAGACATCGGGCTTATCTTGACGATGCCGTTGAGATCGTAGGTGCCGTCGAGGCGGGTAAGCATAAACCCCGCCTGCGGGGTGAGCGTGGTGGAGTCGAGCTCCTCGATATTGCAGTCGAGCTGCGGGATCGAGGTCATGCTCACGCCGTCGTTGAGCAATCGCTGGGTGATCTTGTCCTCGGTGGAGGCAATCGACTGCTGGAGCTGATGGTTGTTCGGCTCCAGGATTTTCGTTGCCTTGATGTGACGCAGCGCCAGCTCGAGCTTGCCGTCGTCGACGTGCTGGCGCGCCGTCCGCAGCAGAGCCCGGGCATCCACCGGATCGGAGCTCACCCGGTCGGAGTCGGCTTGCTCCTCTGTGGTACCGACCACCCGCGGTCGAATCATCTTGATCTGTCCCTTTTCCACCTGCTGGAAAAGGGTCCTGCTGACCTCGAACTCGCCCGCATGGGCCTCGAGAGAGATCTCCTGGATGGTCCGATCGTCATTGATCAGACTGAGCACACGTTTGGCAATCTCGTCGTTCGGAGCAGCGAAAAGCTTGCCCACGACGACGGGCACGAATTGATCCGACGGGATCTTGTCTTTCATTCGCCGCCATTCGTCGAGACGGGTGTGTCCCTCGAGGATCAGCGCCGTTACGTTGGTGAGCGAGAGGGGTACCGCTTGATAGCCGGGGAGCTCGTCTTCGACGAAGTTGAAGTCGCCCTCCGACCAGGTGAAGAGCTCGTAGATGCTCTCTTCGGCCTTGGTCCGGAGCATCTTGTTCAGGTTCTTTTCGCTGATGGCACCGATGGTGACCAGGATCTTGCCCAGCAGCATCTTGTTTTCCTGCTGCATCTCGACGGCCTGCGCCAGAGTGATCTCGTCGATGTGGCCGTGGGTGACAAGGAAATGCCCCAGATGCTCCTTTGGATTACTGGCAGCCGAGGAGACGATGCTCCCCTTTTCGAAGTAGATCTTCTTCTCCACTTTTCCGTTGTCGATGAAAAGCGTGCCGGTCTTGCGGCCCCGGTGGAGCCACTCGAGAAGCTCCGCCAGCTCCATCGTTTTGAGGTTTCCGGTAATGCTCATGGAGCTATCCAACAAAGGATTATACGGTGGCCTTCGAGACCGACGTGTGGCGGAAGCCACACAGACTAGCCCCCTGTCGGCGGCGTCGAGCCGGTTTGATGGAGCCGAGAGTCCGCTGCGGTCTTGCTACTTGAAAAACACCGGAGTGGCGTCTTCTTCCCGGTGGATGGTGTCGACAAAACGGATGAGCTTGCGCGGCAGCGACATAAAGAGGGTCGAAGTCCGATGGCCGCTGCCAAAGAACCGGATACCGGTGAGCAGTTGGCCGTCGGTGACGCCGGTACTACTGAAGAGGATCTGGTCACCTGGCGCCAGGTCTTCGGTGGAATAGATCCGGTCGAAGTCGCTGATATCGAGGGCGAGGGCGCGCTGTTTCTGGGCTTCGTTCAACGGTGTCAGACGGGCCTGGATCTCGCCGCCGAGACAGCGCATGGCCGCCGCCGTGAGCACCCCCTCGGGGGCACCGCCTATACCCATTACCGCATGCACCCCGGTACCTCGTACCGCCGCGGTGATACCGGCCGACAGATCGCCGTCGCCAATCAGTCGGATGCGTGCTCCGGCGGATCGGATGTCGGAGATCAGTTGCTGGTGACGCTCCCGCTCGAGCACGACGACGGTGAGGTCGGTGATATCGCGCTCGAGGGCGTCGGCGATCCGGCGCAGGTTCTCCGCCACTGGCGCATCGATGTGCACCTTGCCCCGGGCCGTCGGTCCGACGACGAGCTTGTCCATGTAGATGTCGGGGGCGTGTAGCAGTCCACCACGCTCGGCGGCCGCCAGA
Source organism: Thermoanaerobaculia bacterium (assembly GCA_049678185.1). Classification (GTDB taxonomy): domain Bacteria; phylum Acidobacteriota; class Thermoanaerobaculia; order Multivoradales; family JAHEKO01; genus M0029. Next base: position 7,381 of record JBAUDS010000099.1, read on the forward strand.
ACGGCGATGGCGCCGGCGGCGCCGGTAGCGCAGAGATTCGTCCCTTCCAGGGGGTCGACCGCGATGTCCACTTCGAGCGCACCTTTCCGGCCGATCGCCGAGCCCACCTCCTCTCCCACGAAGAGCATCGGAGCTTCGTCCCGCTCGCCCTCGCCGATGACCACCCGGCCCCAGATCTCCATGGTGCCGAGCTCCGTACGCATGGCCTCGACAGCGACTCGATCCGACTCGTTGCGGTCACCCAGCCCCATGGTTTGAGCGGCCGCCAGGGCGGCCTCTTCTGTTACACGAATGAATGCTTGCTCGAGGATGCGGTCGACGGACATCAACTGCTCTCCCGGGGTGATTCCGACTCAGGAATAGTCTCTTCCGTTGTCGGTGGGTTGAAGGAGGCGATTCCGGTGATGGCTTCACCGATTATCAGGCCATGAATATCGTGAGTCCCCTCGTAGGTGAAGACCGACTCGATATTGAGCATGTGCCGAATCACCGGGTAATCGTCGACGATGCCGTTGGCACCGAGGATCTCACGCGCCAGGCGAGCGCATTCTCGCGCCACCCAAACATTGTTGCGCTTGGCCATCGAGACATGGAAGTGCTTGAGCTTGCCGGCGTCCTTGAGACGGGCAACCTGTTGCACGAGCAACTGACCTTTGGTGATCTCGGTGATCATCCACGCCAGCTTGTTTTGAACCAACTGGTGGGAGGCTATCGGCCGGCCGCCGAACTGCACTCTCTCCTTCGCATACTCGAGAGCCGTGTAGTAGCACTCCATGGCGCTCCCCAGCGCGCCCCAGGCAATGCCGTAGCGGGCCTCGTTGAGACACATCAAGGCGTTCTTGAGCCCAACGGTTTTGGGCAGGATGTTGTCAGCCGGGATCCTGCAATCGAGCAGACCCAGCTCCGAGGTAACCGACGCCCGCAATGAGAACTTCCCATGCTGATCCCAGGCCGTAAAGCCGGGAGTACCCTTCTCGACGAGAAAGCCCCGGACCCCCTCTTCGGTGCGCGCCCAGACCAGCGCCACGTCGGCCAGGCTGCCATTGGTGATCCACTGCTTGGAGCCGTTGAGCACCCATCCGTCTCCGTCTTTCCGGGCAGTGGTGCGCATCGCCCCCGGATTGGAACCGAAGTCGGGCTCGGTCAGGCCAAAGCAGCCGATCGCCTCGCCCGAGGCGAGCGCTGGAATCCAGCGATCCCGCTGCTCGGGTGAGCCAAAGGTGTAGATCGGATACATGACGAGGGAGCTCTGCACCGAGACACAACTGCGAATCCCGGAGTCCCCTCGTTCCAACTCCTGCATGATGAGCCCGTAGGCGACACCTTTGAGTCCGGGCAGGCCGTACTCGTCGAAGCTGGCCCCGAACAGGTCGAGCTGGCCCATCTCGGGCACCAGCTCGATGGGGAACCGCGCCTCCCGGTGGCACTCTTCGATAATCGGCTTGACCCGGTCGTCGACAAAGGCGCGCACGGTGTCTCGCACCATGCGCTCCTCGTCGGTCAGGAGCGATTCGAATTCCAGATAGTCAACGCCCGGGAATCGGCCCAAGGGAGCCCTCCTCCTGTGTGCTGCGGGGGTCGAGAAGGCTACTTTTTCGACAGGCGGGTTGCCGCCGCGATCGGATCATAGCACGGGGTAGAGAGCCGGCCGGCGACAGCACGGGCTGCTCGAGCTGGGAGATGAAGTATCATGCGCCGTCGGTCTTTCTTGCCTGCGAAAACGAGCGACCGCCTACGAATATGGATCTGAATTGGCTTCGAGTGCTGGGCCCGATCGTGCTGTCGGTGGCGGCTGCCTGGTCGCTGGACTTCATGATGGCCAAGAGAGGCCTGCTGCCACCCTACTTTCAGCTCGATGGTGCCGTCTCTCCGGAAGATCGAATGGCGAGGCTGGGGCGACGGCTTCTGGCGGGCGGCATCCTGACCGCGATCCTCTGGATTGGCGTCTTCTCGCCGTTGAGCACACTGGGACAGGAGGTGGAGTGGGATCTGGCAGGTATGACGGCGCCGCGACTCTTCCTCCTGCACATGCTCCTCGTCGTCAGCCTGGTTTGTTGGTATGGACTGGGCTTTGGCGGCGGGGCGCTTCGACAGCCCACCGGTGCCATGGGTTGGCCGGCGCAGCTCGGCTTCCGTGCTCCAGCCGTCGGGCGTGAGATCGGTATCGGTCTGGTGGTCGGTATTGGTGCCTGGCTGTTGACGCTGGGCGTTCTGCTCGGTGTGGCGCTTTTTCTCTGGCAGGTAGTGGGCGAGGAGGCGCTGCCAAAAGAGCCGCCACCCGTGATTCCGTGGATTGCCGCGTTGCCGCTGTGGATTCGTCTTCTTTTGAGCCTATCGGCCGGTGTGGTGGAGGAGACCTTTTTCCGCGGCTTTCTCCAACCCCGGGTCGGCATCGCCGCCTCGACGGTTCTATTTGTTCTGGCCCACGCCAGCTACGAGCAGCCCTTGATGCTGGTGGGGGTGGCGCTGCTGTCGTTGATCTATGCCTTTCTCGTCAAATGGAGACAGAACATCTGGCCGGCCATAGCCGCTCATGCCCTGTTCGACGCCATCCAGCTGGCGATAGTGATCCCGACCGCACTGGATTTTCTGCAGGACGGGGTCGGCAATGGCCTGACGCAAGTCGCTTTGTGGGTGGGATTTGGCGGGTGATTTGCTAGACTGCGGCCGCAGCCAAGCCATGACGACGTCGGAGCCAAAGGTCTGTCTCGAGATCGGCAGTCGCACCGAGAATGTGGAGCTCGTCCAGATTGCGGTGAAGGCTTCGCTCCAACAACTAAAGCTCGACGCGGAAACCTCTCAATCGATTGGCACGGCAGTGCGTGAGGCGGTGGCCAATGCAATCCAGCACGGCAACAACATGGATCCCGAGAAGTTCGTAAGGGTGGAGTGCTGTCTCGATGGTGACGAGGTGGTGATTCAAGTTCGAGACCAGGGCAACGGGTTCGACCCCAAGAAGGTACCCGACCCGCTCGAGCCGGACAATCTGATGCGCCCAAACGGGAGAGGCATCTTTTTCATGAAGAAGTTCATGGACGATATTAAATACAGCTTCGAGTCGGACGGGGGCACGGTGGTGACCATGCGCAAGCGTGTCACCCTGCAACCGCCGGCCGCAAGTCAGGAAGAGGAGGACGAGAGATGAAGATCGCGGCGCGACACAGTAAGGGAATTACCATCCTGGATCCCAAGGGCAAGATCACCATCGGCGTCGGAGACGTGGCGTTGCGAGACGCAGTTCACGAGGCCATGGACGCGGGCTCGGAGAGTATTCTCATCAACCTGGGAAACGTTACGACCATCGATTCCTCGGGGATCGGCGAGTTGGTGTCTGCCTATACGACGGTCACCAATCGCGGCGGCAAGCTCAAGCTCGCAAACCTGCCGCCCAAAGTGCAGGATATTCTGCAGATCACCCAGTTGGTAACGGTTTTCGACATCTTCTCCGATGAGGAGGAGGCCCTCGCGTCCTTCGAATAGGTCTTGCCGAGAAGGGCTCACCGGGGAGGTGGGGTCTATCTGCGCCACTTCACGTTCTTCAGGCTGTAGAACTCGCTGCTCGGGTAGTTCTGGTAGCCCTCGAGCTGGGTCGGCATTACCGCGAAGTTCACCCGGTTGAAAAGACTGATGTAGGGGAGATCGGCTGCCATGATCTCCTGTGCTCGTAGGTAGAACGGTCTCCGATCTTCCGGCCTGGTCCGCCTCGCCCCCTCGTCCACCACCCGATCGAATTCCTTGTTCCGGTAGCGGCCCCGGTTGGCGCCGGCCGGCGGGATGCTTTTGGAGTGGAGGATCAGGCTGAAGAAGTCGGGGTCGATGATCCCGGTCCAGGTCAGGCTGAAGATCTGGAAGTTTCCTTTCTTGATATCGCTGTAGAAGGTCGCAAACTCGTAGGAGCGGATCTCGATTTCGATCCCCACCTCGGCCAACATGGCCTGGATGATCTGTGCCTGTAGCAGTGCGGTCTCGTCGGTCGAGGTCTTGTAGGTGAGGCCGAACCGCGACTGTGGACCGTCGCCGTCGGGATCCGGATAGCCCGCCTGATCGAGCAGCCGCCGAGCCGCTTCGGGGTCGTACGGAATCGGTTCCAGGTCGTCGTTGCGGGCCCAATGCCCCAGCGGGATGACGGTCTCGGTGACGATGCCCAGACCCCGCCACAGGGTTTCCACGAGTTTTTGCCGATCGAGCGCCAGCGCTATGGCCCTTCTCACCTCGGTGCGAGCGAGAATCGGGTCTTCGAAATTGACACCGAGATAGGAGTACTTGGAGCCGGGATCCTCGATCACTTTGAAGGCGGGGTCTCGCCGGAAAAGCGGTAGCACGTCGGGAGCCAGGTCGCTGACCACCAGCTGCACCGAGCCTTTTTGTAGCTCGAGGGCGCGCACCGTGGCGTCGGGGATCTCCCGGAGCTCCAGGACGTCGAGTTGTGGGCGTCCGCGCCAGTGGTCCTCGAAAGCCTCGAAGACCAGATGGTCGGGGTGCCGCTCGACGAGGCGAAATGGACCGGTCCCCACCGGCTGGCGGTTGAAGCTCTCGGTATCCACGCCTGCCGGAATGATGCCGAGAAAGGAGGTGAGATTCACCAGCATGGCGCCGAACGGCTCGCTCATGACGAAGTCCACGGTCAGATCGTCGATCGCGTCTACTCTTTCGAGCTGTTGAAAGGAGCCACGCTTCGGGCTGACGACGGTACCGTCCAGGATCGACTGGAAGGTCCAGATGACATCGGCGGATGAGAGCTCCCGGCCGTCGTGGAAGCGCACCCCCGGGCGCAGGTGAAAGCGATAGCGCGCACCCCCGTCGAGGATCTCCCAGGACTCCGCCAGATCGGGGAGGAGGTTCCCTCTAGTGTCCTTTGTCACCAGCCCATTGAGCATGACCTCGAAGACCCGACTCGAGGCCTGGTCGGTGCCGACACGAGGATCGAGGTTGATGGGGGCGCTCTCCAGCGCCACGACCAGACGGTTGTCCGCCGGCAGGTCGGGCCCCGCCGAGCGTTCGCAGCCGCCGGCGAGAAGACAGACCGTCAGCAGCAGCAGCGCCCGCCAGCAGGGGGTCGCGAAAGAAAGTCTCGTCATGTCGAGCGGGGGACCTTCCGAGATCGGCGGGATGTTAGCATGCCGCCTAGTCGACAAGGCCATCTCTCGACCGTATGAAGCGTGCCTCCGCCCTAATCGGAATAGCCCTGATCTTCAGCTCGTTCGTTGTCGCCCAGCCCGGTGGTCGTGAGACCGAGCTGGAGGCGATTCGAGACGAGATCGCCCGGCTCCAGGTGCGGCTCAACCAGGTCCGTCGGCAGAGCGCCGGGCTCAAGGGAGAGCTCGAACAGACGGCGGTAGCCATCGAGCTGCAGGAGAAGAGGGTCGACGAGGCGCAGACCGCCCGCACGCTGGCCGAAGAGTCGTTGGTGGAGCTGCAGCAGCAGGTTGCCGAGCTCGAAGTCCGGCTCGAAGAGCTACGCCACAACCTCAAGGAGAGGATGGCCGACCTCTACCGACTCGGGCGGCAGGGATATCTGCGGCTCTTTCTCTCGATTCACTCTCAGGAGGATCTGCTGCCAGGCATCAGGCAGGTGAGATTCCTGGCCATTCGGGACCGGGATCTCCTCGACGACTATGTCGACACACGCGCCAGGTTGGTGTTCGAGCGCAGCGAGTTGCAGGAGCGCCAACGCGAGATCGAGGAGTGGCTGCTGGCGGAGGGCCAGCGCCTCGATCAGTTGAACCGTCTGCGGCGGCGACAGGCGGCCCTGCTGGCGAAGCTCGAGAAGGAGCAGGAGAGTCTGGCGACCCAGGCTGCACAGCTGGAGGACAAGGAGCGCAAACTGGCGAGCCTGCTGGACTTTCTCTATGGACGGAGCACCGAGCCACTCAGCGGCACCCCAATTCAGAATTTTCTGGGGGTGCTCGACTGGCCGGTGGATGGCACGGTGGTGACGGCATTCGGACCGCGCCTCGATCCCCGCTACAAGACACAGACCCCACACAACGGTCTCGAGCTGTCGACCGGCGTCGGCTCCCCGGTGCGGGCGATATATCCGGGCGAAGTGCTCTTCGCCGCGCCGTTCCAGGGCTATGGCTGGACCGCGGTGATGCATCATTCCGGTCGTGTCTTCACCCTCTATGCCGGTCTCCAGGATCTCGAGGTGGCGCGAGGCGATGTGCTATCTTTGGGCCACGTGATCGGCCGCAGTGCCGACTCGCTCTATTTTGAGATCCGCGTCGAGAATCGACCCGTAGACCCGGCAGAGTGGCTGCGGTAGCGGATCCCGAGGACCTGAGCTCATGGATAGATCCCGCGTCGTCTTTTTGTTGATCTCCGTCTGCTGTCTGCTGTTGGTGGTATTCGCCAGCCTTTCCCGAGCCTCGACTGGGCAGGCGGACGACGACTCTCTCTCCAAGCAGCTATCGGTTTTCTCGGAGGTGCTCCACCTCATTCGCCGGGCGTACGTAGAGGAGACAGCAGTCGATCAGCTCCTCAGCGGGGCGCTGGATGGCACGACCGATGCCCTCGACCCCCTGTCGACTTTCATCCCCGCCGACCAGGTCGAGTCATTCGAGCAGGTGAGGCACCTGGGTCCGTTTCGCAGCGGCTTGTCGGTGGTAAAAGAGCGGGGCATTGCCTATGTCGTAGCGGTCGAGCGGGGGAGTGCCGGTGACGAGGCGGGAGTGGCCAGAGGCGACATTCTCTCCACGCTGGCAGGACGCTCTACCCGCGGCATGCCCCTGTGGCAGATCCAGAAGATCCTGGCCGATGATCCTGGTACCGAGATCGATGTGGAGATTCTCCGGCGTGGCCAGACCGAGGAGACGATTCTCACTTTGAGAGACGTCGAGGAGAGGCCGGCGAGTGTCGAGGATCGGGACGGCATCGCCGTCCTGCGCATCCCGCGCTTCGAGGCCTCGACCGCTGCAGCTGTTCGTACCACCTTGCAGGAGCTCGACCAGAGCGGTCGGCACGAGCTGATCGTCGACCTGCGGGGAGTGGCCGGAGGAGACAGCGCCGCCGCCTACGCTGTGGCCGGACTCTTTGTCACCGGTCATCTGGGAGAGCTGGCAGTCAAAGCAGAGGAAAAGGTGAGCTTCGAAGCGATGGAGGATCCGATCTGGAGTGGGAGCTCGGTGGTGCTGATCGACGGCGGCTCCCTCGGTCCGGCGGAGATCCTCGCCGCCGTGCTCCAGCAGGGCGCCGAGAGCCGTCTGGTGGGTGAGCGCAGCTTTGGCCTCGCGGGTCGCCAATCGATGCATCCTCTGTCGGATGGCTCACGCCTGCTGCTTACCGACGCCTTCTACACCGGTCCCGATAACGAGCCCATCGACGAGAGCCTGGCGCCCGATCTCTCGGTTAGTGATGCGTCCCGACGGTTTGCCGACCGCGACTTGCCGCTCGACGACCTCATCCTCGAGCGCGGCCTGGAGCTTCTCCTGGAAGACCGGGAAGAGGCGGACCGGGACGTCGCCTGAGCCAAGCAAGCCAACCCCGAAATAGACTGCTGTCCGATGCGTTGTATGCATGCTTGTCCGGCCGTGCCCCAGCGGAGCGCTGAATCATGAGCGCTCGTGGAGGAGTCAGCTGGCCCTGGGTCGTGGCGGTGGCCGTCTTGTTCTTCATCTCGGGTGCCTACCTTGGGCGAGTTACCGAGAGGCTGGATAGAGCAGAGCCGGAGCCGCAGAGGCAAAAACCCAAGGAGCCGGAAGCCCCTGTTCCGATACCTGGTCCAGCTCCTGCCGAACGGGCCGAGGCCCCCACCGGCGAGAAGTCGCAGCCGGTCGTGGAGCCGGGGTACGAGAGTGAGTATCCACCGGCAGGAGGAGCTCGGATCTCGCTGTTGATCGATGATCTGGGCCGCAGCGTGACGGACGTCGATACCCTCCAACAGCTGGGGGTCCCTATCAGCTACGCCGTGCTGCCATTCGAGTCGAGGACACCCGAGGTCATCGCAGCCCTGCGCGAGCACGAGGCGGAGATCCTGTGCCATCTGCCGATGGTGGCGCGCAATGGAGCCAATCCGGGGCCGGGTGCCCTCAGCCGCGAGATGGCCGCGGATGAGTTGACCATCGGCACCCGGGTGGCTCTGGAGAAAACCCCGGGAGCGGTGGGGGTGAACAACCATATGGGGTCCGACCTGTCTGCCGACCCCGCGGCGATGCGGACGATTCTCGAGGTGCTGGCGGAGAGCGGTCTCTTCTATGTCGATTCCCGCACCAGTGCCGACAGCGTGGGCTACCAGATGGCTCTCGAAGTCGGGGTGCCGGCCGCCGAGCGACAGGTGTTCCTGGACTCTGTTCACGAGACAGAGACGGTCAAGGAGCAGTTCCGGCGGCTGCTCGAAGTGGCCCGCGAGCGGGGTGCAGCCATAGCCATCGGTCACCCTTCCAGCGTCACCCTCGGGGTGCTCGAGCAAGAGATTCCACGCGCGCTCGCCGCCGGCTACGAGTTCGTGCCGGTGAGCTATCTCCTGGACCGTACCTCCGTCCAACTTCAATAGCCAGAGCCATGTACATTCTGGGAATCTCCGCCTTCTACCACGATTCGGCGGCCTGTCTGCTGTCCGATGGGCAGATCGTGGCGGCGGCGCAGGAGGAGCGATTCAGCCGCAAGAAGCACGATCACCGCTTTCCCCGCCATGCCGTCGACTACTGCATGCGCGAGGCGGGGATAACCGCCGCCGACCTGGAGCAGGTGGCCTTCTACGACAAACCCTGGCTCAAGTTCGAGAGGTTGCTCGAAACCTATCTGTCGTTCGCCCCGGCGGGGCTGCCATCCTTCCTCAAAGCGATGCCCCTGTGGCTAAAGCAGAAGCTCTGGATGGGTGAGTTGATCGCCGAGGAGGTCGGGTACGAAGGCGACCTGATCTATCCCGAGCACCATCAATCTCACGCGGCCTCGGCGTTCTTCCCCTCACCGTTCGAGAGAGCGGCGATATTGACGGTGGACGGGGTAGGGGAGTGGGCAACCGCTTCCTGGGGCACCGGTCATGACAATCGCGTCGAGCTGGCTCGCGAGCTGCGCTTTCCCCACAGTCTGGGGCTCCTCTATTCGGCCTTTACCTACTACACCGGTTTCAGGGTCAACTCCGGCGAATACAAGATCATGGGTCTGGCACCCTACGGTGAGCCCAAGTACGTCCAGACCATACTCGATCACCTGGTAGACCTGCGGGAGGATGGCTCCTTCCGTCTCGACATGAAGTACTTCAACTACTGCCAGGGGTTGACCATGACCTCGAAGCGCTTGCATCGGCTCTTTGGCGGCCCGCCGCGTCAGCCGGAGGCCGAGCTGACCCAGAAGGAGATGGATCTCGCCCGCTCCGTACAGGACGTCACCGAGGAGATCATCCTGCGAATGGCCCGACATATTCGCCGGGAGACCGGTGAGATGAACCTCTGTCTGGCGGGAGGCGTGGCTCTCAACTGCGTGGCCAACGGCAAGATCCTGCGTGAAGGGATCTTCGACCGGATCTGGATCCAGCCGGCGGCCGGGGATGCGGGAGGGGCGCTGGGAGCGGCGCTGTTTGTCTGGCATCAGGTACTGGACAAGCCGCGTAAGGTCACCGAGGGTCGGGACTCACAAAGTGGTTCGTATCTGGGCCCCGCCTTCTCGTCTGCTCAGATCGACAGCTGGCTGCGGGAGGAGCAGATCCCCAGCCACCGAGTTCCGTCTGGGGAGATGCCGGTCCTGGTCGCCGATCTGATGGCCCGGGAGAAGGTCGTGGGCTGGTTCTCGGGACGCATGGAGTTCGGTCCGCGTGCCCTGGGGGCGCGTAGCATCGTGGGTGACGCGCGCAGCCCGCAGATGCAGTCGGTGATGAATCTGAAGATCAAGTACCGGGAGTCCTTTCGCCCCTTTGCCCCCTCTTGCCTGCAAGAGGATGTGTCGGAGTACTTCGAGCTCGATCGCGAATCCCCGTACATGTTGCTGGTGGCGCCGGTGCAGCAGAAAAGGCGACGGGCGATGACTGCGGACGAGACCAATCTCTTCGGGGTCGAGCAGCTGAAGGTACCCCGTTCGGACATACCGGCCATCACCCACATCGATTATTCCGCCAGGGTACAGACGGTCGATCGCGCCACCAACCCCGCCTACTACGACCTGATCCAGGCCTTCAAGGCCAAGACCGGCTATGGTGTCATCGTCAACACCTCCTTCAACGTCCGGGGCGAGCCGATTGTCTGCACGCCACAGGACGCCTATCTCTGTTTTATGCGCACCGAGATGGACGTCCTGGTGTTGGAGGATTTCGTGCTGTACAAAGAGGAGCAACCGCTGCTCGAGGAGAAGGTCGACTGGCGCCAGCTCTACGATCTGGATTGACGACCGAGTGAAGAACACGGACGACAAGGTCACCAAGTCCCCGGCCGAGCTGAGACGGTTCGGGCTGGCGCTTGGCGCCGGCCTCACGGTGCTGGGCTCGATTCTCTTCTGGCGCGAGAAGTCGGCCGCTCCCTGGATCCTCGGGGTGGCGGCCACTCTGCTCCTCCTCGCCATCCTCGCGCCACGGGTGCTCGGGCCGCTGGAGAAGGTCTTTGCCCGGGTAGCCCGGGTGGTGACGGCAGCCCTGACCTATCTGGTCCTGACCCTCACCTTCTTCCTGGTCATCACCCCGCTGGGATTGGTGATGCGGCTCCTGGGGAGGGATCCGCTGGCGAAGAAACCCGCTCCGGATCAGTCCTCATTCTGGGTCGAGGTAGAGCCGGACGGGCCTACCACCCGGCCGCACAAACCCTACTGATCGAGATGGACCCGTGTGTTGTCCAGACAGACGGGAACGGCGAGGAGAAAGAGCGCCCATCGCTGCACCTCGGTATCGCGCCAGTTGGCCTCGAAGATGCCGGCGATATTGAGGGCTACAAGGGCCAACATGACACCTAGGTAGAGATCGGCTCTGGGACCAGCGAGGCCGCCCCCCCGCTGATAGCCGCGATGGCAGAGCCACAGAGCCGCGATCATCAGCCAAATGTAGGCCCCAACGGCAAGTATCCCCCTCTCCGCGGCCAGGTGAAGCAAAGTGTTGTGCAGGTGCTTGACGTCGGGTCGGAGTGCCGTTGGATGCTGGTAGATCGGATAGTAGAGCTCTACCATCCCCGGGCCGATCCCAAACAGCGGTCGATCCGCGATCATGTGGAGACCAGCCTCGGCCATGCAGAGCCGATCGTAGTTCGAGGGATCCTCGAGACTGACGATCGAGGTCAATCGTGACCAGTGCTGGGGCGCCTGAGTGGCTACCAATGAGAGCAACAGCGCCACTGCCACCGCATAGGCCGGGAGCCATCGCCGGAAGCGCATGAAGAAGGCGATGGTGATGACGACAAACGTCGCCAGCCAGACGTTGCGGGTAAGCGTCAGTCCCAGAGCGCTCAGAATCACTGCCAGGAATAGCCAGTACTTGGCCGGTTGCACGGTTGGGATGGTCATCACACGCCCGAGCACCAGACATGCACCCAGGAGAATCACTCCCGAGTAGGTCATGTAGTGGCCAAACGGGCCGGGGATGCGGTTGTGCAGCTCTCCGTAGTCCGTAAAGAGATACTGGGCGATGCCATAAACAGCGAGGGCGAGCGTGACCCAGATCAGCAGGTCGAACACCAACCGGACCCGGCGTTCTCCTCGCACCAGCAGCAACGCCAGTGGCAGGGTGGTCAAGCCGATCAAAGCCCGCAGCTCCCACAGGCTCGTCCTGACCTGATACGAAGTGAGGGCGGAGGCGACAAAGATCACCACATAAACCACAAAAGGCTTTAGCAGCAGATCGGCACCTGCGGCCCGCAAGGAAGCCGTCGACAACCGGAGATCGCGCCACCTACCCATGGTCCACAACAGGGTAAGACCCTGAAAGATATTGGAGAGCGCCAGCCCCCAGACCGTGAGCAGGTGGAGGGTAAAGAGCCAGAAACCGACATTCTGGTGACGGCTCGTGGGCGGTTTTTCCACCGACTGTGGTTGGTGCAGTGGCATGGCGAGCGGCGGGATGGTGGCAGCCCCCGTTTGCGGGCTGCGTCCACGTTTCAGGCTGGCTAGTCTATCTTGCCGGGACCCGCCACGCGGGCCTATCCTACTCGCCGCTTGATACTGATTGGGAGGCGGCTGCACGCGCCAGGAGCTGCTGGGCATAGGCGGCCGGCACTCCCATGTTGGAGCCCCCAAACTCGGGCATGATGGCCACATTGACCGCCACCACCCGCCCGTCGAGGTCGAGGACCGGACCGCCACTGCCGCCGCTGGTGGTCTCCGCGTCGTAGACGATCGCCGCCGAAGTCACCTGCCCGACGATGCCCTGTGACGCCAGCGGCCCGATCTGGCTCGCCGCCGACAGCTTTCGCGCCACCGACCAGAAATCGATGCCCTGCTCGCTCATCAACTGGGTGACCAGGCCCTCGTCGGCTCGCGCCAGCAGTGCGCGAATGCCGGTGGGATAGCCCATGACGAGCACTTCGTCACCGGCGCTTGGAGGTGGCAAGGCGAGCTCGAGGCTGGGCACTTCACCCGTGATGTCACCGCATTTGAGGACGGCGACGTCGGCCACGTCGCTGGCGAGCAGCAGTGAGACGTCGAAGGGCTCTTCGACACCGGGAAGATAACCGACAAAACGACTCATGACCGGTTGAAATCCCTGGGTCATGACGGCTCCAGCGGCATCGTCGTACTCCCATGGGGAGGCGACATGGCGATTGGTGAGCAGGAGCCCGTCCTTGGTGGCGACAAAGGCGGTGCCGGTAAACAGCGCTTCGATCTCGGGACCTCGACCATCAGGACCGACCAACGGGTTGCCGGCGTCATCGGTCAGAGGAATACCGTCCGGTCCGAGGCCGGCATAGCGCAGAGACCGTCCGGTTGCCGTTTCCACGAAGCCATACGCACCCTGGAGAAAGACAATGGAGCGGCTGGCGTTGGCGATGGTGCGACCGGCGGCATCGGATCGAGCTTCGAGCGCCGCCACCCGCTCCACCGTCGCCGAGAGTCGACCTTCTAGCTCTGAGCGGGCCACGGCCAGGTCGGCGCGTGACAGGGCTCGACGCTCGGTGTGCTCGAGCAGCTCCGCCAGACCGGCGACCCGTAGCTCTTCGGAAGTCAGCCGTTCCTCGAGTCGCAGGCCACGGTGGACGAGGGTGGCCGAGGCGACAAGTAGCAGGAGAAGAAGCGCCAGCAGCGATCCACGGATCCAGGGTTGCGTCTGGGTGGCCAGCTCTCTGGGAATACTGGTCAACAGGATCGAGGCCCGCTGGAGGGAGGTGCCGCTGTCGCGACGAGCACAGTCGATGCAATCGGCAAAGGCTTCGACCACCGACTTGTAGGCCCTGGATCCGGGCGGATAGAGCCGGAATCGCAGAATTGGCCCCCCTTCACCGACCTCCAGAACATCCCCGGAGGCTAGAACCAGCTGCTTCACCGGCTCGCCGTTGACCCAGACCGATTGGCCGGGCGCCGTGCTCAGCTCATAGGTCGGTCCCCGGCGCTCCAGTCTGGCATGCAGCTCTCCGACCGCGGGCTCCTCGTCGGCCGCGAGACGGATCGCCGCTGCCGGGGAGGTGCCGATGGTCAGCACATCGCCGGCGAGACGCTCGGTGGTGCCACGGCGGCTGCCGGAGAGATGAACCACCACGGGGACGGGCGCGGCTACTGAATGCGAAGTGGTCATGGTGCGCCATCCTTTCTGTTTCCTGCCGTGAGCTCGGAATGGGTTTCTTCGACCCTTCCCCTCGCGGCACTCCAGTGGGTGAGTGGCTCGAGACGACCACTTCTTACAGAGGCCCAGACGGCCCTCATCAGAGGGAGGTGGCTGGCAAACTGAGAAGGTGTGACCTGTGGGTTGTGCCCGCCGCTCAGGCGAGCGACCCCGAGCAACTCGAACCCGCACCGGCCGTGCAGCCGAAGCAGTGGCTTGCGGTAGCGATAGCGGTCCCCGACAGTCGATCGAGAAATGCGATGTCCCAGATCGTCTTTTGTGGGCCTGCCTCATCGGTTGACAGCGGGAGGCCGAGCATGAGGTTGAAATCGCAGTCGTAGAGATCGCCGGCCCAGTCGACACTGACCTGAGATCGGCACATCAGGCCCGCGACCGTCGCCGGGTTGAAGTGGTTGACGAGCAGTGCCTGGTAGGCCTCGCGGCGCCCGAGCCGCACCAGCTGCTCGGCAAAACGGCGGATCGGCATGTTGGTGATGGTCAGCAGATGGTGAAACTCGAGACCAAAGCGCTCCGCGAGCTCACGCTTGTAGTCCAGCTCGAGCCGGGGCTGATCGGACGGTAGCGACGGCCCCAGGGGGTTGTAGACCAGGTCGAGGCGGAGCGCCGAGCCGGGCTGACCGTAGCCGAGCGCATTCAGGCGCCGGAGAGCTTCGATGCTGGCACCGAAGACGCCGCGGCCGCGCTGGCGCTCGACGTTCTCCAGGGTGTAACAGGGCAGGCTCGCGACGACTTCGACCCGCTCGGCGGCTAGAAACTCGGCGAGGTCCTCCTCACCGGGCTCGAGGAGGATGGTCAGATTGCAGCGGTCGATCACCCGGCGACCGAGCCGTCGGCCGCCGGTCACGAGGTGACGGAAGTTCTCGTTCATCTCCGGCGCCCCGCCGGTCAGGTCGAGCACCTCGACCCCCGGACTGGCGGCCAGCAGCTCGAGCAAGCGCTCGGCAACCTCGGCGGTCATGACCTCGGCGCGTTTTGGCCCGGCCTCGACATGGCAGTGGTGGCAGGCGAGGTTACAGAGCCGTCCGACGTTTACCTGGAGCGCGGTGACGCGCCCGCGGTGCAACTCGCCCAGGCCGTGAGCGCGGAGCTTTGCGGCGAAGCTCGTCTCCTCGTCATTGGACGGGAGGACCGGTAGCTGTTGCTTTTCTGCGGGGATCATCGTTTCAGGAGGTGAGTGATCGACGGGGCCGGATTATTACACCCGGGGATCGGCATCTTTCTCTGCGCCGGACGGAAGCTGGTCGAGAATCGAGCTCCGCAGACGCTGGTGGGCGGCGGGATCCGGAGATTTGTCGCTCAGGATATGTCTCGCGGCCTCGCCCATAGCGCGGAGCTGGCGGGAGTAGCGCCGGCAGTGACGACACATCAGCAGATGAAGCTTTGTCGACAGGCGCCGCCTCCAGCCGGCTGCCGGCAGCTCATCCGCGGCGATCGAGCGTGAGACTTCTCTACATGTCGGCATGGCGATCAGGCTTGCTCCCACTTGGTCTCCAGGCACTCACGGAGCCGGTTACGAACACGGTGAAGCATCACACCCAGGTTAGTGGCGGAGACCTCGAGAATCTTACAGACCTCCGGTGTCGACAGACCGTCGACCTCGCGGAAGAGAAAGGCCATACGCTGCTGATCGGGTGCCGCCTCGAGGCAATCGCCGATCTCTTGCCGGGCTTCCTTGGCAAACAGATCGTCATCGGGACCTCGGGGTGGCTGGCTCCAGCTGCCTGTCGGGTCGAACCGACTCTCGAACACCTCGTCGATGTCGTCCATTCGCCGGTCCTTGGCAAAGCCGCGGCGTGCTTCCTGTATTTTCCGGTAGAGAATGCCGAAGACCCAGGTTCGCACGTGCGAACGTCCCTCGAAGCGCGGCGCGGTCTCGATAAAGGTGGCAAAGGTGTTTTGTGCAACCTCCTCGGCCTGCTGCTGGTCGAGGCCCGCCCCCCGGGCCGCTCGCACGACCTGATCGAGATAGGCATCGACGACGGCCGCCAGGGCCTCATGGTCCAGATTGCGGATTCGCCCCGCAATTTCCGGATCTTCGAGAGGAGATAGCGTGGCCATGATCTGCTGAGACGGAGGCTGGTGTAAGAATTTTAGCCTGAAGATCACTCACTCTGGGCTGCGAGACAAACCGTTTTTCAACTTGCCTTAGATGTATCTTACGGGAGTTGCCAAGAATGAGACTGGCCTGAAAGGCGATACTGGTGCGACGAAGAACAAAGCTGCTGCTCAAAGCCCTAGGGGTCGTGGGGTTGCTTCTGCTGGTCGTCTTTCTCGAGCAGAGGCTTCACCTGAGCAAAATCCTCGATCCCAGCCGGCTCGAGGATCAACTCCACGCTGCTGGGCCGCTTGGTCCTGTGCTCTTCATTCTGCTGATGGCGGCCGCCGTGGTCTCGCCGATACCCACCTTGCCGCTGGACATCCTCGCAGGTCGCGTCTTTGGTCCGCTCTACGGGACCCTGTACGCCGTTACCGGAGCCACGCTCGGTGCGATGGTCAGCTTTTTTGTCGCCCGGTGGCTCGGCCGCGATCTCATCGCCCGTTTCCTCAAGGGACATATCAATTTCTGTCAGCAGTGCTCGGACATGCTGTTGATCAAGGTCGTATTCTTGGCTCGATTGATTCCAGCCGTGTCGTTCGACATGGTCAGTTATGGTTCGGGTCTGACCAAAATGTCCTGGACGAAGTTCGCCATGGCAACTTTTGTTGGCATGCTGCCGCTCACCTTGGTTTACGTCTCGTTCGGTTCCGTGTTTTTCATAAGTCCTTCTGTTGTATGGATCGGTGGAGCGGTGGTGGTGGTGCTCTTCTTTCTCCTACCGCGCTGGATCGAAAAGTACGACCTCTTCGGGATGAGGCGATTCTTCCCGCATCGGAGCGAATTGACTGCGGGCTAGACTGGTCGGTCAAAGGAGGAAAGACGTGAAAGTGAAGACTTCAGCGGCAGCAATGATGGCGGCGACCATCTTGGTGGGAGCCTGTACGCTCCGCTATCAGCCGTCCGATCTAGGCGGGCTTTACAACCAAGCGGCGGGGCACCACGGCCCGGAACGCCACGCCGTTATCGTTATTCCTGGCATCCTGGGCTCCCGGCTCCAGGACTCGGTAACGGGGCAGGTGGCCTGGGGGGCGTTCAGCGGTGGTTACGCGAAACCCAACGATCCCGCGGGCGCCAGCCTGGTGGCCCTCCCCATGGCTCGTGGGCGACCTCTATCGGAGTTGCGGGACGATGTCGAGGCAACGGAGGTGCTGGATCGCATCCGCGTTCGCCTGCTCGGGTTGCCAATTCAACTCAAAGCCTACTTTCAAATGATGGAGGTGCTGGGAGCGGGCGGCTATCGCGACCAGAGTCTGGGTTTATCCGGTGCCGTCGACTGGGGTGACGATCACTACACCTGTTTCCAGTTCCCCTACGACTTTCGTCGCGACAACGTCGAGAACGCCAGACGCCTCCACGAGTTCATCCTGGAGAAACAGGCCTATATCCAGCAGGAGAACGAGCGCCGATTCGGAGTCGTGGACTCCGAGGTCAAGTTCGACATCGTGGCTCACTCGATGGGAGCATTGCTGGCCCGCTATTACCTGCGGTATGGCGGGGCCGATCTGCCCGCGGACGGCTCGCTGCCGGCGCTGACCTGGGCAGGCAGCCGGCACGTCGACCGGGCGATCCTGGTGGCACCGCCCAATGCTGGCTCCCTCGAATCACTCGTCAATCTGGTCGAAGGCCGAAAGTTCGGGCCCACTCTGCCGCGCTACACCCCGAGCGTTCTGGGGTCCTTCCCCGCCCTATACCAGCTGCTGCCTCGTAGCCGCCATGGCGCCGTTGTCTGGGCCGACAGTGGCGAACCGATCGAGGACCTGCTCGATCCAAAGCTGTGGCAGGAGATGGGATGGGGTTTGGCGTCGCCGGCCGAGGCCGAGTCTCTCAGTTGGCTGCTGCCGGAGATCGCCACCGCGGCCGACCGACAGGCGGTGGCCGTCGACCACCAGCGAAAGTCGCTCGAACGTGCGCGGCAATTCGCTGCGGCGCTGGATCGCCCAGGCCAGAGGCCACCAGGACTCGATCTGATGCTGGTCGCCGGGGATGCCGTGGACACACCCGCCGGAGTCGCTGTCGACCGTTCGACCGGTCGTCTAGCGGTTCTGGAGATGGGAGCCGGCGACGGCACGGTACTGCGTTCGAGTGCGCTGATGGACGAGCGGACAGGCGGGACCTGGCAGCCGACCCTGCAATCACCTATCGGCTGGACCGAAACTCTGATGCTGTTCACCAATCATCTCGGTCTGACAAAAGACCGGATCTTTTCCGACAACGTGCTCTACTGGCTGCTCGAGGATCCCCGCAACTCCTGAAGAAAAATTCGCTATCCTTGGCGCGGTCCGGAGATCGGGAGTGACTTCGTGGTGCCTGTAGCCAAGCTGCGTTCCAGAGGGGCTGTTGGATGTGTGGCGGGTCTGTTGATACTTGCCTCGACGCTGGCAGCGCCGCCGTCGGTCAGCGGCCAGGAGCTCGAGCCCCGCGCCTACCGTACGATTCCGGTGGGGCTCAACTTTGTTCTGTTTACCTACATCTTCTCCTCCGGCAACGTCGTGACCGACGTGGCCTCGCCGGTTCAGGATCTCGATCTCAACCTCAGCATCTTCGCCGTGTCGTATATGCGCTCGTTGGGACTCTTTGGCCGCTCCTCTTCGTTCACCATCTCGGTCCCCTATGGATTTATCAGCGGCTCGGGGCGGCTCCAGGGGGAGCTGGTCTCGGATAGCCGGTCGGGTGCCGCGGACACCCAGATGCGGCTGGTAGTGAATCTGCTGGGCGGCCCGGCCATGACACCCAAGGAGTATGCCGAGTTCGGGCAGCGCAGAAATCTGGGTGTCAGCCTGACCATGGTCCCACCGAGCGGCCAGTACGACCCCACACGCTTCGTCAACTTCGGCACCAATCGCTGGAGCTTCAAGCCGGAGATCGGCTATTCGAGCATCAAAGGCCGTTGGATTCTGGATGCGGCCGTCGGGGTCTGGTTCTTCACCACCAACGACAACTTTGTCGGTCTGAGACGCGAGCAGGATCCGATTGGCAGCGTCCAGGCGCACGTGAGCTACAACTTCACGCCAAGTATCTGGCTGGCGCTGGATACCAATTACTTCACCGGCGGGCGCACGACGATCGGCGGTGAAGAGAAGGCCGATCTGCAGCGAAACTCACGGGTCGGGCTGACCCTGTCGTTGCCGTTGCGCCCCAGGCACTCCTTGAGGCTGGCCGCGGAGAGGGGCGCGTTTACCAGCATCGGGGCGGATTTCGACCGGGTGCGGATCTTCTACCTTTTCGGCTGGTAGAGCTTCGACAAAGGAAACGCCCCGGCCGAGCACGTCGAGCTCGGGCCGGGGCGGGTCTTGTAGTTGTGTGGGAGCAGGCGATCAACTGTTGTGGGCTTCGAGCAGGATCTCGATCGAGACCTCGCCGCCGACGACCATGGTCGCGGCCCAGCTGCCGACACCGACACCGAAGTCACTGCGATCGATGGCGGTCGAAGCCTGAAAGCTGGCGACCTCCTTGGTGCCACCGAGCATCTGCTGCATCTGCTCCGGAATCATCTGGTTTCCCAGCAGCGTGATCGGTAGCTCGATCTGGTGCGACTTGCCCTTGATCGTAAGTGGCCCCGAGGCGATCAGTTGGTTATCTCCGACCTTGCGCACCGAAGTGCTCTTGAAGGTGATGTAGGGATACTTCTCGGCCTCGAACCAGTCACCGGAGCGCAGGTGATTGTCCCGCTTCTCGTTGCCGGTGTTGACACTGGTCACCTTGATCCGTGTTTCGACAGTACTTTTTTCCGGCGCTTCGGCGTTGTAGTCGAGGCTGATCTCGTAGTCCTCGAAGCTGCCTGTCACAGGTGTGAAGAAGTGGTTGACCGAGAAGTTGATCTCGGTGTGAGGCCTGTCGGTCGACCAGGCACCGGTGGTGGGAGCGGCGTTCGCGGTCAACTGCGAAGCGACCAGTGCGACTACCAGCAGAGCTGCCAGATACCAGCGATTGTTGGCGATTGACTGTCCCATTTTGTTTCTCCTCTTGTTCTCGTTTGTGTCTTTGGGATTCGACAACAGCGCCGAATCAGCAAGTGAGTGACAGAGGAGGCGAGGTTCTTACACGAGCACTATTCGCTGCGCAGCACTTCCACCGGGCGCTTGCGGAGGGCGGTCCAGCTGGCGGCGATACCGGTGGCTGCGGTGAGCACGATGGTGGCGACCACCGCGATTGCGGTCGGTGGCAATTGGAAGTGCCAGTCGAGCTCCATGCCGCGGGTCAGTACCATCCAGGACAGGACGACGCCACCGGCGGAGCCGATGGCCCCGGCGACAGCACCCAGCAGCGCATACTCGGTGGCCAGCATGGCGATGACCCCCTTGCGGGTCATCCCCAGGGTTTTGAGCAACGCGATCTCGCGTCCGCGGCGGACGGTGCCGGCGCTCACCGCGCCACCCAGAATGACGATCCCGGCGAGCACGGTAAAGGCGCCGACAAAGCGGACGCCGGTGGCCAGACGCTTCATCACCTGGGCGAGCTTCTCCAGTACTTCTCGGATCTTCAGCAGGGTCACGTTGGGATAGCTGGTCGCCAGCAGATCCTGGATCTGCTGCTCCCGGTCGGGCGGCAGCCAGGTGGTGGCGATCCGGTGCTGGGGGGCCTGGTCGAGCACGCCTGGTTCGACAATGAGAAAGAAGTTGATGCCAAAGGTACGCCAGTCGACCGTTCTCATACTGGTGGCATGAAGCTCGACCGGCACCCCCTGGATGTCGAACTCGAGAGTGCTGCCCAGCGACACCCCGAGCTCCTCGGCGAACTCGGCCTCGACGCTCACCTCCTGCTTGCCCGTGTCGGACCACAAACGGCCCTCCACGACCTTGTTGTCCGCCGGCAGCTGCGCGAGGTAGGTGAGACGCTGCTCTCGGGTCAGCGCCCAACGCCGATCGTCGCGATCGCCGCCTTCAGCCACGAGCTCCTTGACCGGCCGGCCGTCGATGGCGGTGAGCCTGGCCATCACCACCGGCACCGAGTCGATGTTCTGGGCTCCCTCTTGCGCGAGGAGCCGCTCGACACCCGCCCACTGCTCGGGCTGGATATCGATGAGGAAGCCGGTCGGTGCAGTGGATGGGAGCGCCGATCTCAACTCTGCTTCGAGACCGTTTTCGACCAATTGCAGACCCAGCACGAGCAGCACGCCAATCCCCAAGGCCACGGACGCCCCCAGGGTCGCCGCTCCCGGTCGGCCGAGGGCGGCCAGACCATGGCGCATCCACACCGGTCCGCGCGCAGGGCCGCGCGCCAACAGCTTGACCAGCAGCACGGACGCGAGGGCGAGCAGGAGAGCGGCCGCGATGACACCGATGGTGAACTGGATGCCAAGAATGCGTGAGCCCGACTGCAGGGTGGCCGTAAGCCAGATTCCGGCAATGACGAGACCACCGGTGAGAAGAAGAACCCAACGGCTGGGTGGCAGCGGCTCCACGTCCTTGCGCAACACCCGAAGAGGTGGAATGCGGCGGGTGATGAGCAGCGGTGGCAGGCTGAAGAGGACTGCGATGCCGGTTCCCAGCGCGACACCACGCCCGATGGCGGCGGGCTGCCAGGCGCTGAACGAGGTTACCGGGATGAGATCGCCCAGCATCGGCGGCACCAGGCGCAGAATGACCAAAGCCAGGGCCGCTCCAATCAGGCTGCCGACCAGGCCCAGAAGGACCGCCTGCCCGAGGTAGAGGAGCAGAACCTCACGCGGTCGTAGGCCGAGGCAGCGGAGGATGGCGATAGCGTCCATCCTGGTCGCCAGCCAGGCCCGGGTCGTCTGGGCGGCGCCGACACCCCCGAGCAACAGTGACAGCAGGGCCACGAGCCCGAGGAATCGTTCGACCCGGCTTACCCCCTGCTGCAGCGAGGGGAGGGCATCGGTGTGAGTCTCCACCTCGAAACCCAGGTCCACGTCGAGAACCTCACGAATCCGGTCGGCCAGCGCTGTGAGCCGAGTCGCATCGGAGCCCGCGGGGAGCTTTATCAGGAGACGGTGGGAGATGCGGCTTCCCCTCTGTTCGAGAGGGGTGCGCGCGAAGCCGTCGTCGCTGAGAAAGACGCGGGGGCCGATGCTGAAACCACCGGCGATGCGATCGGGCTCGGCTACCACCACCCCGGCGATGCGAAAGGGCTCGCCACCGACCCGCAGGGTGTCGCCGACCCCCAGCCCAAGGCGGGCGAGAAGATCGGGTGCCACCACGGTCGTCTCATCGTTCAGCAGCCCGTCGAGGGCGACCGCAGGCTGGAGAAGGAGGGTGCCGTAAAAAGGGTACTTTCCGGCCATCACCTTGAGCTCGACAACCTGACTGCGACCGGGCTCGCCCAGCTCGCCGGGTGAAGCCACCACGGTCACCATCTCCTTGATCAGGGTGGATTGCACCCCGGCTTCGGAGGCGAGGAGCTCGTCGAGCTCCGCAGGCAGGGAACGTCTCCCGGTTACCGCCAGATCACCGGCCAGGAGCTTGCGGGCCTCGGTCCGAATACCCTGGCGCAGACCCCGGGAGAGACCGGCGACGCTGACGATGGCCGCCACCCCGATCGCCAGACAGAGGACGAAAAAGATCAGCCGGCTGCGGGAGCCACGGGACTCGCGCAGCAGATAGCGAGAAAAGAGACCGGGCGTCATGACAGCGAAGCGGAATCCGCCAGAATGCCGGCCGTCCCGTGCCCTGCCACCAGTTTGCCGTCGTCGAGCGAGAGGCGGCGATCGGCAAGCCGGGCCACCGCCGAGTCGTGTGTTACCAGGACCAGGGTCGTCCCAAAGCGTTGCCTGAGGTCGCTCATGATGTCGAGCACCCGCGCTCCCGTTTCTCGATCCAGGTTGCCGGTGGGCTCGTCGGCAAGCAGGATCGGGGGACGGGCGGCAAAGGCGCGCGCCAGGGCGACCCGCTGCTGCTCGCCGCCGGAGAGCTGACCGGGGTAGTGGTGGCCGCGGTCGACCAGGCCGACGACGGCCAGCAGCTCATCAGCCCGCTCGTTTGCGTCTTCGGCATCGAGGAGCTCCAGCGGCAGCAGTATGTTCTCCCGGGCAGTCAGATTGGTCAGCAGTTGAAACGACTGGAAGACAAAGCCGATCCGGTGCCGGCGCAGAAGTGCCAGCTCGTCCTCGGAGAGGTCCTGGATGGGGGAGCCGTCGAGCAGCACCTCCCCCGAGGTCGGTCGGTCGAGCCCGGCAACGAGAGCGAGCAGAGTGGACTTGCCGCTGCCCGAAGGGCCGAGGATGGCAACCGACTCGCCGGCGGCGATCGTCAAGTCGACATCTCTCAACACGGTCAGGGAGCTGCCCCCCGAGGGGAAGACCTTGGTCAGCCGGCGGAGCTCGATGCGCGGAGTCGTCGTCACGTTCAGAATGTTGCGCAGCCTATCACCGGCTCTCGACCGCCAATTTCCTGTCTCGGCCTCATACAATCAGGCGGTGATGAAGATACGCCCGGCCGTGCTGACGGGTTGCGTCCTGATGACCCTGCTTTGGGGCTGCAGCGAGGGGAGCGAGAACCAGACTCGACAACCCGCACGGCAAGCCCCCCCCGCGGCGACCCAGCAGCTCGACCTCGCCGGCAGCGCGCCCCTGGTGGTCTACCTTGGCGACAGCCTGGCGGCCGGTCTGGGGCTGGCGGAGGAGGAGGCCTTTCCCGCCTTGGCAGAAGAGATGTTGCGCCAGGAGGGGCTCGTCATCCGGACCGTCAACGCGGGGGTGAGCGGTGATACGACCGCCGGTGGTTTGAGCCGGTTGGACTGGCTGCTGCGCCAGTCACCCGCTGTGGTGGTGGTGGAGCTCGGCGCCAACGACGGTCTCCGCGGTCTGGAGCCGGAGATGACCGAGAACAACCTGCGTCGAATCGTGCAGCAATCCCGTGCTGCGGGTGCGCGGGTGCTGCTGGTCGGGATGAAGGTGCCGCCAAACTACGGCGGCGACTACGCTGGACGGTTCGAGGAGGTCTATCCTCGGCTGGCAAGCGAGCTCGGGGTGGAGCTGATGCCCTTCCTGCTGCAGGACGTCGCTGGGGATCCGATGCTCAACCTCGGCGATGGTATCCACCCGAACGCCGCCGGCCAGCAGCGGGTCGCCGCCAACATCGTCCCCTATTTGAGAGAGATCCTGAGCGGGCTCGAAAAGGATGTCGAAGTGGATTAACCGACGCGTTCCTTGGCCTGCTGCCAAGCCGATTCGAGCTCGTCGAAGGTCGCCTCCCCGATACTCCGCCCCTGATCCCGAAAGACCCCCTCCATGGCGTCAAAGCGTCGGCGGAATTTCCGATTGGCACGCGCCAGGGTGGCCTCAGGGTCGACACCCAGGTGGCGCGCAAGATTGGCCAGGGTAAAGAACAGATCGCCGAGCTCGTCGCTGATCGCCTCGGTGTTGTCGTCCTCGCCTGCCAGCTCTGCCCGCAGCTCCTCCAGCTCTTCCTCGAGCTTTGCCAGCACCTCTTCCGCTCCGGGCCAGTCGAAACCCACGCCGGCCGTCTTCTGCCCGATGCGGTAGGCGGCCAGCAGGGCGGGAAGGGAGGCTGGAACCCCGGCGAGAAGAGACTTGCCTGGATCCCCGGAGTCGAGCTTGCGCCGCTCCCAGGCCTCGCGGACCGCGACGCTGTCGGCCAGCCCCTCGTCCCCGAAGACGTGAGGATGCCGGTCGATCATCTTCGCTTCGGCTCCCTCGACGACTTCTGCAAGAGTGAACCGCCCCTCCTCTTCGGCCAGGCGGATGGCAAAGACCACCTGGAAAAGGAGATCTCCCAGTTCCACCCGCAGCTCCACCGGATCCTGCTCGTCGATGGCCCCCGCCACCTCGTGGGCCTCCTCCAGCAGATACGCGCGGACGTCGGCGAGCGTCTGTTCGCGGTCCCACGGACAGCCGCCAGGGCCCCGCAGACGAGCTACCAACTTCGACAGGCGCTCGAGGTGGTCCTGTTGAGATTCCACAAGTCCGGCCTTTTTACCTGATACTTCGGTTTTCCCGCGCTGTGGACTACTTGCTACCATAGCTCGACGTCTTTTGGTAGACAGAGAAGGGAGAAGTACGACCTGTGAGCGAGAAGGAGATCAAGGTCACGGACAAGCGGATGTTCACCGCCGACGGTGAGCTGCGCGAGGATTATCGGCAGGCGGAAGAGGACCAGGAGCCGGAGCACGGCGGGCCGGGCCAGGAGCCCGTAGAGGAGCCACAGCCCGAACCCACACCACCTCCGGAATCAACGCCGGGATTCGAGCCAACGGAATCGTCCGCAGAACGGGGCGAACCGACCTTCTTCGACCTGGTGAGCGTCATCGCCGAGCCCATATCGCTCTATCTCGGAGACTCCACTCTTGCCGACGGCGGTTCGATGGAGAACCTGGAGATAGCGCGTTTGTACATCGATCTTCTCGAGGTTCTGCGGCAGAAGACCGTCGGCAACCTCGATCCTGAGGAACAGAAGTTTCTGGACGAGCTGCTTTACCGGATCCGCATGCGGTATGTCCAGAAAAATGGCTAGCTCTTGATGGCTTTTGGAGGCAGCTTGCAGCAGCCCCGGGCATCCAGATTCGAATCGAAGCGCTCTCTCTCGAGAGTCGCTTATCGGTTCCGCCGAGCTCTTTGGGTGGTCACGGTGGTGTTGTTGTACTCCCTGGCCGCAGCACCGAGCCCGGGACAGGAGGCGCCCAAGGCCAACTCGATGGAGCTGACATCCCCGGTCTTGAAAACACTGGCACGGCTGCAGGAGGATTGGCTCGATTGGCTCACCGCCTTCTACCGCGGTGATCAGGAGCGCGCAGATGCGGCGCTGTCGAGCCTGCTGGCGAATTCCCAGGAGCTGGGAATGGAGGCCCTCCCGAACCTGAGTCTCGGTGCCGCCGCGAGTGCTGTCCGCTTTGCCCGTGAGGGTGACTTCGAGAAGGCCCATTGGGGCGTCGAGGCCGCGGAGATGCTCGACCCCGGCCGCCCCGAGGTGGCTTTTGCAGCGGCCCGTGTAGCTTCCCTGGAGGGTTCTCCGGGCACTGCGCTGCAGAACTGGGTCGGTGGAATTTTCCGTTCGTTCAAGATGCCGCTCGAGCAGTCGCTGTGGGCCAACAATCTGTTCGTGTGGGTCCTGTGCGTGCTGCTGCTGACCGGTGGAGCGTTCGTGGCTCTGGAGATGGCGACCCGCGGCGTCTTCCTGTTTGGCGATCTGCTCAAAGCCTTCTCGCGTTACATGCCCCGGATTGCGGCTTACGGCTTTGTGGTCCTGTTCCTACTCTGGCCTCTGGCTCTCTCCTCGGGACTGCTGTGGCTGCTGATCTACTGGTCGATTCTGCTGTGGAACTATGCCGGCACCAGCGAACGGGTTCTGCTTGTCCTCATCTGGGTCTTTCTGGTGGCCTCGCCCCTAGTTGTCGAGCAGCAGCGGCGAAAGCTCGAGATTCGAACCACACCGGCGCTCGTCACCATGGACAGCCTCATCGCCGGCCGTCTGGATGGTGACCTAATCTCCGATATGGACGAGTTGCGAGTGACGCTGCCCGAGAGTGTCCCTCTCGTCCACCTTTTGGGCGATCTCCATCTGCGACTCGGACAGTGGGAGACGGCCGAGAAGCTCTACCTGGGCGTCATCGGCCAGGAGTCGGAGAATCGGTCAGCCCTCAATGACACGGGGGTGTCGTTTTACGAGCGGGGGGAGTTTGATCGTTCCATCGATTACTTTCGCCGTGCCAGTGACGTCGAGCCACCTCACGCCGCCGCCCACTTCAATCTGAGCCAGGTCTATTCCGATACCTATCGGTTCAGTTCGGCGGGGCACGAGCTGGAAAAGGCCCAGGCGCTCGACAACACCTCTGTCGGGAGGTGGATTCAGGGGTCGACGCTCAAGCGCGTAGTGAGTCTCGATGGCGGTATTGCCAGGGCGGCGGAGATCGAAGATGAGCTCCTCGTGGCTTGGGGTGCGCAGGGTCTGGTCGACAGCTGGCTCGAACATTGGCGTCTGCCGCTGGTTCTGCCGTTGATTGCGGTTTTTGCAATCATCTCCATTGTCTTTCGATTTGTCGCCCACCCCCGTTGGCGACGGTCGGTGCGCTCGGCGGAGGTCGACCGGGGGATGTGGGCGATAGCGCTGCGTCTGATTCCGGGCTTCACCGAGGCCGAGATGGGGTATTGGGTCAAGGCCTATGTGGGCCTGTTCGTGCCTATTGCATTGGTGATGCTACCGCTGGTCGAGCATCTCGGCTATCGGATCCCGTGGAGCTTTAGTGCCGGAGGCCTTGGCGCCTGGCTGGTCTGCAGCGTCGGCGTGTCGATCTACTTCACCTACAGGCTGATCTTCCGTTGAGTATGAGATGAGCTACGAAGGCGCCATCCACGATCGCGAGCTTGCCGACGCTCTGCTGGTGGTCGGGCGCGAGGGGAGAACCGGAATCCTGACGGTTCAGGGCGAAGAGGAGATCATTGGGGTCTCGTTCCTGGGCGGCGAAGTGGTCTCTGCCGATGCTCTCAATCAGTCGCTCGAAGACGGATTGGGAGAGGTTCTGGCAAGCCGCGATCTGGTTCGGCCGGAGGATTTTTCGACTCTCGCCGCCGAGCACCAGGCCGGAGGTGGTCGGGTGGTGGATCTGCTCGTCGAAAGGAGCTACCTTACCCGCGAAGAGCTCCTCGGGGCGTTGCGCTTCCACACCTATCGGCTGTGCCGCCAGGTGCTGCATTGGCGCACAGGTGAATTCAAGTTCTACCGGGGGGACGAAGTCTCCTTCGAGGATGGCATCGTCCCCATCTCGGTCGAAGAGCTCCTCATCAAAGCGGCACAGGATCTGGGCACCCAGGGTCCCCTGACTGGCAGGGTTCCGTCCCTGGACACGATCTATCGTCGGTTGGATGGCAGCGGGTCCGCGGTGTCTGCCGACAGCCTGCCGCCCGAGCTGTTGACCGACCTCGGCAACGAAGTCCTGCTGCTGATGGAGAAGATCGACGGGCGGCGCACCGTGCTGGAGGTGTTGCAGGAGGCCGGGATCGAGAAACACAAGGCGCTGCTGATGGTCTATCGGCTGGAGGAGGTCGGGCAGATCCAGTCGGAGGAGGAGGCGATCACGGCGACGCCGATTCCGACCATCTCCACCACCGATCTTCTCGGAGCGGCAGGAGCGGCGGCGGCCAGAGAGGCCGACCAGGATGGATGGCTCGACTCTCTGCGAACAAGGGCAGTCGAAAAGCCCAAACGGATCTCCGAATATCCGCCCTGGCCGAGCCGGCTGCTGGCCATCGGGCTGGTGGTGGGTCTGGTGAGTGTGGTGTTGATGAACCCCCGTTTCCTGATCCTGCCATTCCCGGGACAGAGGGATTTGCGGCAGGAGCTGGAGAATCTCAAGTATTCTGCCGCCTTTCTCAAGATCGATCGATCGGCCAAGACCTTCTTCCTGCTCGAAGGGCGATTCCCGGAGAGCTTGAACGACCTCGTGGAGAGGGGTTTTCTCCATTCCGAAGACCTGCTCGATCCCACCGGCGACCCGTTCGAGTACTCGGCGTTGGCCTCGGGCTACATGCTGCACCGGAATCAGCCCGAGGAGGCCTCGCCGATCACCTCGCGGGCCGAGACCATCACCGGCAATTTCCTGCTGGATCCGGAATTTGTGGTGCCGGAGCTGACCGAACGGCCCCCTCTCATCCTCCTGGACTGATCTGACTGGGTTTCTTGCTGCCCTCTCGGGCGATCCCGGGCTACAAGCCGGGAATAAATCTGAGTATAATTTTGTAAGATCATTGTGTAGGCGGGTTGACAAGAGTTCGCTTAGGTTTGTACCCTATCGGGGGCCGACCTGGGGATCCATGGCCGACCCGCTCCCCGAGAACAAAGCAAACAGGAGGATTATTGACGTGAGCAAAACAATCGGAGTCGATCTGGGCACTACCAACAGTGTGGTTGCCATCATGGAAGGCAGCGATCCGCAGGTGGTCACCAACGCCGAAGGCAACAGAACTACCCCATCGGTGGTGGCTTTTACCAAGAGCGGTGAACGGCTGGTGGGGCAGGTAGCCAAGCGACAGGCGGTCACCAATCCGAAGAACACCGTCTACTCGATCAAGCGTTTTATGGGGCGCCGCTTCGACGAAGTGAGCGAAGAGATGCAGATGGTGCCCTTCGAAGTCATCGACAAGGACGGTGGAGTCCGCGTGGTCATCGATGACACGGAATTCTCCCCCGAAGAGATCTCGGCCATGATTCTGCAGAAGCTCAAGCAGGCGGCCGAAGACTATCTGGGCGAGAAGGTGGAGAAGGCGGTCATTACCGTACCGGCCTACTTCAACGACGCTCAACGGCAGGCAACCAAGGATGCGGGTCGGGTCGCCGGTCTACAGGTGGAGCGTCTGGTCAACGAGCCGACGGCTGCCGCGTTGGCCTACGGGCTCGACAAGGACAAGGACCAACTGATCGCCGTCTACGACTTTGGCGGCGGTACCTTCGACATCTCCATCCTCGAGGTGGGGGAGGGAGTGGTCGAGGTCAAGGCCACCAACGGTGACACCCATCTGGGTGGTGACAATCTCGATCAGCGCATCATCGAATGGCTGTTGGAGGAGTTCAAGAAGGATCAGGGAATCGATCTCGGCAAGGATCCGATGGCGGTTCAGAGGCTCAGGGAGGCCGCAGAAAAGGCCAAGATCGAGCTGTCGAGTGCGCAGGAGACGGACATCAATCTACCGTTCATCACGGCCGATGCCGCCGGACCCAAACACCTGAACATCAAGCTCACCCGCGGCAAGCTGGAGCAGATGGTCGAAGATCTGCTCGAGCGCTCGGTGGGGCCGTGCAAGCAGGCCCTGAAGGATGCAGGAGTCTCTGCCAGTGACATCCACGAAGTGGTTCTCGTCGGCGGTCAGACCCGGATGCCGGCCGTGCAGGAACTGGTGAGAGAGGTCTTTGGCAAGGATCCCCACAAGGGTGTCAACCCCGACGAGGTGGTGGCCATCGGTGCCGCTGTCCAGGGTGGTGTACTCAGCGGCGACGTCAAGGACATGCTGTTGCTGGATGTGACGCCGCTTTCGCTGGGCATCGAGACCCTGGGTGGTGTGTTCACCAAGCTCATCGAGCGCAACACCACTATCCCGACTCGCAAAACCGAGGTCTTCTCGACCGCTGCCGACAATCAGACATCGGTCGAAGTCCACGTGCTCCAGGGTGAGCGGGAGATGGCCAAGGACAACCGGACGCTGGGTCGTTTTCACCTGGTAGGCATTCCGTCGGCTCCCCGAGGTTTGCCGCAGATCGAGGTCGCCTTCGACATCGACGCCAACGGCATCATGAACGTCTCGGCCAAGGACATGGGCACCGGCAAGGAGCAGAACATCACCATTACCGCTGCCAGCGGGCTCGAGGAGTCCGACATCGAGCGCATGGTCAAGGACGCCGATACCCATTCCGAGGAGGACAAGGTGCGGCGCCAGAAGGTGGACGCCCATAATCAACTCGATAGCCTGATCTACAGCACCGAGAAGACTCTGGGCGAGCACAAGGAGAAGCTGGACGCCGGGGACAGGGGCCAATTGGAGACCGCCCTCGAGGAGGCCAAAAAGGCCCTCGAATCGGACGACCTCCAGGCTCTCGAACAGGCGATCAAGCAGCTCACCGAGGCCGCGCACAAGCTGGCGGAGCAGGTGTACAAGAGCGCTGCCGGTGCGGACCCGTCCCAGGGTGCCGATCAGCAGGGTGGTGCGGGTGGTCAGGAAAGCGACGACGAGGTGATCGACGCCGAGTATGTCGACGTTGAAGAGGGAAGCTGACCGCAACCGTCCACGGGGTCAGGGGTAAGGAGAGTCATCGATGCCACGACGAGGCCGGCACGGTCGCCGAAAGTACCTGATGATAAGTGCGGTGGCCGAGCGCTTCGAGATCCATCCGCAGACTCTGCGGCTGTACGAGCGCGAGGGGCTGCTCAAGCCCGCTCGCAGCGCCGGCAACACCCGCCTCTACGACGAGGACTCGATTCATCGGCTCGAGACGATCCTGACCCTGACCCGGGACCTGGGTGTGAATCTGGCCGGGGTCGAGGTCATCCTCAATATGAGGGCGCAGATGGAGTCGATGCAAGTGGAAGTTGATCGATTGCTCGACCTCGTCAAGCGGGAGATCCTCGACCGGAAGGCGGGGGTTGATCGCAAGTACGCTTTGGTGAGGGTCTCTCGCGGCCCGCTCAGCAAGCCCGAAGACGGTTAGCCTCCGTGCTACCATTTCGGCATGTCTGCGAGCTTGGATGACGTGGCTGCAGCCGTTTGCCCCAGTTGCGGAGGGCGGGGCTGGGTGGTGAGCCATGACGATGCCGCGGCGACCGCTCATCCGTGCGATTGTCAGCAGCAGGATGCGACCCCTCGCCTGCTGGCCGCGGCCTCGATCCCGCCTCGCTACCGGAGTTGCACTCTCCAAGACTTCAAACCGGGTAGCAAGGCGCCGCTGTTGGAGGCGCAGAGCGTCAGTCAGCGCTATGTGGACACCTATGTTGGCGAGGACGGGCGGTTCCGCGAGGCTGGCCTGCTCTATATCGGCCCGCCGGGCGTCGGCAAGACCCATTTGGCGGTGGCCGTTCTCAAGGAGCTCATCGGCCGGTACCGCGTGCGTGGTCTGTTTGTCGACTTCACTTCCCTGATTCATCAGATCCAGTCCACCTTCGATCCTGGGACACCGGTCACCAAGCACCACGTTCTCAAACCGGTGATGGAGGCGGAGGTCTTGGTGCTGGACGAGCTGGGATCCCAGAAGCCAACGCCCTGGGTCAACGAAATCCTCTACCTCATCCTCAACAACCGGTACACGAGTCGGCTGACGACCTTTTTCACCACCAACTACAGACTGGCATCCGACATGGCGGCGGCCGAATCGCTGGACCGTGCCCCCACGGTGGAGAGCATCGGTCTCCTGGCGGCGCGGATTCCGGCGAATCTCGTGAGTCGCCTGTACGAGATGGCGCGACCGGTGGTGATGGATGCCGACGATTTTCGTCGCGATATCAAGATGCACCGGCACGGTATCTGAGCCGTCGCCCGTCTCGACCGTCCCTCCATGCGCTTGACCGCCATCGACTGCGTACATCGGGGCCTGCTCAGTCTCCGCGCCAATTGGCAACTCGTCCTTATCAAGTGGCTGCAGACGCTGCTGATGGTGGTGCTGACTGTTGCCGGCTTCCTGCCGCCGATCGCGGTGCTTGGTCTGCAAAAGCTATGGCCATTCGAAGGGACGCCGGAGGACTGGTCGGGCCTCTTCAACGATATTTTGAGCCGGGTGCCGCAAGACCTTGGCGGCTGCCTCCCACTGGCTCTGTCGCTGGTGGGAGCCTCGCTGATCTGGCTTCTTGCCTTCTTTGTCTATTGCTATTTCCAGGGCGGGATCTTTGGCATCCTGGTGTCGGCCGATCGCCAGGCGTCTCCGGGCCAAGCCAAAGGCTGGCAGTGGTTCCAGACCTTCAACTTCAAGGATTTTCACGGTTGGGGCAGCCGTTACCTCTGGCGCTACTTCTGGCTGGTCAATCTGATCGTCCTGGTGATGTTCGCCTGGGCCATGGTGTTTGTCGGCTTGGCGGGCCTGGCGTTCTTCGCCTCACAGAGATGGGGAGGGATGGCCGCCCTTGGTATCGGCTGTGGTGGGTTGATACCGGTGTTCTTCGGGACTCTGGTATTGGCGCTCTGGTCGAACCTGGCGATGGCCGATCTGGCGCTCGAGGATTCGGGTGTTTGGATGGCGGCCCGCCGCTCGCTACAGATCCTGGGGCAGCGCTTCTGGGCCGTGCTGTTGATGCTGGTACTGGTCGTGATCGCCGGTGTCATCGGCAGCATCCTTTTCGTCCCTGTCTCCCTCGGTCTGGATTTCGTGCTCAAGGACCAGTTCATCGTCTGGGCGCTCGGACGGACCCTAGTGACCCTGCTGCAGTGGGCATGGAGTGGGGCCGTCACCGTTGGTTTCGCGGCCTCGATGGTGAGCCTGGTGCGCAGCGAGGTCACACAGGAAACCATCGAGTGAGCCGGTCGAGGGTTGTCACCACTGCGGCCCTGGTGCTCCTCTGGGCGAGCTGGATCAGCCCCGGCCCCCGGTCGGTGGTGGCGGCCGACGCCGAGGGCAGCTCGGCTGGAGCCGCTGCACCGATCCTTACGGTTCCACACTTTTTGCGGGTCGGGCTGGCGACCGACTTGGCCGAGGTCAGCCTTCCCTGCTGTTCCGGCGGCCTGGTGGCGGAGGTAGGTGGCCGCCGAGTGGTGATCGCTTCACCCGTCAAGGTCGAGCCGGCAGCCGAGGTGGTCAAGCCCGGCTCTTACCGGGTACAGGCCGCGGCGCTCAAGGACGAGCAACAGTCGAGGCGGCTGGCGAAGGAGCTCGAGGAGATGCTCGAAGAGCCTGCGGATGTCGTCTTCGACGCCGGCACCGACCTCTACCGGGTGCGGGTCGGTCGCTATCAGACACGGGCCGCGGCGGAGGCCTCGAGAGAGAAGCTCGCCTTCCGGGGTGTTGGGGGAGCGTGGGTGGTGACCGAGAAGGGGGTTCTCGGCGAGGCCGCGTTGAAGGTCTCGCAAGGGGCCAAGAGCGCTGCAGTCGAGAGTCGTTGGCTGCGCGTCAGAAGCGAGAACGGAGAAGGTATCCGATTCCAGGGCGCGAGATACCGGGGCCGGCTCCTGGTCTACCTCAATGATCGGGGTCGGCTCAATGTCATCAACGAGGTCGCCCTGGAAGACTATCTTCGCGGCGTTGTCCCGCGGGAGATGGGTCCCGAGGTCTACGACAGCCTGGAGGCTCTCAAGGCACAGAGCGTGGCCGCCCGCACCTACACCCTCAGAAACCTGGGTGAATTCAGTCAAGAGGGCTACGACATCTGTGCCACACCACGATGCCAGGTCTACGCCGGGATGGACGTGGAGCATCCGCTGACCGACCAGGCCATAGCGGAGACGGCGGGACAGGTGTTGAGCTACAACGGCGAATTGGTGGATGCTCTCTACAGCTCCACCTGTGGCGGCCACACCGAGAACGTGGAGGTCGTCTTTCCGCTCAAGCACGAGCCCTATCTACGGGGTGTCCCCTGTCTCGAGGCAGGCGTCGACCGGCTGGCGGGCCGTCTGAGCCGGGGTGTTCCCTTCCCGGGAAGTCTGATGCAGGAGCTTTTGCCCCCCGCCGGTCTGGACGAGACCCCCGCGGTGCTGGCCGGGAGGCTGGAGCACCTGGCTCTGTTGGCAGGATTGCCGGTGCCGACCGATGAGCTGGCGTCGCTCGAGCGGCGCGAGCTGCAGCGATTCATCGGCTCCATATTCGACCTGGCGGTGGAGGTTCAGCTATTTGTGGCCCGCGAAGACCTTCCCTATCTGCTGGATCACCCCCCGGCCGGATGGGACGAGCGGGATCTCCGTCTGGCGGCCTATCTCGTCAAGAGCGGCCTCTTGGCCGGTGATCTAAGCCAGCCTCTGACCACGCAAGAGATCGAGGAGACCCTCTTTCGTCTGGCCATCTACCTTCGCGTTCTGGAGGAGGTGGACGGTCGCTATCAAGGGCTGACCGGGGGTCGCCTGCAGGTCCGCACCAGCGGCAAGACCCGCT
This sequence comes from Thermoanaerobaculia bacterium, assembly GCA_049678185.1. GTDB lineage: Bacteria > Acidobacteriota > Thermoanaerobaculia > Multivoradales > JAHEKO01 > M0029. The sequence continues at coordinate 41,627 of JBAUDS010000099.1, forward strand.
CCCTCGCTCTAACCAACGACCTGACCACCTTTCGCCGCGCCGGCAATCAGTTCGTCGCTTCGCCGCTGGCGCTGGTGGCGGGCGACAGGCTGACCCTCTATATCCGGGATCAGGAGCTGCTGGCGGTTACCCACCAGATCGATCCCGATGGGGTGGCCTTCGATCGCACCAGCAATATGAGCTCCTGGACCCGATTCCGGACCGACGATGAGCTCTCCAGCCTGGTAAACGCCCGGTTTCCGGGTCTCGGGTTCAGCAACCTGGTCATCCTCTCGCGTGGCGTATCGGGGAGAGTCGGCCGGATAAGCCTGGACGGAGCGGATGGCCGTGAGGTCGAAGTGGAGGGGCTGGCCGTGCGCTGGACATTGGATCTTCCGGACACCCTGTTCACGGCCAAGCGCCTGACCCCGCCCAACGGGGCCGCCGGGTGGCTCTTTACCGGTCGGGGCTGGGGGCACGGAGTGGGCTTGTGTCAAGTGGGCGCTTACGGAATGGGGCTGCGCGGGCACTCCTACCGGGATATTCTGGAGCACTTCTACACCGGGGTCGAGATATCCGCCGTGGAGACCAGCAGCGAGACTCGGCAGGCGGTGAGCCCCTGATTTGTGGTAAACATCGGGTCTGAAAGTTCGACTGATGACCTCGGAACAGGAGATTCGCGCAGTCGTTGCGAGAGTGATCGACGAGGTGGCGGAGGCGACCCACGAGGGTACCGCCGCCCCCAGCCTCGAGATTGCCATCGGTGCCGATCACGGCGGCTTTGCGCTCAAGGAGAAACTGATCTCCCACCTACGCGATCAGGGCTATGGTGTACGGGATTGCGGAACAAACAGCAACGACGCGGTCGACTATCCGGATTTTGCGTTTGCCGTTGCTCGCCTGGTCGCCGATGGGTCCTGTGTGAGCGGCATCGTGGTGGATGGAGCAGGCATCGGATCGTGCATGACCGCCAACAAGGTGCCAGGTGTTCGCGCCGCCATGTGCTATGACCTTTCCTCGGCCCGCAACAGCCGCGAGCACAAC
>JBAUDS010000100.1:0-9096 GCA_049678185.1 Thermoanaerobaculia bacterium
GCCCATCATCAGCAGGAGACCCAGGAAGATCGGCACCGCCATGCGGTTGAAGTAGGGCTCACCGACGCTGACTTTGATTCCCCGGACGGCTTCGGCGATGATGGGAAAGAGCGTCCCGATGAGCACCGTGAACATAGCGGCCACGAGCAGCAGGTTGTTGAGCAGAAAGGCCCCCTCGCGGGCGACGATGGAGTCTTCCGACGGCTCCGAGACCAGGCTATCGATGCGCAGGGTGAGCAGAATCACACACGCCACCAGACAGACGCCCAGAAACATCAAAAAGAGCGGCCCGATGGGGCTCTGGGTGAAGGAGTGGACCGAATTGACGACTCCCGAGCGGGTCAGGAAAGTACCCAGGATCGTCAGCAAAAAGGTGATCATGATGAGGATCGTGGTCCAGGCCTTGAGCGTTCCTCGGCGCTGTTGGACGATGGCCGAGTGGAGGGCGGCGATGGCTGTCAACCAGGGCAGAAACGAGGCGTTCTCCACCGGGTCCCATGCCCAGTAGCCTCCCCAGCCCAGAACCTCGTACGACCACCAACCCCCCAGCATGACGCCGAGAGTGAGAAAAGCGGTCGGCACCAGCAACCAGTTGCGCAGCGGCAACAGCCAGGTGGCGCCCATCTGACCGCGCAGCAGCGCCGCCACCGCCATGGCAAACGGCACGCTCATCCCCACATAGCCGAGGTAGAGCATCGGCGGGTGGATGATCATCAGGAGGTGATTCTGCAGCAGCGGGTTGGGCCCGGGGCCATCGGTCGGCACCGGCGGCAGGGTCGGGGCGAAGGGGTTGGCCGCACTGGCGATGAGAAAACTGAAGAAGAGTCCGATGCAAAAAAGCGTTCCCAGGGTGTAGGCCAGATAGTCCTCGTGACCCCGGCGCTGGAGTACGGCGACCGCGGTGGTAAAGATCCCGAGCACAAAACCCCAGAACAGAATGGATCCTTCCAACGACGACCAGAGCGAGACGATGGTGATGTGGAGCGGAGTGGCAAGCGAGCCGACGTTGGCCACATAGGAGACCGAGAAGTCGTGGGTAATGAGCGCGTACTCCATCGCCAGGGTGGCGAGAAGCATCCACAGACCAAAGGCCAGAGCCAACTTTCGCGACCAGGCCAGCCCCTTCTGCGAGCGATAGGCGCCGGCGAGAAAGGCGATCGGCGCGCCCACAGCGCAGGTCAGCAGTGCCAGCAGCACGAGGGCCTGGCCAAGCTGGGAGATCAAACGTCGTCTCCCGTCTCCTGGGCCTGCTTCTCGAGCTCGAACTGCATGCTCTTCATCATCTCCTCCATGTCGAGCTCTTCGCCCTCACCTGGAGGCTGATACTGGTTGTCGTGCTTGACCAGCAGCCGGTGGGTCTCGAACTGGCCGCTGGCCAGCATAGTGCCCTCGACCACTACGCCAATCCCTTCACGGAACATGGCGGGTGGCACGGAGTTGGCGTGGACCGGCACTGTGCCCTCGCCATCGGTGACGTCGAACTTGAGGGTCAGACCGTCTTCGTCCCGCACCACCGACCCGGGCGCCACCAGGCCGCCAAGACGGATGCTGGCGCCGATCGCTTTGTCACCGGCGGCTTCCAGCTCGCTGGGACTCCAGTAATAGACCAGATTCTCGCCGATGCCCCCAAAGGCCAGGTAGGCCAGGACACCCACCGTAACGAGAATGGCAAAGGCTGCAAAAACTAGACGACGCTTGCGGTCGGTATTCATAACTCAATCCTTGTCTTTGAATCGGCGCTCGCGGGCGAAGAGGCTCCAGATGTAGGAAACGAGGCCCGCGGCCGTAATCGTGTAGGCGGCGACGACGTAACTCCAGCCGCCGATTATAACGCCCTCGGCTATTTCGGCTTCAGACATCTTGACCTCCTCCGGCCGGCTCGAGTCGAGCGGGCTCGTCCACGTGCTCCTGCTGGAACCGCGCCATCTCCAGGCGGGTCCGGCGGGCTATCATCCAGATGGCGATAAAGAGAATCGCAAAGGCGTTGAGACGCAACGGAACCACCATCAACGGGTCGACCGTCTCGGGCGACGACTGCACCTGGTGGAGGCTCCGCCACCAGCGGACACAGAAGTAGACGAGCGGCACGTCGATAAAGGCCACGATCGTGGTGATGGCGGTCCAGGTAGCCCGCCGCGACGGATCGTCGACAAAACTCCTGAGCGCCAGCACCCCGGCAAACAGCAAGAGCATCACCAGCGAAGTGGTCAACCGTACATCCCAGTCCCACCAGACCCCCCAGGTGGCGCGCGCCCAGATGCTGCCCTGAATCAGCAGCAGGGCGTTCAGAACGATGCCGACCTCGGCGGCGGCGGTGACGATGGCGTCATGGCGCGGTCGGTGGCTCCACAACGAGACGATGGCCATCACAAAAGCCAGGGTGTAGCAGACCATTCCGACCCAGGCACAGGGTACGTGCACATACATGATGCGCTGCACCTCCCCCATGAAGCGCTCGGGAGGGGCCACGAACAACCCCATGTAGGTGCCCACCGCCAGCAGGGCAAGGCCCAACCAGCCAAAGGCTTGATCCCAGGTGAATTTCCTCATAGGCCCTCCTCGATAGCGTGGGGAAACAGCAGTCCGCAGATGCTCCAGTAGATCACCGCGAAGCTCACCAGCAGTATGGTCCAGGAGCGAATCTGCTCCATCGGGTCGCCGGTGAGGATCAGCGATACGGCTTTGACCGTCCCCAACAGGACGGGGACGACCAGGGGAAAAAGGAGCAGGGGAAGGAGCACATCCTGACTTTGCAGACGGCTGGTCATGGCCGCGTACAGAGTTCCAGGCGCCGACAGCCCGGCGGCGGCGATCGCCCAGATCCCCAGCAGCACCAGGAGCCGTAGCGGTTCGATCTCGACCGCATAGAGCACCAAGGCGACCGGTGTGAGTATCGGGGCCAGGAGCACCAGAAACAGGGTATTGCTCATGGCCTTGCCGTAGTAGAGAGCGACCGGGTCCACGGGCAGCAACAGCAGACCCTCGACCGCCCGCTGCTCTTGCTCGAGCCGAAAGCTCTCTGAGAGGCCCAGGGTCGAGCTGAGGAGCAGTGCCAGCACCAGGAATCCGGCGGCGCTCGCCCTCAGCGCGATCGAGTCCGGTCCGACGGCAAAGGAGAAGAGAAGCAGGGTCACCACGCCAAAGAGCAGCACCGAGATTATGCGTGAACGACCCCGCCACTCCAGCAGCAGGTCCTTGCGGACCACGGTGAGGGCCTGGGCGAGTAGTCTCACGACGCTTTTGCCTCCCGTTTGACGAGTTCCGAGCCGCTGCCGGTCCAGACGATCTGACCCTGCTGCAGAGAGACCACCCGGTCGCAGAGTTTCGAGGCGCGTGGCAGATTGTGGGAGGCCATGACAACCGTGCGGCCCTCCTCGCGGAAGCGTTCGACCCAGCCCTCCACCAGATCCTGCCCGGCCACATCCAGGGCCGAGAACGGCTCGTCCAGCAGGACGATCTCCGGTTGTTCGAGACGGGTCCGCAGCAGCGTCAGCCGTTTCTTCATACCGGCCGAAAAGCCCCCTACCGGCAGGCGACGACGCTCGGCCAGACCGACCTCCTCCAGCAGCGGTATCAGGTCGCTATCTCGGGCCGGAGATCCCAGCAGACGGGCCCATACCCGCAATGTCTCCAGGGCCGTCAAGCGAGCGTACAGGTAGTTGTCGTGGGCGACCATCGACAACAACCGGCGGCACTCCAGGCGCTCCTCGACCGAATCGTGACCCTTGATGCTCAAAGTGCCGCGTGTCGGCTTGTAGAGGCTGGCAGCGAGGCGCAGGAAGGTGGTCTTGCCGGAGCCGTTGGAGCCAAAGAGCAGAACCACCTCACCGCCATGCACTTCGAGGTCGAAGTGGGCCAGAGCCCAGTGCCGACCGAAGCGCTTGCCGAGTCCCGCAGCCCGGATGACAGGAGTGGTGTCGACGGTCAATCCCACCTCAGCTGAAAGTGGGCACCGTCTTTCCTCAGGGCGTACTCGTGGCGGAATCTCGTCAGCCCGAGCAGCTTGGCGGCGCCGGCATAAAAGCCGGCGGCGATGTGCAGATCGGCCTCCGAGTACATCGGAGCGTCGCGCAGGAGAATCTCGGCCGAGACTCCGTCTTCACCCAGGGTGACGTCCATCTGACTCCGGCTGTAGAAGCGCTCGTGAAGCAATGCGGCCCGCAGCAGAAATCCCACGAAGTCCTTGCCCTCGGCAAATGCCTTGTAGACCGAGGTCAAGACCTTTTCGGCTGAATAGGAGCCGACCTCGACAAGGCCTGAAAACTCGCCGTCGAAGAACCTGTCGGCGATGGCCCGGTTGATTTCGTCATAGAGGTCGAAGGGGTACCACGAGGAGTCGAGGATGGGGAAGAGCCGCTCGTGGTCCTCGAAGTCCTCTTTGAGCAGCAGTTCTGCTTCAGTTCCAAACCGATCCCGCACGAATTCGAATTTCGAGCTGATCGAGCTTCCCCGGACACGATACTCCTCCGGCACGATTCGTTCGGCTCCAACTAAAGATAAGGGGAGCCTGGCAGCCCCCCTCGGTACTGCCGAACTTTAGCAGAATTCACTGAGCAGCCCGTGTTAGAAGTCTCGCTGGACTTCCAACACGGGCTGCTGCTCTCGCGGCTTGCCGTCGCCGGGTACACGGCGTACGATCACCATCGGTCATGTCCTGGCGCAAATTGATGATTCTGGCGGTTCTGGGGGCTGCCTGTGCCTCCTCGTCCAGCGATCCTCCCCGGTCCAAGCTGGTCTACGAGGTCGAGAATCTGGATGAACGGGCCCTGATGCTGCTCATGGTCGATCGCAAGCTGTTCGAGCCCTTTATCGTGACCCGGTTGCAGGAGGAAAATCTGGGGCTCAGCACCGAGTTGGCGATCAGCCTGGGCAGGATAGGCGACCCACGGGGGCGCTTCTCGCTCGAGGAGATGCTGGCGGCCGAGCAGGCCGAGGTCCGACGCGCCGCCGCCTTCGCCCTGGGTCAGCTGGGAGAAAAGGGGGCGGCAGACGCCCTGCTGCGAGCCGTGGCCGACCCGGATGCGGAGACCGGGCGGCTGTCGATCGAGGCGCTGGCGCGGCTCGAAGTCGATCTTGCCGAGGTGATCGCCGCGGCCGGGGAGCTCGGGCAGGCGGCGTTCTGGGCTCGGCTCCTGCCGTCCCTGTTTCTGTTCGACAACCAGAAGAGCCTGCCGGTGGCGGCCGAAGCCCTAAAGCTGGAGAATCGCGAGCTCCATGCCTGGGCGGCCTACGCCCTCGCCCGCAACCCCCTGCCCGAGGGAGCCGATCTGTTGCGCCCCCTGGTGGACGATCGCGATCCCTGGGTTCGGGGCTGGGCCGCCAGGGCCCTGGGCCGGGTGGGCGGGCGAGAGGATCTCGAGCGGTTGCGCCCGCTTCTCGATGATCCCGAGTCGGGTCCGACTATCCATGCACTGCGCGCGGCAAAGGCGCTCATCGATGCGGGCAAGACTGCGCCGCCGACGGATTGGAGACCGCGTCTGTTGGAGCTGATGGACGATCCACGACCGGGAGTGCGGGTGACGGCCATCGAGGCGAGCGCTGCCTGGCTGCTCACCAAAGAGCTCGGCGGGGTGCTGGCGGTGAGGTCGGCGACCGGTCCTGCTGCCGAGCGTGAAGCAGCGCTGCTGGCTCTGGCCGAGGGCGGGGATCCCCGCGCCGGAGACCTGGTCGTCCAGTGGGCCGGCTCGGGAGACGAGCGACAACGAATCTGGGCCGCCGAAGCCGCGGCCGTGTTGGGCGAGGAGTTGGAGCTTGCCATGCTCATGGAGGATCCAGCGGCGGGTGTCCGTCTGGCAGCACTGGCGGGTCTGCTCGGAGAGGAGAACGAGCAGAGCGCCGATTGGGCCCGCTTCGGGCTCGAGGACACCGACCCGGCGATGCGCTCGTCGGCCCTCGAATGGTTGGAGGCTCATCCCGAAGTGACGGTCGACGAGCTGATGCTGGCGCTCGGCGGTCCCGGGGGCAGACGGTTCATCGAGTTGAGTCTAAACGGCGTTGCGGCAGTAGCCGCGAGGGGCACCCACGAGCCCCTGGAGCGGGGCTCGGCGATCGCCGCGCTGGAGAGCCTGGCGCGAGTCCTCGACTACCCGGTCAGGCGGGCCGCCGCCGATGCGTTGACTCAGTTCGACCGTCCGCGACCACCGGTCGGCATCGTCAGTACCGCCCTGACCATGGATTCCTACCGCGAGATCGTGCGTCTGACCTGGAAGACGAGGTTCGCCGAGATACACACCCGGCATGGTCTCCTGCGGCTACGACTCGCTTGCCCATTGGCGCCCTTGACCTGCAACAACTTCCTACAGTTGGCCAATCAGGGTTTCTACGACGGTCTCGAGTTCCACCGCGTCATCGCCGACTTTGTCGTCCAGGGAGGAGATCCCCGCGGCGATGGCTGGGGAGGGCCGGGCTACACGATTCGTGACGAGGTCGGCCGGCTCCGCTACGACCGCGGAGTCGTGGGCATGGCCCTCTCGGGGCCGGACACCGCCGGCAGCCAGTTCTTCATTACCCTCTCACGGCAACCACATCTGGACGGCATCTTCACCGCCTTTGGCGAGGTGGTCGCAGGCTTCGAGATTCTCGACCTCATCGCCAAGGGGGATCGCATCCTCGAGATCGTGGAGGTGGAGTAGACTCGCGCCTCATGACCAGTCGACTACCTACATTTGTCGCGGCTGTGTTGGTATTGGCGGTCTCGGTGTGGCTCGGCTACCCCGACCGGGGAGTGGCGACCCCAAGAGTTATGCCGGTGGAGAGCGAGGCCAGCGAGGACGAGGAGCCCGTGCTGCTGGGCCCGCTGGCCCGCGGGGAGATCGAGGCCGCGGTACCCGACTGGGTCGAGGCCGAGATGGAGGCGCAGGCCGATCTGGATGCCGCCGTTCTTCTCGAGTCTGCCTTCGATGGGGCCGAGGTCGTCGTCTTTATGGGCACCTGGTGCTCCGACAGCCGGCGTGAGCTGGCGAGGCTGTGGCGCGCACTGGACGATATCGGTGCCGATCACCCTGGCCAGATGAGCTATATCGGTGTCGACCGCGACAAGCAGGAGCCGAGCGCGCTGGTGGACGGTCACGACCTGCTCTATGTCCCCACGTTTATCGTTCGCCGTGACGGCCACGAGGTCGGACGGATAGTGGAAGAATCTCCGTCCGGTATCGAAGTCGATCTATTGGCGCTGTTGTCGGGCGAGAAGAAGGGTCTGGTCACCGCCAAGGAAGAGCTGCTGGATGAAAACGACGCGGAGCAGGAGGAGTAACCGGCCCCATGCTTCGAGGCCTTGCCTGGACCATGCAGGTGGGCGCGCTGGTGGTGGTCGGTTCCGCGCTCCTGGTCGGGCTCATCTACGACGCACTGCGGGCGGAGGTGGCGATGCTGGCGGTCGGCGGCGCCCTCTTTCTGGTTGGTCGCTGGCTCGAGGGACGTGAGGAGGGGTAGTTGCCGGTGGCGGGGTGTCGGCGCTCGATATGACTGGCAAGCGCGTTCTGGTGCTGGCCGATCTCCCGGGTCAGGGGGTGGAGCGGCTCGCAGAGCTGTGTGATGTGGAGGTGCGGCCGCAAGGCGTGGAGTCGGAAGACGAGCTGGCGGAGCTCGTCCCCGGGGTCCACGGCTTGCTCACACTGCTCATGCATCGAGTTGGTGAAAAGGCTCTGAGCGCGGCCGACTCGCTCGAGGCGGTGGCCAACTGCGCCGTGGGGGTCGACAACATAGATCTCGAGGCGGCGCGCCGGCACGATGTGGTGGTCACCAACACCCCGGGTGTTCTGACCGAGGACACGGCCGACCTGACCTGGGCACTCATCCTCTCGGTGCTGCGCGGGGTGGTGTCGGGTGATCGCTTCCTGCGACGGGGGGATTTCCGGGGCTGGCGTCCACAGCTCCTGCTGGGCCGGTCTCTCCAGTCGGTGGTCCTGGGGGTCGTCGGCGCCGGGCGAATCGGCCAAGCGGTGCTGCACCGGGCGGCGGCATTTGGTGTCAGAACCCTGTACGCCTCGCGTTCCCGGCTGCCGGAGGAGCGAGAGAGGGTCATGGGCACCGAATGGCGGGAGCTTGCCGCGCTACTGGCCGAGAGCGACGTCGTCAGCCTTCATCTGCCCCTCAACGAGGAGACCCGGCACCTGATGGATCGCCGGCGCCTGGCGGCGATGAAGCCGGGCAGCGTTCTGGTCAACACGGCGCGCGGCCCACTGGTGGACGAGGCGGCCCTGGCGGCGGCGCTGGCGGCCGGGCACCTGGCTGGGGCGGGGCTGGACGTCTACGAGCACGAGCCCCGGGTCGACCCGGATCTGCTGCTGATGGAGAATGTGGTCCTTCTGCCCCACCTGGGATCTGCCACCCGTGAGACTCGAATCCGCATGGCCGACTGCTGCTGTGAGGACCTGATCACCGTCCTGGTCGAGGGGCAACGGCCACAAAGAGATCTGGCCTGCAACCTTTCGCACCCGAGGCCGTAAACATATGTCGAGTGGACCGCCGCACCAGCAGGACGCAGAGACCATTGCGGCGATCCTCAAAGGAGATCGGGAGCTATTCAGTGATCTGGTTAAGCGTTATCAGGGCCGTCTGGTCAACTACCTCTTCCGCCTCTTGCGCAGCACCGAAGAGGCGCAAGATCTGGCTCAAGAGGTCTTTGTCAAGGTCTACCTGGCCCTGGATCGCTACGACCCCCGGTACAAGTTCTCGACCTGGCTCTTTCGCGTCGCGCAGAATGCAGCGATCGACAAGATCAGGAAGCGGCGCCTCAAGGTGGTCTCCATGGACCGGCCGGGGGACCGCGACGACGAGAGCCGCAGCTGGGAGTTTCCGAGCCCCGACCCCAGCCCCTATCGCAATCTGCGCAATCGGGAGCGGGGCGAGGCCATCCAGGAAGTCATCGATCAGCTTCCCTGGGAGTACCGTGAGTTGATCGTCTTGCGTCACTATGGAGAGCTCTCGTACGACGAGATTGCCAACCTCAAGAAGATGCCGTTGGGAACCGTCAAGAACAAGCTCTTCCGAGGACGGCAGATGATGAAAGAGAAGCTGCACGACTACTTGAGCGACTGAGAGGGCTGGTGGAATGAAGCGGCTGGATCACGAGACCTACCGCGAGTGGCTGCACCT
>JBAUDS010000101.1:0-11717 GCA_049678185.1 Thermoanaerobaculia bacterium
CCTGTGTACCGCCGCCTCGTGCTCCGACACGGCTCCCATTCTCATTGCCCTGGGGGCGGAGCTCGAGCTGGTCAGCAGTCGACAGACGAGGGTTGCTCCGGTGCAGGGCTTCTTTGTCTCTCACCGAGAAACCGTCCTCCAGCCAGGCGAAGTCCTGACGAGAATCCTCGTCCCGCTGCCGACGCCGGGTTCAGGGGCTTGCTACGAGAAATTCGGGCTGCGGGAGGCCGCTTCCATTGCCGTCGCCTCGGTGGCGGCTCGAGTGGAGATGGCCGGGGGGGTCTGCGCGGCTGCCTGCCTGGTCATGGGTGCTGTGGCACCGACCCCGAGGGTCAGCCATAGAGCGGCCGAGCTCATCGAAGGCACGCTCGCTGCGGAGCTCACGGGTGACGAGCGGCTTCTCCAGCGTGTGGGCGAGGCTGCCGCCGCGGACGCGGAGCCCATCGACGATATCCGGGGAAGTGCCGAGTATCGACGAGCTCTGATCGCCGTGCTCGTGCCTCGGGCTCTCCTTGGTGCCCTGCGGCGGGCAGAGGAGGCCAGCCGATCAAATGGTGGTGCCGGCGGGGTGGGGGAGCCGGAATGAAACGAATCGTCAGCCTCTCGGTCAATGGGACCGGCCATGAGGCGGCGGTCAGACCAGCGGACACCCTCCTGGATCTGCTCCGCAACGAGCTTGGGCTGACCGGCGCCAAGAGAGGCTGTGAGCTGGGTGACTGCGGCGCGTGCACGGTCCTGGTCGACGGTAAGCCGGTGAATTCCTGCCTGACACTCGCGCTGGAGGTGGAAGGCCGCGAGGTCACTACGATAGAAGGCCTGGCGGCTGGTGGGGAGCTGCATCCCATCCAGCGAGCCTTTGTCGAGTGTGGCGCCATCCAGTGTGGCTTCTGTACTCCAGGCATGATTCTGAAGACCAAGGCTCACCTCGACGCCAACCCCAGACCCACGTATGAAGAAGCAAAGGCGGCTCTGTCGGGCAACCTGTGCCGGTGCACCGGATACACCAAGATCATCGAAGCGGTGGAGACGGCTTCCCTCTACCTTCAGGGCGAGAAACCGAAGCGGCTCGAATTGGCACCACAACGGTCGAGCATCGACCTTTCCGTCGTCGGTAAACGGCTCCCCAAGCTCGACGCTCCCGACAAGGCGACCGGTCGCGCCCTCTACACCGACGATCTCGTTGTGCCCAATATGATCCACGGCAAGCTGCTCCTCAGCCCGCTGCCGCACGCCATCATCAAGTCCATCGGGACGGCGGAAGCGGAGGCCCTTGCTGGCGTCAAAGTCGTTCTGACTGGACGAGACGTGCCCGATATCAACTACGGCACGTCACCTGCGCGGTATGACGAGACTGTGCTGGCCAAGGACAAGGTCCGGTATGTGGGCGACCCGGTGGCGGCGGTGGCGGCGATGGATGAGGAGACCTGCTACCGCGCCCTGGAGCTGATTCAGGTCGAGTACGAGGAGCTGCCGGCGGTCTCCGATCCGTTCGAGGCCATGGAAGAGGGTGCGCCACGACTCTTCGACGACCGGTTCGAGCGCAACATAAACACCCGGGTCGACCACCATTTCGGCGACGTGGAGAAGGGGTTCGCGGAAGCCGACCACGTGAGGAAGGCCCACTTTGTTGGCAACCGCACCTACCAGAATCCGCTGGAACCCCACTGTGCCATCGCCGAGTGGAACCGTCCGGACAAGGTGACGCTCTATACCTCGACCCAGGTTGTGCACTACGTGCACTATCAACTGGCCAGGATCCTCGGGGTGCCGCTGGGTGCCATCCGGGTCGTCATGCACAACTGCGGCGGCGGCTTCGGCGCCAAGGCGGCGACCAATCCGCTGGAAATCGTCTCTATTCTGCTGGCCCGAGAGGCGGGCTGTCCGGTCAAGATGCGGTTCAACCGGGAGGAGATGTACCTCTACGGCCGGGGGCGCCACGAACAGACCATCGATCTCGAGATCGGGGTCAAGAAGGACGGCACCATCACGGCGGTGAAGCAGAAGGCGGTGCTGGAGGGTGGGGCCTACTCGAGCTTCGGCGTGGTGACCACCTATTACGCCGGCTCCATGCTCCCGACCCTCTACAAGATCCCCAACTACAAGTACGACGGCTACCGGGTGAACACCAATCTCCCCCCGTGTGGGGCCATGCGGGGCCATGGCTGTCCTCATCCCCGGTTCGCCTTCGAATCCCTGCTGACGATGATCGCCGACGACCTGGGACTCGACCCCATCGACATCCGGGTGAAGAACGCCATGGAGCCCGAGACCCGCACCTGCAACGACCTGGACATTCACTCCTGCGAGCTGAAGGCCTGTCTTCGCGTGGTGCGAGAGAGATCGGGGTGGGAGGAGAAGAGAGGGAAGCTGCCACCCGGGCGGGGGATCGGTGTGGGCTGCGGCGGCTTCGTCAGCGGTGCCGGGTATCCCATCTACCGCTCCGAGTTCCCCCACTCCAACGCCATCATCAAAGTGGAAGATGACGGCTCCAAAGCAGTTCTCTTCACCGGGGAAGCCGACATCGGACAGGGCTCCGACACGGTGCTGGGTCAGATCGCCGCCGAAGCCATGGGCATCTCATTCGACCGGGTGGAGGTAGTCTCGGCCGACAGCGACATCACGCCCCTGGGGCTGGGGGCCTACTCCAGCCGGGTGACGCTGATGGGAGGCAACGCCGCCCGGATGGCGGGTGAAGAGGTCAAATTACAGGTCGTCTCGGCGGCGGCCAAGATGCTCGATATGCCGGCCTCTGAGCTCGAGGCCAAGGACAACAGGATCTTGGCCCGGGGACAGCCCGACAAGTCGATTGGCTGGCGGGAGGCGGCCGCAGCGCATTTCTCCGAAGCTGGTCCCCTGTTGGGAAAGGGCCACTACTCGCCGCCCAAGGGTCTGGGTGGCAAGTACAAGGGCGCGGCGGTGGGCACCTCGCCCGCCTTCAGCTTCTCGGCCGCGGTGTGCGAGGTCGAGGTGGACATGGAGACCGGAAAGATCAGAGTCCTCAATTTCTGGGACGCCCATGATTGCGGCACCGCCATCAACCCGATGGCCGTCGAGGGTCAGGTCGAAGGCGCCGTCGTCATGGGTCTGAGTGAGACGTTGCTGGAGCAGGAGGAGTTCGACGAGCGGGGAAGGATGCGCAACCCCGACCTGCACAACTACCTGCTGGCGACCTCGATGGACGTCCCGATCATCGACTCCTCGATCGTCGAAAGCTTCGAGCCTGCCGGTCCGTTTGGGGCGAAAGAGGTGGGGGAGGGGGCGACGCTGCCGGTGCTGGGAGCCATTGCCAACGCCGTGGCCGACGCCATCGGGGTCAGAATCTTCGACCTGCCCATCACGCCCGAGAAGGTACTGCAGGCGATCAAACGGGGCAGATCGACAAGCTAAAGATCAGCAACAACCCATCTGCCACCGTGCGTCGGGTGATCGACGCCCTCGCCGGCCTCCCGGTAGGGCAAGGCTATGTCGGCTGACTCTTGGCACCAGGCGGGGTCTTGCGAGGCACGGGCCACTTCCCTTAGAGTACTGGAAACTTCTTCGCCAGAAGTTGCGTTAGCCAAGGCAGGCAGGGAGGTGTCATGGTCCAGCCGCGAACTCGATCACTTGTGGTCACCACGTTGTGTGTAGCTCTGGGCCTGCTGGGTGGTCCAGCCTGGAGTCAGCTCGACTCCTCGGGAAACCTGGACTTTTTCTGTAGTCTGCGCTCCGGAAGCTGGAAGTCCGGGGTGAATACAGCGGAGTACGCCATCAACGGGGAGTGCACCTATCTGCGCAAGATAGTGGATTCCTTTGGCGGAGACTCGGGCTTTTTCGAAGAGGTCTACTACTTCTTGTCGGATGCAAAGTACTCCTATGATCCGATTTACAAGAAGCATGAGGTCACCGAGACGGCAAGAGTCTGGGGTAGCAGCAGAACGCCGCCGTATGACCTTCTTGGCGACATAAACAACTCATTGACTTGCACTGGGAACCCCTTCACCAATCACCTGGACCAGGTGTCGTGTACTGGACAGCATTCAAACTCGACCGGTGTCGGCATACTGTCCACGAGGCTGCCGCTAGCCATCGAGATGGCGGCAAACGGAGGTCTGGGAAAAAGCAGGGAGAGGCTGGTAGAGAGGGTTCCCGAAGATCTCAGCGACTGGGATCCCTATGCTGGTCGAGTAAAACCGAAGGTCGAGATCGTCAGCCCCAGCGGCGCGATCCCGGCCGGCGGAACGATGGATCTCATACTGGCGCCGGTGGCGTCGGCCCAGCCCGACTGGGTCATTCAGTTGGAGTGGGCTCGGATCGAACCGCCGAAAGATGCGAGTCTGTCTACCGAGAGCTTTGTCCCCTTTGTGCCCTCACATTCGCTCAAGGGTCTTGCCTGGTCTCAGAACCCGAGCAAGATTCAGGTGGCCAACCTGTTCTCTCCGGGGCTCTATGCAGTTCGTGCTCAGGTGGCCGGAGATGAGGAGGACGATTGGACTGCCTGGCACCGTTTCGCGATCGGCACGGTCAGCCTGGAGACAGCCACCAGGAACCGGCCAGGTATGAGCGACAACAGCAAGGTAAAGAAGATCAAGCCCATCCCACCGCCGCAGTAGTGAGCTTGCGGTCAGCCGGGAGCCTACTTGGGCTCGATTGGGGGTGGCGACGTGGTGCCACGATCGGTGCTGGGTCGTGGCCGGGGAAGAGATTTCACCAGCGTTTCGAAGTCCAGCCCAGGGTCGGCGCCTTCTTGAACGGGCTTGGGTGTGGACGGTTGCCGGGGTTCTGGCGATTCGGCCTCGCTCTTTTTCCTGCCAAAGAGGCGAGGGAGAAACCTGGTCGCAAATACAAAGACTGCAACGATGATCCAGGCCCAGTTGTCGAAGTTCTCCATGGCTTTCCTACATCATACCTCGAAGCCGATGCGCTACAATGCGCCCAGCTTTTATGACGCTTGAAGCTGGAAGCAAACTCGGCCCGTACGAGATCATCGAGCCTCTGGGTGCCGGCGGCATGGGGGAGGTCTATAGGGCCCGTGACACCCGCCTCGAGCGCGAAGTGGCGATCAAGGTAATTCCCGAGCACCTTGCCGAGAACCCCGAGCTGCGCCAGAGGTTGGAGCGCGAAGCCCGGGTGGTCTCGAGCCTGCAACACCCGAACATCTGTACCCTGCATGACATCGGCTCCGAGAACGGGATCGACTTCCTGGTCATGGAGTTCCTCGACGGCGAAACCCTGGCGGCAAGGCTCGAGAAAGGGCCTCTTCCGATCCACGAGCTCTTTCCCATCGCCAGCTCGATCGCCGATGCGCTCGACAAAGCGCACCGCCAGGGGCTGGTGCACCGGGATCTGAAGCCGGGCAACATCATGCTCACCCGGACGGGAGCCAAACTCCTCGATTTCGGGCTGGCCAAAGGCTCGGCAGCGCTGTCTGATCCGTCTGCTCCTACCCAGTCGCCGACCATGAGCCCCCTGACTACGGAAGGCACGTTGGTCGGCACGTTCCAGTACATGTCTCCCGAACAGCTCGAGGGAGAGGAGGCCGACGCCAGGAGCGATCTGTTCGCCTTCGGATCGGTGCTGTACGAGATGGCTACCGGCAAGCGGGCCTTCGAAGGCAAGACCCAGGCCAGTTTGATCGCGGCGGTTTTGGATCGGGAGCCGGTGCCCCTCGGGGAGCTCCAACCCATGGCTCCACCGGCTCTCGACCGGGTCATCCGTGTCTGCCTTTCCAAGGACCCCGACGAGCGCTTCCAGAGCGCCCACGACCTGAAGTTGCAGCTCGAGTGGATCCGCGACGCCGGCTCCCAGGCGGGGGTGCCGATGCCGGTCGCCACCCGGCGCAAGACACGCGAGCGGTTGGCCTGGGGTGTGGCCGCAGCCTTCGCCGTAGCCGCGTTGGTCGCGGCTGCCTTGCTCATGCGCCACACGGCACCTGAACAGCGCGTCCTGCGGGCCGAAATCGCACCCGCAGCGGATACGGTTTTCAGCCTCAGCCCCTCATCACCCGGTCCGGTGACCGTATCGCCAGACGGGCGACAGATCGCCTGGGCCGCGGTGGGCCGGGACGGCAACACGAAGCTCTGGGTCCGATCGCTCGACGAGACTACATCGAGGGACATCGAGGGAAGCGAGGGTGCTCACTATCCGTTTTGGTCGGCGGACAGCCGTTCGGTCGCCTACTTCGCCGAGGCCAAGCTCAAGAAGGTCGATGCCTCCGGCGGTCCATCCATCACCATTGCCGATGCCACGAATCCCAAAGGGGGCACCTGGAGCGAGGAGGGTGTCATCCTGTTCGCCCCAGCTCACAACACTCCCATCCACAAGGTCTCAGCCGATGGCGGCCCCGTGGAGCCTGTTACCCAACTCAGTTCCGAACGACAGGAGAATAGCCACCGTCATCCCCGATTCCTGCCCGATGGGCGACACTTCATGTACTTCACACGGGTTGGAGCCATGGGTACAGCGGTCGAGGGTAGCGGCGTCTGGATCGGCTCGCTCGACGGCGACGAGCCGCGTCGTTTGACTCATGCGTCTTCGCAGGCCGAGTACGCCTCCGGGCATTTGTTGTTCGCCCGTGGCGATGCTCTGCTAGCGCAGCGGTTCGATCCCGATCGGCTGGAGCTCAGTGGCGACCCGGTACCGCTGGTCGAAGGAGTGGTCGCCATGTCGGGTGCTGCTATCGCGGCGTTCTCAGTTTCGCAGCAGGGGCTGCTCGCCTACCAGATCGGTGGCGGAGATTTGACGACCGAGCTCGCGTGGTACAACCGCGATGGAGCGCGACTCAAGACCGTGGGCGAGCCGGCTTTCATAGGCGATCCGACGCTTTCACCCGATCAGTCCCTGGTTGCGATCACCATTGGCGACACCGAGACCGGGGCGGGCGATATCTGGATCTACGATTTCGAGCGTAACGTGAGAAGCCGCTTTACCTTCGATCCCTCGGAGGATGTGACTCCCATCTGGTCACCGGATGGCAAACGTCTCTTCTGGGCATCCTCTCGTGTGGCTGCCTTCGATCTCTATGTCAAGGACGTGGAGGGGACCGGAGCGGCCACGGACCTGCTTGGGAGTGACGACGTCAAGATTCCCATGAGCGTGTCGCCGGACGGGCGTTACCTGGCCTACGCCGAGGGCACGGGCGGCGGCGTGAGCAACTCCGACCTCAGGGTTCTGCCTCTCCAGGGTGACGAGGGTCCCATTGAGCTATCCACTACTGAATTCAACGAGTGGGGAGCGCAGTTCTCACCCGGTGGGCGGTGGATCGCTTTCCAGTCGGATGAGTCGGGTCGGCCCGAGATCTATGTGACCTCGTTCCCGGAGCCGGGCCGGAAGTGGCAGGTTTCGACTGAAGGTGGCACGCAACCCAGATGGAGAGGCGACGGGCGGGAGCTCTACTACCTGACTCCCACGGCCAGCCTGATGGTGGCCGCTGTCGATCCCAGTGACTCGGGGTTCAAGATCGGAGAGCTGGAGGAGCTCTTCGTTGCACCCCGGATGCCGGTCGGGAGCTTCAACTATGACGTCACCTCCGACGGCGAGCGTTTCCTGATAGACACCGTTGGTGACAGCGCCTTCGAGCCCATCACTCTGTTCGTCAACTGGACAGCCGAGCTCGAGGGGCGTTAGAGCTTCGATGTACGAGCTAGAAGATCATGAAGACGACAAGGATGAGGAGGAGCAGCAGGATGGGGAGGACGAGAAGGTAAATCCTGCTCGAGAATCCCATTTTGCTCATGAACTCGTCCAATCCGGACCCCTTCTTCTTGCCCAGGCGTTGCGAACGGAGCTCGGCAGACCGCTGGGCATGCATCCCGTACTCGAACTTCCTGACTGGCGGGCGACCAACTCTGCCCGCGGCCGGTCCGGCGGGCGCCCCTTCGGGGGGGGGCGCCGGCCTGCGAGCTTTGGCCAGGGCCTCTTTGGCCTCGGCTGAGTCCACGTCCAGTGCCGGCGCCGGGACCGGTGCGCCCGTTACGGCACCGGCCTTGAGGGCTCCGGCGATGGCCTCACGAAGAACTGCCTCGCCCTCTTCGCCGATCATCATCTGGATCAGAACCCCCATTCCGGCTGGGCGGCCGGGACCCTCGCCCCGCACCCGAATCCAGCGGACTTCCCCGAACCCTTTTATCGGCTGACGTTCTCTCTGGATCTGGAGCTCGAATCCAAGCTTGGTGCCGACTGGCTTTGGGTTCGAGACCAGGATGAAGAGGCCATCCAGGGAAACGTTTGTCGTGTAGGTCGACCTGGTGGTTTTGTCGACGGTGTACTCGATCTTCACCGGCGCCACGAGTGGCACACGCGTGTCGCGGCGAATTGTCGACTCTTCTGGCGGATCTTCCGGCTTCATTACGGCGGTCACAACTCTCCGTCGTGGCCAGGCCGGCCACGCCTAGCCTCAGCTCCTCGATCCCTCGACTCTCCAGTATAGGGCAACGGCGGTAGATGTCGATCCATTAATCGGCCGGGAGTTCGTCAGCGAAGTCCGTCACAGCGGTAGCTGCGGCTGGCTGGCACAGTGATGAGCTAACGATGTTGCGCTTCAAGTGGGGAGATGTGTCGCCTCTGCCGACAGGTAGCTCAGCAGTAGGACTTGAAACAGCAGCCCGATCAGGGTGGCCTTCGACAGGCCGGACGTCTCCTCCGTGTGGACTGGGGCGAGGAGGCGATCCAGGAGGCGCCGCCGCTCACCGGCCGGCAGGTCCGGTTTGAGCTCCCGGGCCCAGCGCCACAGCTCCCCGTATAGAAACCAGGCCGACCGACGATAGACGGCGTCGAGCTCGGCCCCCCAGGCCTTGACGTGCTGGCGGGTGGCCGCGATCATCAGGCCCTCGCTCAGAAGCCCGGCCAGCAGGCGAAGTCCCAACTCCTCCGCTCCCTCCTTTTCGATCACATTCTCCAGCACCACACCGCCGACGGCACTGACGTCGAGCATCGAGGCCAGCTCGCTGTACTCCCGAGCAGTGCTGCCCGTGGCCAGATCGTCCAGAAATGTCTGGAACTCGTCCACCACCGACCAGACTCTCGAGTCCTCGGGCAGACCGGCTTCCAGAAGCTCGGCGCGAAGAGTCCACAGAACGTTGGCCTCCGGGGCGGTCAGGACGGTCTTCAGAGCCTTGCGGATTTCCATGATCCCTCTCCGCGGCAGCGGTCTTTGTAAACGGCGAAGTGCCGGAACGGACGATGGATGGTGGAGCAGATGGGATTTGAACCCACGACCCCCACGTTGCGAACGTGGTGCTCTCCCGCTGAGCTACTGCCCCACAAAACAGCGGAGGAGCATTCTACCTCTAGCCACCCTACCAGTCGACCGACTCACCCGTCTCGGGCAGCGCGGGTTGCTGCCAGCCAGACTCGGTGAGGGCGGCGGCCAAAGTCTTGCGTGGTGGGTCTTCCCCGTGGTTGAGAAAGACCCGCTCGGGAGGTCCCGGCAACGCCTCGCACCATTTCAGGAGCTCATCCTGGTCGGCGTGTGCCGAGAGACCGTGAAGCTCCAGAATCTCGGCCCGCACCGGAATCCGTTGTCCGTGGATGGCGACGTGCTCGGCGCCGTTGACCAGTGCCCGCCCGCGGGTACCCGACGCCTGGTAGCCGACAAAGACCACGGCGTTCTTGGGGTCGCTGAGGCGTTGTTTGAGGTGGTGCACGACCCGGCCGCCGGTGGCCATACCGCTGGCGGCGACGATGACCGCCGGTTCCTGGCGCCGGTTGAGCGCCTTCGACTGCTCGACGCTGCGGCAGCGCTGAAAGCGATCGGCGTCGAGCGGATCGAGGTGCTGTTCAGCCAGCTCGATCAAGTCCTCGTCGTGCTCGGCTGTCGCCTGATCGTAGATCTCGGTCGCCTTGATGGCCATCGGGCTGTCGAGAAAGACCGCGTCGGGGTCGAGATCGCCGTCGTCAACCAGCTGTGAGAGGTGGTAGAGCACCTCCTGGGTGCGGCCGAGGGCAAAGGCGGGGATGATGACCGTACCGCCGCGGGCAAAGACCCGGTGAATGACCTGGTGAAACGCCTTCTCCGGGTTGGTGGGCCGGTGGTTGCGGTCGCCGTAGGTCGATTCCAGCACCAGCGCCGCTGGCATCTCGACCGGCGGCTCGGGATCCTTGATGATCGGCACATCGTAGCGACCCACGTCTCCCGAAAAGCACCATGTGCGACGATTGCCATCCGCGCCCTTGGCCCGGATCTCGATCGTGGCCGCCCCTAGCAGATGGCCGGCCCGCCGGAAGCGGATCTGGATACCCGGCAGGATGTCGTGGGACACCTCGAAGGGCAGGGGTCGCAGCAGTTTCAGCGCCTTCCGAGCCTCCTTGGCGGTGTAGAGGGGTTTGGGCTTTGGATGGCGTGAGTAACCTTTCTTCTGTGCATACCGCGCCTGCTCCTCCTGCAGATGCCCGGCATCCTGGAGGATCAACGAGATCAGCCCTCGACTTGGCTTCGAGCAGTAGACGGGGCCGTCAAAACCTTCGCCCACCAGCCTCGGCAACAGACCGGTGTGGTCGAGGTGGGCGTGGGTCAGGATGACCGCGTTGAGGTCGGCAGGACGATAGAGCAGCTCTCTCCAGTTTCGCTGTTCGAGCTCCTCGGGACCCTGATAGAGTCCGCAGTCCACGAGCAGATCGGTTTCGCCCCAGCTCAGATGGGTGCTGCTGCCGGTGACCGACCCGCAGGCGCCACAGAAAGTCACTTTTGCCATGGTGGAAAGCTCCGATCAGTTGGAAGGCGAGAGTCTAGCACCGGCTCGGCCACCGGCCGCGGTCGAGCGCCTCGCCTACCACCTGGATGACCGCTTTCGTGTGCCGGGGACCAAATACCGGTTCGGGTGGGACTTTGTTCTGGGCCTGGTTCCCGGTATTGGTGACGTCGTCGGTCTGGTGTTGGGTCTGCCGATCATCGCCGCCGCCGTCCGCTATCGGTTCCCCAAGATGGTGGTGCTGGCCATGTCGGTCAATGTGCTACTCGATGCCGTGCTGGGGACGGTGCCGATCGCGGGCAACATCTTCGACTTCTTCTGGAAGGCCCACAACAAGAATCTGCGGCTGCTGAGGGATCCAAAGGCTCTGGCCGCCATCCTCCAGGAGGCGGGCTGGAAGCTCAAAGTGCTCACTGTGACTCTATTCTTCTCCGTGATCGCCCTGTCGGTGCTGCTCTTCTATATCGTGCGTGCGATGCTGCGCTATCTGGCCCCGCTCCTCGCTCCCTTCTAGCGCTCGTCTCGACTTGTATCGGTCGGTTCCTCGGTCTGCCACTCGCGCCGGCTTTCGATGCGCTCCCGCTGATCATGAATGTTTTGCCGGAGCTCCAAGTATTGCGGGAGCACTGCGATTGGTGGGTGGATTGCGGCGCTCTGCTGCTCGATCTCCTTCAAGTCGGCCAGCAGCTGTTCTGAGTCCGCGTCCTCCACCATCCGCTCCTCCAGTTTCTCCATCTGCCGGTAGAGCCCTATCTGTTTGAGCGCATATCGGAGACGGAGGAGGGCCGGTGGCGTCTTTAGCAGAATCCAGACCACCGCACCCACCTGGGCGACGATCAGGGCGAAACGACTGATGAGCGAGGCGAGCCAATAGGGCAGATATTTGCGCAGCGGTGATGGGCCCTCCTCGTAGAAATGGGTCGCCGCCGGGCTCAGAGGAAGCGAAGTGTGGTCCATGTTGGGAAAGGTACCGCGGGAGGCGAAGAGGGTGGGCTCACGGTGAATGCTCCTGGCAGCATCGAGCAGCAGATCCACCACCGCCGGGTGCAAGGC
>JBAUDS010000102.1:0-5002 GCA_049678185.1 Thermoanaerobaculia bacterium
GCGAAGTCGAGGCTGTGAGCGCCACGCTCAATCGGCAGGCCACCTTTGGCGGCGACGTCATCTCGCGCATCGCCCACACCATGGCGGACGCAGACGGGCTGGCCACGCTGCAGCGACTTGCCCTGGAAACGCTCAACGACATCCTGAGCGATCTCTACCGGCAGTCGGGAGTCTCCCGGGAGAACGTCTACGAGGCCCTGCTGGTGGGCAACTCCACCATGCTGCATCTGTTTTTGGGCGTCGACGCCCGCTCGATCTCGGTGGCGCCCTTCGTGCCGGTGTTCGACGAGGCGGTCGAGCTGGCGGCCACCGAGGTGGGTCTGAGCATCCATCCCGAGGGGCGGGTCGGCACCCTGCCCCTGATCGGGGCCTATGTCGGGGCCGACACCGTGGCCGGGATCCACGCTACCGACCTCGCTCGGGACGACCGCGTACGGTTGTTTATCGATGTCGGCACCAACAGCGAGATCGCGCTGGGCTCGAGCGCCGGGGTGGTTGCCACTTCGGCACCGGCCGGGCCGGCCTTTGAAGGTGCCCAGATCCGCCATGGCATGACGGCGACGGCCGGCGCCATCGAGCGTGTTGTCATGGGTGACAGCCTCGAGATCGAGGTCATCGGTGGCGGCGAGCCGCGTGGGATCTGTGGCTCCGGTCTGATCGATGTGGTGGCCGGTCTCCGGCGCAGCGGTCTTGTCGATGCCTCGGGGCGGATGGCCGGTGGCGACGGAGCACCGGATCACCCTCTGCACGACCGGTTGGGCGAAGTGGAGGGTGTTCGAGCTTTTGTCCTGGCTGGCAATATCGTGTTGACCCAGCGGGACATCCGGGAGCTCCAGGCGGCGATGAGCTCGGTGGCTACCGGGGTACGGGTGCTGCTCGAGAGGGTCGGTCTCGAGGCCGGAGATGTGGAAGAGGTAATGCTGGCCGGCTCGTTCGGCTCCGCGATCGACCCCGAGAGTGCCCGGGTGATCGGGCTGGTGCCACCGGTACCGGTGGAGAAGATCCGCTTTGTCGGCAACGTCGCCGCAGAAGGAGCAAAGATGTCGCTGCTCTCCTTCCGCGAGCGACGGGTGGCGTGTGATCTGAAGTCGCGGGTGGAGTACGTCGAGCTCTCGGAACGCCCCGACTTCAACGAGCTCTTTGTCGCCGGTGTGCGATTCCCGGATCTGGCGGCGCTGTCATGACGACAAGCGAGCAGCGGCTGGAACCCGGCGGCAAGATCGCGGTGGTGGTCTGTGGTGCCCTGATGCGCGAGGTCGTCGCCATCGCCCGCAACCACGACTGGAAGCTCGATCTCTTCGGCATCCCGTCCGAGCACCATCTCTATCCCGAGCGGATCGTCGAGGCGGTTGAAGAGAAGCTGTCCGAGCTCGGGGACGGCTACGCCAAGATCGTGGTGGTCTATGGTGATTGCGGCACCGGTGGGGCCCTCGACCGGGTGCTGGCCGAGCACGGAGCGGTGCGCACGGCAGGGCCCCACTGCTACGAGATGTACGAGGGTTGTGGTTTTCAAAAGCTGACGCGGGAAGCGGGCACCTATTTCGTCACCGACTACCTGGTCCGCAACTGGGAGCGAACAGTCCTGCCGGGGCTCGGTCTGGATCAGCGGCCAGAGCTCAAGGCGATCTGCTTCGACGGCTGTGAGCGACTGGTCTACCTGCGCCAGTCGCACGAGGCCGCGCTGGAGGAGAAGGCGGGTGAGATTGCCGCCTATCTGGGGGTGCCGCTGGTGATCGAGGAGACCGGGATGGATGGATTGGAGCAGAGAATTAGAGAGGCGATCGAGGGATGACCAGACACCAGATCCTGACCGACAACCAGCTGGACGAGATCCACGAGGCCTCGCTGGAGATTCTCCGCCGCACCGGTGTCCGAGTCCATGACGCCGAAGTAGTGGAGATGCTCCATGGTGCCGGGTGCGATGTAAGCGACACCGACCTGGTCAAGGTCTCGGCTGCCGCGGTGGAGGAAGCGCTAGGCCACGCTCCTTCGAGGATCGTCCTCAGTGACCGGCTGGGGGAAGAGCGGCTGTGGCTCGAGGGTGACAACAGCTACTTTGGCACCGGCTCCGATCTGCCCTTCACGCGGGATCTCGAGACCGGCGAGCGTCGACCGTCGGTGTTGGCGGATGTGGCGCGGGCGGCGCGGCTGGTCGATGCTCTGCCCAATGTCGACTTTGTCATGTCCATGGCGCAGGCCTCGGATGTACCGGCCGCGACCTCGGACCGGAGGTCGTTTCTCGCCATGGTCGAGAACACCACCAAGCCGATTGTCTACACCGCCTGGGACGAGGTTGGTCTGGCCGATATTCTGGCGATGGCCGAGACCATTGCCGGTGGCGCCGACAGGCTGGCCGAGAACCCATTCCTGCTGGCCTATCTCGAGCCCACCTCCCCGCTCCAGCACTCGGATGTGGTGCTGCGCAAGATGCTGCTGCTGGCCGACCGGGGGCTGCCGTTCGTCTACGCCCCGGGGCCGATCGAGGGGGCTTCGGCACCGGTGACCTCGGCGGGCAGCCTGGCGATGGCCAACGCCGAGGTGTTGAGCGGTCTGGTCATCGCCCAGCTGCGGCGGCCTGGCACACCATTCCTCTTTGGTTCCGGCTCCGGCCCGCTGGACATGCTTACCGCTGTCGGCACCTACTCCAGCCCGGAGTTTCTGCTGCACTGCAAGGCGATGGCCGAGCTGGCCCATCGCCGGTACGAGCTACCGGTTTGGGGATTCTCCGGTTGCTCCGATTCCAAGCTGCCCGACATCCAGGCCGGGATCGAGTCCGCCCTGTGGATTCTTTGGACCGCGATGAGCGGTGCCAATCTGGTCCACGATCTCGGCTACATCGAATCGGGCCTGACCTGCTCGCTGGAGATGATCGTCGCCTGCGACGAGATCGTCAGTTTTGTGCGCCGCCTGATGGCGGGAATCGAGATCACACCCGACACCCTGGCGCTGGAGGTCATCGACAAGGTCGGCCCGGGAGGCGATTTTCTCGGCACCGACCATACCTTGCGTCACTTCAGAAATATCTGGTCACCGCGGCTTACTGACCGCCGCACCCACCCGGCCTGGATCGAAGCGGGCCGGCCCGACTACATCGGCACCGCCCGCGATATCGCTCTCGAAGCCGTCCGCAACCACCGCTGCGAGCCGCTAGCCACCGGCACCCTCGACGCCCTCCACACCATCGTGACGGACTCCGACGCGCGCGCGGGGATCACGGTCTGATCCAGAGCCTCCGCCTATGTCGCCGTTGACCGCGAGACTGACCCTCACGGTTGTCGAGGCTCGGCGGCTGGCGCTTGCTCGGGCTGGGCTTCTCAAACCCGAGTGGACTGGAATGCCGCGGCGGGCCAGCGGCAGGGGCCAAAGAGCCCGATCGGCCAGCCACGCCATCATTCAAAGATTCGGTTATCTGCAGCTTGACACCGTTGCGGTGGCGGGCGCCCGCAGCCACACCCTTGTCCTCCTGTCGCGCCTGGGCGGGCTAGATCCGCGATTGCCGGAGGAGTTGCTGAGACCCGGCGAGCCGCTGTTCGAGTACTGGGGCCACGAGGTCAGTTGGCTTCCTCTCGATCTCTATCCGGTGTTTTCTTTTCGACGGCGGCAGTTTCGGATCCATCCCTGGTGGGGCGATGTGCTGGGGGAGCATCCCGAGACCGCGGACGAGATTCTCGATCGGATCGAAAGGGAGGGCCCTCTGCGCTCGGTCGATCTCGAAGGGGAGAGCAGCTCGCAAATGTGGGATCTCAAGACCGCCAAACTGGTCGCTACCGCTCTTTGGTCCTCCGGGCGGCTGGCCATCCGCGAGCGGCGCAATTTCCAGCGCAGCTTCGATCTCGCCGAACGGGTCATCCCCGCCGAGCTGAGGGCAAGAGAGGTTCCACTGGAGGAAGCCCTGAAGATCCTGCTGCTCCTGGCTTTGGAAGGCCACGGCTGGGCACCGACCGGGACGCTAACGGCCACCTGGCGGCTGCGCAACCTGAAGACCGAGGTCGACACCGCTCTCCGTGAGCTCGAAGAAGAGGGTCGGATCATAAGATGCGACCTCGATCTCAGGGAGAGCGGCGGCGGCCGGAACATGCCGGGCTGGATGCGACCCGAGGATCTCGAACTCGCAGGCCGTCTACGTCGCATTCGTCCGCGCCGAGACCGCGGGGTGCTGCTCTCGCCGTTCGACCCCGTCCTCTGGGACCGGACCCGGGTGCAACGGCTGTTCGACTTCGACCAGGTCCTCGAGATCTTCAAACCGGCGCCCGAGCGCCGCTATGGCTACTACTGCCTGCCGGTGCTGGCCGGTGACCGCCTTGTGGCCCGCTGCGACCTGAAGGCCGACCGCAAGGCGGGGGTATTGAGCGTTTTGTCGCTCCACTTCGAGGGAGACGATAAGAGAGGGAACGCGGCGCAGCGCGAAGCCACAAGCTCGGCCCTGCAGCGGTACGCAGACTCGATGGGATTCGATATCGTGCCAAAGGTTCCCAGCAGTTGCGGCCGGTGGCGCTGAGCCTGGCTAGACCTCCTGCAGCTACAATTCCTCGAGAGGTCCAGTCTGGGCACGACCCGCGAACGGTGCCGCGACTGCAGACCGACATCCTGACTGGAGGAGTGTCATGGACCGCCAAGAGCTGATCTCGCTGCTGGAAAGTGCCCGCTGGTACGACTTGACGCAGGCGCTGAGTATTTTTACTCCGCCCTGGCCGGGCGAGATGCCGTTGCAGGTGCACTTCTTCAAACGTCTTACTGGCTCCTATGGCGGCGGCCAGGGGGCCAACGGGCAGCTGATCGAGTGGAGCAACAACACCGGCTGTCACCTGGTGGGTCCGCGCGCCTTTCATTCGGGATCGCGTTCCATTGCCGACATCCCGTTGACCGATCTCTGTGGTGAAGGGGTTGTGGTGGATCTCTCGGAGGCGGTCTCCGATTACGACCTCTACACCCCGGAGATGATCACCGAACGGGTCGCAGTCAAGAAGGGCGACATTCTGATCATCAACACCGGCTACCACCG
>JBAUDS010000103.1:0-5500 GCA_049678185.1 Thermoanaerobaculia bacterium
GGCAACTGTATTCTCGGCGACGGGGCCCGGGTCGCCGGGGATGTCTTTGTTCTGGGTGGTGGGATAGAGGCCCACCAGGGAGCCAAGGTCGAGGGACGATCGGTCTCCTATCCGACGGCCAGTGCCGCCTGGTTGACGCTGCTCGAGGGCCCGAGTCTGGGCCGCTCGGCGATGTCGCCGGTGGTGATCGGCGCCAAACTGTCGCTGCTGGCCGCCTGGCTCGGTCTCTCCCTTTTGTTGCTTGCTACCAGTGGCCGCGGGGTCCTGAACACCGCCGAGGGAGTCCGCATGGAGCCCTTCCGCAACTTCTTTGTCGGACTGACCGGGGTCCTGGCGCTGACGATGACGGCCCTTTTCTTCACCGCCTTCGCGGCGGCCATCGTCGGTTTGCCCTTGCTGGCCCTGGTGGTGATGCTCGCCCTGCTGCTCAAGCTCTGGGGGATGGTGGCGGTCTTCCACGCCACCGGTGGCTGGATCGCCGATCACATCCTGAAAAGGCGGCTCCTGCCGTCCACCTGTACGACCATCGGTCTCGGCGTCTTGGGAGCTCTCAAGCTCGTCCCGTGGGCAGGAACCTGGGTGTGGACGGTGGCCAGCCTGATCGCCGTCGGCGCCAGTCTGACGACCAAATTCGGTCGCCAGGAACCCTGGTTTGCCCTGGACGAGGCCGTCACCTCCCGAGCCGCCGGCAACTTCTGATCCATACCTTGCGGAACCCCGCCATTACCTTGACCCCTCTGTAGTGATCCCATACGCTCTCTGTGGTTTTACCGGGAGCCAAAGATGCATTCGATTCAGACTATTGGAGTGATCGGTGCCGGCACCATGGGGAATGGCATTGCCCAGGTCGCGGCAGGTAGCGGCTTCGAGGTGCGGCTGGTCGACTCCTCGACCCAGGCTCTGGAGCAGGGTCTGGGGCGTATCGACAAGGGACTGGCCCGGCTGGAATCGAAAGAGAAGATCTCTGCCGACGAGAAAGAGAAGATCAGATCGCGGATCCTCGGGTCGACCGATATGTCGGCGGTCGCCGATGTCGACCTGGTGGTCGAAGCCATCGTCGAAAAGCTCGATGTCAAGAGCGCCCTGTTTACCGAGCTCGATCGCATCTGCGCGGCCGACACCATCCTGGCTTCCAATACCAGCTCCATTTCCATCACCCGCTTGGCGGCGATGACCGGTCGTGCGGGCCGGGTCATCGGCATGCATTTCATGAATCCCGTACCGGTGATGAAACTGGTGGAGATCATCCGCGGGCTGGCCACCGATCAGGGGACCTATGACAAAGTCGAGCAGGTGGCCAAGACCATGGGCAAGACCCCGGTCGAGGTTCACGATGCCCCCGGTTTCGTCGCCAATCGGGTGCTGATGCCGATGATCAACGAGGCCATCTTCTGTCTCCATGAAGGGGTGGGAGACACCCGTGCCATCGACGAGGTGATGCGGTTGGGAATGAACCACCCCATGGGACCGTTGGCCCTGGCCGATCTCATCGGTCTCGACGTCTGTCTCGACATTCTCCGCGTTCTCCACCACGGGTTCGCCGACTCCAAGTACCGGCCCTGTCCGCTGCTGATCAAGATGGTGGACGCGGGCTATCTGGGCCGCAAGTCGGGACGCGGGTTCTACACCTATGGTGACGATGAGTCACTCGCCTTCCATCCCTCCAAGGGCTATCTATAGACGGCGGCCGAGCCCTTCATGTACTGCCAAGTCTGCGGGTCCCACAATCCTGACGAACAGGATTTCTGCTTCAACTGTCATCAGAAGCTTCTGGTGCTGTCCGGTCCGACAGCGGTGGTGGAGGAGGGAGGCACCTTCGATGAGGAGTCGGAAGACGAAGGCTTCTCTCTCGACGAGCATCTTCTAGAGCGCATCTCCATTCTCGAGGAAGCGGTCAAACACACCGCCGACACCACCAGGCAGCTGCTGGGAGCGGTGCACAAGCTCGAGCGCAGCATCCTGATCAACCAGACGGGTCTGGCGGCGCTGCGCGAGCTGATGGAGGAGAAGCGTCTGCTGGGCCGGGACGAGTGGAGCGATCTGTGGCAGTCCAAGATGGAGTATCAGCTGCTGGCGTTGGAGAAGCGGGAGAGATTCGTGGGGCTCAAGGAGCGGATTGCCGGCCTCTACAAAGGGGACAAGCGCGAGGTTTTCTCCCGACTGCTGGACGACGCCGAGTATGCCCTCTTTGCTTTCGATATCGAGCGGGCACTCAAGGCGCTGGAGGCGGCCCTCAAGATCGACCGCGACAATTACGAGCTCTGCTATTTCATCGGCGAGACCTACTTCAACGAGGGTCAGCTG
Organism: Thermoanaerobaculia bacterium; assembly: GCA_049678185.1. GTDB lineage: Bacteria > Acidobacteriota > Thermoanaerobaculia > Multivoradales > JAHEKO01 > M0029. Next base: position 2,305 of record JBAUDS010000103.1, read on the forward strand.
GACCAAGCTCTCGAGCACTTCTCGCGCGTGCTGGAGGTCGAGCCCGAGCACTACGAGGGACTGGTCTACAGCGGCGTCATCCACCACGAGTCGGGCGAATCGGCCCAGGCCCAACAGCTGTTGGAAAAAGCCGTCGCCCTCTACCCCGATTCGTTCCTCCCACTGTTCAGCCTCGGTGCGGTGTGTTCCAGCCACGGTGACCTGACCATGGCGGCAATGTTGCTGGAGCGGGCCGTCGACAGCGATCCCGTGCCCCAGGCCCTTTTCCTCTTGGGCAGCTGCCTCTACGAGTTGGGTCGCCTGACGCCGGCCATCCGTCATCTCCAGCAGGTCGTGCGGCAGGACCCCGCCTACGAGGAGGCCCACTATCTACTCGGCCTGGCCTATCTGGACCGGCGTTGGAACCGGAAGGCCCTCGACGCCTTCAAACAGGCCGAAAGGCTCAACCCCAACCGGATGCGCTACCAGGATCTGGTGCGGTATCTCTCGGGTCAGGACTCCTCGCCGCTGCCCGGTGTCAAGACGGTGGCCAGAAAGTGGCTGGGACGGGCCGAAGAGCGGCTGATGCGAGACCAGCCGGAGCGATCTCTCGAGTGTTTTCGGCGCGCCATCGAGCTCGATCCGGACAATCCGACCGTCCTCATGTCCTACGCCGTGGCCTGTTTGCAGCTCAATCGGTCGCACGAGACCAAGAAGTTGGCCCGCCAGGTGCTGGCCCTCGAGCCGAGTGAGATGCTCAGGGCGACCGCATGCGCCACCCTGATCGAGGCCCTGCGCAGCGAAGGTCGCTACCGGGAGGGCAATCGAGTCGGCCAGCAGCTTCTGGACGAAGGCACTTCGAACTTTTCTCGCACCATCGCGTACTACGAGATGGCCTACAACATGGCGGAGCTCGAGGAGGATCTGGATCGCGCCCTCGACTATGCTCGTCTCTCGCTGGATCTTGCACCCGATGAGCTGAGACAGTTTCCGCTGGCGGCCCTGGGGTGGGTTCACTACAAGCGCAAGGAGTTCGATCAGGCGATCGACTGTCTGACCCGATCGACCGAGTTGGAACCCACGGCCACGACGCTCACACATCTGGGTATGGCTCTGCTGGCCTCGGGAGCCGACAAGGGGGCACGAAAGGTGCTCGCGGAGGCCCGGCGGATGGGTGGGCCGGGCATCTCGGTCGAGCAGAAGATGATGGAATGTCTCAAGGACAGCAGCCGGCTGCTGGAGAGGGTGCAGCAGCGGCAGAACAAGAAATAGACGATGCGCTGGAGCCGTTTCTATCTGTTCACCACCCGCGAGGTGCCCGGTGATGCCGAGGTCGTGAGCCACCAGCTCATGGCCCGCGCCGGCATGATCCGCAAAGTGGCCGCCGGGATCTACTCCTATTTACCGCTTGGCTGGCGAAGCATCAGCAAGATGATGGAGATCGTCCGTCGCGAGATGGACGCCGCGGGAGCGGTGGAGCTGGTCATGCCGGCGGTCCAGCCGGCGGAGCTGTGGCAGGAGACCGAGCGGTGGGAGGTATTCGGCGATCTTCTGTTACGCATCAAGGACCGCAACGAACGCGATTTCTGCTTTGGTCCCACCCACGAAGAGGTGGTCACCGACATCGTGCGCCGCGACGTCCGCAGTTATCGCCAGTTGCCGTTCAACCTCTATCAGATCCAGACCAAGTTTCGGGACGAGATCCGACCCCGCTTCGGTCTCATGCGGGCGCGCGAGTTCTTGATGAAGGACGCCTACTCGTTTCACACCAATGAGGAGAGTCTGGCCGAAACCTACGAGGCCATGCGGCAGGCCTACTGCCGGGTCTTCGAGGACTGCCGGCTTGAGTACTCGATGGTGGAGGCCGCCAGCGGGACCATCGGCGGGTCGGGATCGCACGAGTTCATGGTACTGGCCGAGACCGGCGAGGACGCGGTGGTGGCCTGTAGCAATGGCGATTACGCCGCCAACACGGAGAAGGCCGAGACCAGTGGTCTCGAGCCGCCGCCGGCCGAGGAGCCGATCGAGATGCGTGAGGAGTCGACCCCGGGCGCGACGACGGTGGCCGCGGTGACCAAGCTCCTGGGTGTGGGGGCCGAGAAGCTGGTCAAGACCATGCTCTACGACACCGACGTCGAGCCGGTGGCGGTGCTCGTCCGCGGTGATCGGGAGGTCAACGAGGTCAAGCTGGCGGGCTATCTTGGTGTCAATCATTTGCAGCTGGCCGGAGAAGAAAAGGTGCGCCGCTTCACCGGTGCGCCGGTGGGCTTTGCCGGCCCGGTCGGCCTCTCCGAGTCGGTGCGTCTGATCGGTGACGAGTCGGCGCGGCCGCTGGTCAACTTCGTTTGCGGCGCCAACAAGGCCGATGCTCACCTGGTGGGGGTCAACTTTGGTCGAGACGTGGAGATCGGCGAGTGGGCCGATCTGCTGCTGGTTGGGGCCGGCGACCCCTGTCCCCGGTGCGACGGCACCCTCGAGCTCTCTCGCGGCATCGAGGTGGGGCACATCTTTATGCTCGGGTCCAAATACTCAAAGGCCATGGAGTGCTTCTACTCGGATGAGAAGGGCGAGGGGCATCCCATGGAGATGGGGTGCTATGGCCTGGGCATCGGGCGGACGGTGGCGGCGGCCATCGAACAGAACCACGACAAGGACGGGATCATCTGGCCCCTGCCGCTAGCCCCCTTCGAGGTCCTGGTGATGTCGCTCAATCCACAAGACCCGGAAGTCAGCCGTACCGCGGACCAGATCTACGACCAGCTCGTCGAGCAGGGAGTCGATGTCTTCTACGACGACCGCGACGAGCGTCCCGGGGTGAAGTTCAAAGACGCCGATCTCATCGGGATTCCCATCAGGGTGGCGGTGGGGGCCAAGAGCCTGGCCGAGGGCAAGGTCGAGCTGTCGCTCCGCCGGGACCGGGAGAAGCACCTCGTCACCCCGGCCGAGGCTGCCGCTCGGGTAAGGGATCTTCTCGCCGAGCTCGGTTCCTGAGGGGGTCCCGAACCGGTTACTCCTACTCGAGGTACTTGAGGAACTCCTTGACCTCTTCGGCGCGCGGGGTGTCGGGCTCGAGCTCCAGTAGCTTGTGGAAGTCGGCCCGCGCCTGCTCGTTCTCACCGCGGCCGAGGTAGACAACGCCGCGGTAGTAGTAGGTCTCGGCCAAATCCGGGTTCTGTTCGAGCGCCCGGTTGAAGTGGTCGTACGCCTGGTCCATGTC
>JBAUDS010000104.1:0-1638 GCA_049678185.1 Thermoanaerobaculia bacterium
GCTCCCTGGCGAAAGAACCCGCCCAGATGCCAGTTTGCGCCCAGGTGCCAGAGAAAGCCGGCAGAAAAGCCGATGTCCGAGTCGTCGGCGGCAAACGTATTTTCGCCGACAAGTCTCTCGGGCAGGAACGAGTTGATCCCGAAATAGCTTGCCAAGGACTCGTCGTTCCAGCGGTACTGCCGCTGTTTGCCTTGGATAAGACCATCGAAGTAGATGAGCCCAAAGCCGAGACTAAAGCTCTCGGCCACCTGGAACGCTTCTGCCAGACCGTAGGTGACGATCTCCAGATCGGTTTGGTCTTGTCGGTCGAACAGACGGAAGGTGTCGGCCGGACCCGGTCCTTCGAGGAAGATGCCCTGACTTTCGGAGGAGGTCTCGAAGTTGGCCAATATATGACGATAGACCGCGACAGACCATTTCTTTCTTGGGTAGACGAAGGAGAGGAAAGACAGCCCGGTGAGGTCGTTTTCAGACCGGCTCTGACGAATCCCGGTCTCGGTGTCGAGGCCGATGCCGGTAGGTTCGCCGGTGAACCTACCGCTGTGGGTGAAGGGAGTCGAATAGCTCCAGCGGCGTACATCGATCGAGACCTCGGGCCGGGTGAGCTGCACCAGCCCGGCCGGATTGGCAAACGCCGCCGTGGCATCGTCGGCCAGGGCGACGAATGCACCGCCAAACCCCATACTGCGCGCGCCGGGATTCGAAAAGCTGAACTCGAAGGCGACGCCCGCCTGACCGGCGACGGCCACAGGCACCATAAAGACGGTGAGAAGCAGAACCGCGAATCTCAACACGACCTCCCCTCGAGAGGGGTCCCTTGGTATTCGCCCTGAACCGGGCTGGCTCGATTGTCTCTTGCTTCCCCTGAGGCAGCCAATACCCCTGGGGATGGGGAGACCGGCTACCCCGGCAGGTGGGCGGAACAAGATGCTGTCAATTCACACCTCGTCGTGGAAGATAGCGCCCGTCCTCCATCCCGCTGAAGAGCTCGTCGACCAGGGAGTGCTCGATGGGTTCCCCGCTCGGATCGGCCTGCAGATGACGCTCGGCCACGTAGGTCGTGTGCCGGGCCCCATGAACCAGCACGTGATACCAGGGTCGGTCCTTGGGTGGGCGTGAACGAGCCACCTGGTCGTACCACTCCGCGGTGCCCTGGAAAGTAGCGTCGACGTCGAAGATCACACCCCGGTAGTCGAACTTTTTGTGATGAACGATCTGTCCGACGAAGAACTGGACCTCGATAGCCATTATTCGTCCTCTGCAAGCAGGCCGTGAGCAAGGATGTCGCGGGTGGATCATACCTGGGCTGCAGCCCCTGCCCACCCATCGCCGCCAGCGATGGGTGCACGCTGAATCTCGGTAGATTCCAGACTTGGGTGCAAGTGGAGTTTTCAGGGGACCAGGGTGGGGTCACCACTCGTCGTCTTCGATCAAGGTGTCCATGCCTGACCTGAACCGGGACTGGAGTCGCTTTCGGGTGACTCATGGTAGGTCAGAGGGGGACTGTGCAGCGTGATATAAGTGTGGCGCGAACAGGCGTTTTGCCTGGATTGGGGAAAATCGACATGGCAAAGGTAGGTCTGGTTTTTGGGGGTCGGTCGGTGGAGCACCGGGTGTCGGTGACCTCGGCGCGGACGG
>JBAUDS010000105.1:0-2019 GCA_049678185.1 Thermoanaerobaculia bacterium
ACGGTCGCCTCGGCGACTTCTCCTACCCGAAACCTCACGTCGGGCCTTTCGACTTCGTCACCTCAGACGAACCTCTGGCATTTGAAGGACTTAACTGGGAAACGGCACCAGGTGAGTGGGAAACCGGTTTCCTCTACATGAGAAACCGGTACTACGATCCCGATCTAGGCCGGTTTATCTCCACCGACCCGATGGACTACAACGACGCCCCGAGTCTTTATCAGTACGGGCTCAACGATCCGGTAAACAATTCCGACCCGATGGGCGAAGAGGTCTACCTCGTCTATCGGGAGTTCAATATCGACGGTTTGCGGGAACGCTTCCCGGACATAGGGCACGTCTATCTCGCATTCGACAGCAAAGGGCTGGAGAATCCGGCTGAGTGGAGGGATTTGGTCAATAGGCTAGGATTTCAGCCAGATCCGTTGCGATATACCAATACCAATGCGGAGACGTTCTCGTTCCATCCGGATGAAATGCGTTCTGGTAACAATGAACATAATTTGGCGTGGACGATTTGCACGACGGGCTCTTACATCGGTTATAACGACAGATTCGATCAGGATACGTTTCGGGGAGGCCTGGAAGGGGCTCGGGGAAGGCTAGTCTTGCCCTTGGGTGTTTCTCAAGAGCAGCAGGAGCGTCTGTATCGGGCCGCCATAACGTCGCGGAACACCAACAATAAGTTGGTAGGATACGGCGACATCGGAACGTACAAGTTCTTTACTAACAACTGCGGCACTTGGGCGAAATACATCGTGGAGTCGAATGGTGTTTCGTGGCCGGATGAGGCAAGGAACTTCAACCAGGGTGTAGGGATCAATGGGATGTCGGACAGGATGGAGGAGTTCATCAACGGGTTGACCCAAGGCGTCTGTGTTGGTGGAACTACTATGAACAACATTCGAGACTTTGCCAGAGCGTGCAAAGAGAGCTGGCATGCAGGGAAGCCCTCAAGTGCGCCAACTCCACCCGCGCCGGAGGCGACCGAGCCGACTTGCGAATCCTGGGGCTGCGTCGATCCTCAGTCGGGAAAGCCAATCAGATGAGTCCGGCACTTGGGAGACTGGTCAGTCGCGGTGTCTTCCCGGTCATCGTGACCTTGCTCTGCGCCTGCGGCGGCGATGATTACGATGGCGCCTTGGGTGGACGGCGATTGGTACGGACACCTCTTGAAGGTGAGTGGGTAGTGAAAGAGTTTCCCTACTCGGGAGTCAGTGCGGAGATTCCTGCCGCAACTGATCTGCAATGGGTCAGGGATTCGGGAAGAGCCTACATAGGCATGCACGCCGCAGTCTGGCCCCCTTGGAGTCCAGGCGATCCTCAGCTCCTTTTGGAGATTACCTTAGAGCGAATGAGCCGGGAAAAGTTTGAGGAGCCGGGGGCGGCAGTCAAACAATCAGCCTCATATCAAGAAGGAGATGAGGAAACGCGGAGGTTTTGGGATTGGGTGGTTTCTCGTCACGAGACGATCGAACGGTACGATTTCAAAGGACACACATACTTCAAATACGAGATCACTTGTGCCGACGCGACCCTTGTGCGTATTGACGCAGAACTCATCAACCTCCTCCGGGACGGCGTTCCGGTCTACGAAGCAGAAGACGAAGCGGCGATCCGCCGAGTCCTCAACTCCGGCAAGTGCATCGAGCAGGTGGCAATGCCGGAACGGCCAAGGGAAAAGGTGCCTGAGGAACATGGGGAGTAGCCTGGGGGAACGTTGAGTTGGCCGACCCTTCAAGCTGTCAGGATTCCAGATTCCACTTTTGGTGTAGGTCGAAAACTCCTCAAGTCGCGAGATTGTCGGCCCGAGGCGGTCCAAATCCTTCGAGCGCGCAGGATTCTTTCCTTCAAACTTGTTAGTGCATCGAATCTTTGATGACGCTAAGCCCCCGGCGCACCTGACTGCCTAGCCAGGCCAAGGTTCGAGAGCGAGCCCGACAAAGGGCCTGGGTGGAGGGAAGGCGCCCTCAGGGAAGGTTGCGGTGAGATCCCCCAGGCGAAGCTTTTCAGCCGCCT
>JBAUDS010000106.1:0-2206 GCA_049678185.1 Thermoanaerobaculia bacterium
AGAACGGTGCATGAACCTCTCGACTCACACCGCTCCCGTCAAGCAAACGCCCCGACCATCCCTTTCTGCCAGTGTACGAAAAGATGCGGCTCCCTCCTCGAGATACGGTCAAGGAGGCAAACAGCCCGCGTCTTATGAACTCTGAGTCGCCGATACTTCCGCATCGCCCAAGCAACCAACGTCTTGTTGAAGTGCCGGAGCACCGGATGCATCGCTGACGGACAGAAGCGCCCATAGTACTCCATCCAGCCTCGGAGGACGGGATTGTAGTAGCGGGCGATATCGTCCAGGCTCAGATCCGTTCGATTGCGGATATTGGACCTCCGCGTGGCCTGCCGCATGGCTGTGAGAGCTGCCGAACTGACCGCGGGCGTGAAGCCGACAAACAGACTATTCCGTTTGTGATTCTTCACGAGCCGCGGCCGAAAGGTGTACCCGAGGAAGTCAAACTCCGTATTCGGATACTTACCCTTCCGACTCCCGTCCTTGCAGTACACAATCCGGGTCTTGTCTGGATGCAGCTCCAGGCCGCACTCTGCAAGTCGTGCCGCCAGTGCAGCCAGAATGGCCTGCGCCTCGCTCTCCGTCTTACAGTGCACCAGCCCGTCATCTGCGTAACGACACCAAGGAACTCGCGGAAACGTTCGACCCATCCAGGCGTCAAACGCATAGTGCAAGAACAGGTTCGAAAGAACGGGACTGACCACTCCCCCTTGCGGTGTCCCCTTGGTGCGTTGCACCAACGTTCCGTCCGCAAGCTGCATCGGAGCCTTCAGCCATCGCTCAATATACAGCCTCACCCACTTGCACTCCGTGTGCTTGTAAACCGCACGTAACAAGAGCTCATGGCTGATGTTGTCAAACAGGCCTTTGATGTCGAACTCCAGAACCCAATCGTTACGCCAACAACGCTCGCGCGTGACTCCTACCGCATCCAACGCCGATTTCCCGGGTCGGTAGCCATACGAGTCGGGCAGAAACATTGGTTCCACAGCCGGCTCAAAAGTCCTCTTCACCACCATCTGCGCCACGCGATCCGCCACAGTTGGAATGCCAAGCACCCGCTCCCCACCATCCCTCTTTGGAATCGCCACCGCTTTCACCGCCGGCGGGAAGTAACTCCCCGACGACATCCGGTTCCAGACCTTGTACAGATTGTCCTTCAAGTCCCTTTCGAAGTCTTCGATCGACTGCCCGTCCACACCGGCAGCGCCTCCCTTGGCCTTGACGGCCTCAAAGGCCTCGTACACCAAGTGTTTCGAGATCGCGAACGATTTTGTTGTACTCAACAGCTTCCTCCTGTCTCCAGTTGAACTGCAAATACAACACTTGACCCGACCCCTTTGCTCCAGCCGAATTACCAGCCTTCATCGCTCTTACGAGTCGGTCCGCCCCAGTGCTCGGCATCGGTACTCTCGCCTCGTGGTTTCTGCCACTTGTGCTTCTCCCTTCGCATCCGAGAACTGGTTCCCGCAGTTCCGCACGAGAGCCCAGATCAGGTTCACGCCCCCTGCACGCCGGTCGCCGCCTATCCAGTACCCAGGCGTCCGATAGGCTCATCCCAGGAGTTGAGAACGCCCCTGGTTTTGACGACAATTCTCAGGTTTACGACGAGTCAGCAGGGGTTCACTTTCGTTCGTCTCCCTGACCCATACCTGCTTGGGGTATCGCCCCAACGCTTTGACTCCAACGCTCACCACCACGGCTTTTGACCGCAGCAGCTTGGAGTGGTTTGAAGCCCGCTCCTGGAAGCCGACTCCGAAGGGCCTGCCTTCATCTCTCGTACAGCTTATGCACAGAGTCCTGTCAGACGATTCTCCTCCTTTCTTTCGGTCCTCCGTGCGCCTGCGGCGCACTGCGGAATGTCCTGAGATGCCGCAGCGGTCTACCTGCGCGACGACGAGGCCGGTATCTACGTGGCGTTCACCCGGAAGCTGCGCCAGCAGGTCCTCTCGGGCGAGGTCCGGATCTAGGCGTCGGCGGTCAGCGGGGCCTCGCGCGGGATGAGGTGCACATCCTCGGGCCGCACCGAGAGCGTCACTGAGTCACCCACCGCCACGGTGCGCGCGAGGCCACGACCGGCGAGCAGGTGCGTGCGCAGCTCGTGACCCGCCCAGGTCACCTGCACGGTGACCGCCACGCCGTCGGAGACGACGCTCCTCACCTGCGCCTTGCCGAAGGGCACGCCCTCGCCCCGGCCCACGTC
>JBAUDS010000107.1:0-1981 GCA_049678185.1 Thermoanaerobaculia bacterium
TCACTCTTGCGGTTGCGGACCTCGATCGTGTGCAGCTTTGAATCCGCGCCTCTAAAACCTTCGACGGCGGTGTCGAAGTGAACGTCGATCTGAGGGTTGCTCAACACGCTGTCTTGAATGATCTCACTGGCACCGAGGGCCTCTCCCCTCACCAGGAGACTCACCCGCTCAGCAAAGCGAGTCAGAAAGAGGCTCTCCTCCGCCGCGCTGTTGCCGCCGCCGATGACGGCGACAGATCGTCCCTTGTAGAAGGGGCCATCGCAGGTGGCGCAAAAGTGGACACCAGCTCCGATGTACTCGTCCTCGCCAGGGACCCCGAGGCGGCGATAGTGACTTCCCATGGTAAGCAAGAGCGACTGGGCACTGTACACGCTGCCGTCGGCGGTCTCGATGCAGTGGTAGTTTTCATGGCTGTGAATTCCTTCAACCTGCTGGGCCTGCAGCAGTTCGACTCCGAAGCGCTCGGCTTGGCGCCGCAGGCGCTGGGATAGCTCACCGCCCGCAACCCCTTCGGGGAAGCCCGGGACATTGTCGAGATGCATTGTGGCCGCTGCCTGGCCGCCGAGAGCAGTTCGTTCCACCACCAGGGTGTCGATGCCTTCTCGGGCGGTGTAGAGGGCCGCCGTCAGCCCGGCCGGCCCACCGCCCACGATGATCAGATCGTAGTGGTGACGCTCGGCCGTGGTCTTGAGATCAACAGTCCGGGCACCAGAAGGCACCGTAAACAGTAATCTGCTTGTCGCTCATAGATCTCCTGATGAGTGCTCGAGCCGACAGATTTCTTACATCCGATTACCTTTGGATCCCTTCAAGGATTCGATATCATCACTCCGCGCCAGTTCTTCGAGCGCCTCGTAACTCGCGGAGGTTCCGAGTGAGTCGGCCCGATCGATCGTCACGTGTCGCAAGTGTTCTGCTTGCCCTCGGGATCGCCCTGATCTGGGGTCCGTCATCGGTGTGCGCCCAGGAGTTGGAGCCGCGGGCCTACCGACCGCTGCCGATCGGACTCCACTACGGCCTGCTGGTCTACAGCTTCTCGACCGGCAACGTGGTCGTCGACCCAACCGCTCCGGTTAGGGGTGTCGATCTCGACGTCAGCACCCTGACGGCGGGCTATCTGACCACGTTTTCACTCTTCGGCCGGTCGTCCGCCGCGTCGGTCAACCTGCCGTATGTCGTCCGTGCCACCGGGGCTGGAACGGTGGATGACGTGCTGATCAGCGGCTCCCGTTCGGGCCCCGCCGATGCCCGACTGCGCCTGACGCACCTCCTGATCGGCGGCGCCGCCGAGAGACCTTCCGAGTTCGCTGGGCAACCTCACGGCCGCACGCTCGGCGTCGGGCTCACGGTGTCGGCACCGACCGGAAACTACAGACCCGAGAGAGTGCTCAACGCCGGCGCCAACCGTTGGGGCTTCAAACCGGAGCTCGGTACAACGATTCAGCGGGGTCGGTGGATCAACGAGATCGCCTTGGGCGTCTGGTTGTTCACCCCGAACCACGATGGACCCTTGGGCCTGACCCTGACCCAGGACCCACTCGCCAGCCTCCAGTTCCACTTCAGCTACAACTTCCGGAACGGCATGTGGCTCGGGTTCGACGGCAACTTCTTCGCCGGCGGGGCGAGAACGATCGAAGGTCTGGATCCCGTAAATCGTGAGCGCAACTCCCGCATCGGCCTGACGCTGTCCATCCCCCTCAGTCGCAAGGACTCGATCAAGCTCGCAGGTCACACGGGCGCCTTCACCCGCGCCGGCACCGATTTCAACGTCGGCCTCATCGCCTATCAGCGTCTACTGGCTGGAGCTGGCCACCCTGAAGCCGGTGCTCAGGGCGAGGAATGATCCGGCGGCGCGGTGCGGGGGATCAGGTGCCGGGCATGAAAGATTGCAGGGTTTGAGGCTGCCGCAAAGGCAGATCTTTCAATCCTTCATGCCCGGCACCATTTACTCGGCCGAGTAGTCGGTCATTGGGTGCCCTAC
>JBAUDS010000108.1:0-3619 GCA_049678185.1 Thermoanaerobaculia bacterium
GGACCGAGGAGGCGCGAGCGGCTTACGAGGCGGCCCGGATCGCCCTGGACAATGAGCTCAAGGAGCGTCCAGACGACTTTCGGCTCCACAGCAGCCTGGGATTGGCTTATGCGGGCCTTGGTCGGAAGGCCGAGGCGATCGCCGCCGGGAAAAGGGCTGTGGAGATGCAGCCGGTGGAGAAAGACGCCTATATCGGCCCCTTGCAGGTGGAGCATCTGGCGATAATCTACGCCCAGCTGGGCGAGGCGGACCTGGCGGTGGACCAGCTCGAATACCTGCTCTCGATCACCTCGAAGCTCTCCGTGCCCATGCTGCGCCTCGACCCCCGGTGGGACCCGCTGCGCGACCACCCCCGTTTTCAAGCACTGCTGCAGAGCGGCTGACAACCGGCGGCAGCCGCGCTCCCAAGTTGGATTCGGGAAAGACCTGAGACCACGTTGATGTGGGGATCGTGTTGGTTCTGGTTGGCCTGAGCGGGGTAGAGCTGTTGCAGCAGATGCTTTAGGAAAAACCATGATCAAAGGACCCCAGACGAAGTGAAGGCCAAGGGACCAGCGTCCGTTGTGATCCGAGAGGAGGAGCGGACGGACCATGAGCAGGTCTTCGAGGTCAACGCCCAGGCGTTCGAAACCGACCTCGAGGCGAATCTGGTTGAAAGCCTACGGCGTAGGGTAGATCCTCTTCTCTCGCTGGTCGCACTTGTGGACGAGCGAGTAGTCGGTCATATCCTGTTCACACCGGTCACTGTGGAGGGATGCGCCAAGGGCGGTGCGGCCCTGATGGGTCTGGGCCCGATGGCGGTCTTGCCGGAGTGTCAAAACCGCGGCATCGGTTCTCGATTGGTTGAGGAGGGGCTTGCCAGGTGTCGTGCCCTGGGCACCGAGGCGGTGGTCGTGCTCGGTCATGCGGACTACTATCCGCGCTTCGGATTCGAACCCGCCAAGAGGTTTGCCCTGCGCTACAAGAGCGAAGAGCTCGATCCCTATTTCATGGTGCTCGAGCTTCGGCCCGGGGCTCTGGAAACGGTGTCCGGTGACGTGCACTACAGTCCAGAATTCGACTAAGCGTGAGTCCGACGGGGTAAGCACGGAATACATGTCGACCCTGTGCGTATCCCTAGAAAGGAGGAGACCATGACATCGAGATCCTGTCTCATTCTGCTCGCACTCGTCACGTTCGTCCTCCAGCCGCTGGCGGTTGCCGCTGAGTCGCCGGAAGCAGAAGCCGTCGAGGCAGCGGAAGCCTGGCTCGCCCTGGTCGACTCGGGCGACTATTCCAAGAGCTGGGATACGGCCGCGGCATACTTCAAGGGTGCCTTGACCAAAGAGAAGTGGGAACAGTCTCTGAAGGGTGTCCGCCCGCCGCTGGGGAAGGTGCTGTCCCGCAAGGTGAAGTCCAAGCAGTACGCCACCTCGCTTCCCGGTGCTCCCGACGGTGAGTACGTGGTGATCCAGTTCGAGACCTCTTTTGAGAACAAGACCACTGCGATCGAGACCGTGACGCCGATGAAGGACGAAGACGGCAAGTGGAGGGTCTCGGGGTACTTCATTCGTTAGTCCGATGTGGATACTGAATCTCTGGGCGAGTGGTTGGGGTCCTGGTCTGCGGGAGCTGCCACGGTCTGTGGATAAGCCGTTACGACATGGCAGCACTCATGCGCTCGCCCTTCGAGTCCTGGAAATTGCCCTGGCCAGAGGTGTACGAATCCGGCGTGAGGAATGTGGAAGATACGGTGCAATGTCGCTGCCCCGAGCGATCTCCGATGAAAATAGTGAATCGCAAGGGAGTCAGAGTCGATCTGTGTCCGGACTGCGGCGCCCTCTGGTTCGACGGTGGGGAGCTCGAGGAGATGATTCGGAGGCGAGGCGGAAAGTCTTACGAAGGACAGGACGGGGTAGGGCCTGACGAGGCCGCTGGATTGGCCTATGCCGGCGCCATGGGCACCGAGTTACTCCTTGATATCCTCCTCTCTACATTAAGTCCGCTTTAGGAACTCTAGAGTCACTCGACAGCCGCCTGTCGATCTTGCTTGCGAATATGCCTAACGGTTCCCTAGACGGTGCCGGCGAACCCACCCACTTCGTACAGGTGAACCGGCTCGGGGATACCCTTGAGCGTCACTTCGGTCTCACCAGCGACTTGTATATCCCCACTCGCCTCCTCGAGGGTGCTGCCGGCGATCAGGATCTGACCCCCGCGGGTCTGCGCCTGGATGCGCGCCGCCAGATTGACGGTGTGGCCGACGACACCGTACTTGGCGCGCTTCTCGGAGCCGATGTTGCCCACCACCACCTCACCGGTGCTGATACCGATGCCCATTTCGATCTCGGGCAGGCCCAACTCCCGGTTCTTGTTGTTGACCTCCGCCATGGCGAGCTGCATCTGGGTAGCGCAAGCGACGGCGGCTCGTGCGTGATCATCACGCCGTGCAGGCGCACCGAAGAGCACCAGGATCGCATCACCAAGGAACTCGTCGATGGTGCCGCCGAAGTCCATGATGACCTCGGACATGACGGCGAGGAAGCCATTGATGAGGGTTACCACCTTCTCGGGCGGCAGTCTCTCCGCCAGTGTGGTGAAGCCTCGTAGGTCGGCAAAGAGAACGGTGATCTGTCGTTTCTCACCACCGAAGCTGAGACCCTCCGGGTGCTCCAGCAGGCCCTCCACCACTTCATCGGTCAGATAACGGCCAAAGACCTGACGGATCATCTGATTGCGCAGCTCGACCTGCCCGGTAAGGCGAAGCAGGGACTCCGAGGCCCGTTTGAGGGCCACCTGCGTACGAATGCGGGCGAGAACCACGGGCAGATCGACCGGTTTGATCACATAGTCGTTGGCCCCGGCGCGGAAGGCCTCGACCATGTCTTGGCTCCTTTCCTTGCCGGTCACCATGATCACCGGTAGCTCGTTGGCGGATCGCGTCTGTCGAAGGTTTTCGAGGACTTCGATACCGCTCATCTCCGGCATCATGAAATCCAGGAGGACCAGATCGAAGCGGGCGGCCTCGATCCTGTGCAGGGCGGTGCGGCCGCTTTCGGCGACCTCTACCTCGTGCCCCCGTTTCCTCAGCCGGCGCGCCAGCATGTCGCGGCTCGGCTCGTCGTCGTCGACCACCAGCAGCCGTGCCGGCTGCAGCCCCTCCGTCTGTTGTGCCGCGGGCTCGGTTGCGACGACACCGCCTGCTGATGCGATTTCGCTCGCGGCTGTTGCCGCCTCGGACTCGGGCACATCGAGAAGTCCGTCGACCAGTTCGAGGATTCCCGCGCCTGCTGAGCGGATGCGGCTCAGGTCGCCGAGAAAACCTTCCAGACCACGACTCTCCGCCTCCTCTTCGAGGAGCTCGGAGTAGCCCAGGATCTGGTCGATACGGGTGCGGATGTCGTGGCGTAGTCGGGCAAAGACGCCGCGAGCAGCCCCGGTGTCGCCGGAGCCGGGCTGTGGGGGCCTAGGAGTCCGCCGGTCTTCGGGTGCTGTCATTCTTTTTACCGGGCGCCAGCTTTTCGATCTTTTCGAGCAGACGTGGGAGATCCACCGGCTTGGTCTCGTACTCGTCGCAGCCGGCCTCGAGGCACTTCTCTCGATCGCCACTCATGGCGTGGGCGGTGAGCGCGATGATGGG
>JBAUDS010000109.1:0-18355 GCA_049678185.1 Thermoanaerobaculia bacterium
CGAGGAGCTGGTCGCCTTCGTCGCTGCGCCGTCGCTCTCCGAAGATGAGATCTCGGTCGTCGCTCCAGCCCCGGCGGAGTGGGCCGCCCGGGTCACGGAGAGCCTGGCTAGACAGCTCCCCGCGCCGTCGGTCCCGACGAGGATCTTCCTGGTCGAGGATTTCGTCATGAAGCCGATGTCCGGGAAGATCGACCGGGGGTGCCTGCCCAACCTCTCTCATCTGCTACCCAACGCCGAGTCGCAGGCGGAGGAGCCAGGGAAGGCCAAACCGCCCGACACCGATTCGGACGCGGAACCGGGCGCTGACGAAGTGCTGGCGATCTGTAGGAAAGTGTTCGACACCGCGTTGGGATGGGACGATGCCTTCGCTGACCATGGTGGGCACTCGATCGTGATCGCGCGACTGGCGCAGCGCTTGCGAGCGGCAGGATGGACGGTGACCGTCCGGGACCTACTCAGTGACTGCAACACTGCAAGAAAGGTGACCAATCGTCCACGGGAGCTCCAGCAGGCCCCCGAGGCCCCTACGGCTGCCGCGCAATCCGACCGCAACTGCACCGGACGCGATGAGGCGGCGGCAGAGGTGCTCTCCATAGGACGCTTCACCACCCTGCAGGTCCTGTTCCTGTCGTTGCTGTACTCCCCCCCCTTAGTAGGCTTTCTGGGGCTCATCGCCTTCGCGGAAACCGGCGAGTTCTTCATGACCGCGCAACTCTGGGAGTTCATTCTTGTCAGTTTCCTGATGTATTCCTTTGCCCTCGTCTTTCCCTTTGCGAGCTTGCTCTGGGTCATGGTGATCAAGCTCTTCATGGGTGGGGGTATCTACGGGGAAAAGGTGACGCCGGGTGTGTACCCCAAGTGGAGCAGAATGCATCTTCGAATCTGGTGCATCGAGCGGCTGCAACAATCAGTTATCCGGCCGCTGAGGACGATGTTGCGCAGCGCGCCGCTCATGGCATGGGTGTTGCGCCGGCTCGAAGCGACCGTGGGTGACAACCTCCAGTGCGCGCACGACGCGGAGTTCTTCGGACCGCTGGACTTACTCTCCATCGAAGACGATGTGGCCATCCAGACCGGAGCCCACATCTCCATGTCGAGGTGGGTGGGCCAGGAGCTGCATGTCGGCCCCGTTCACCTCGAGAGCGGCTGCAAGATCGGGATGCGGGCGGGCATCGCCAACCATGTGACGGTGGGTCGCGGCAGCTGGATCACTCCGTTGACCCCCGTCCTCAACGACGTGGGTCCGGAGGAGATGTGGGAGGGAGCCCCGGCGCGATTCGCTGGCCGTTGCACCGAGCTGAAGCGCACGGCGAACAGCTGCCGGAACGTTCTGCCATTCTGGTTTATGGAAACGCTCAACATCCTCATGCAGGTCTTCCTGGAGTTCTGCCTCTTGGTATTGCCTACCGCCGTGGTCACCTGGTTGGCCATCGCTTTCTTGCCCGGCGGAGGAACGGAGCGCGCCAGTGACTACTTCAAGGTGACGCCGCTCCAGGAGATCGTCTGGCACATGGGGCTCTTCGCGTTCATCACCACCTGGGTCACCATCGTCTTGATCTCCGTGCTGAGCTGCGTCTTTCTTCGCTGCACGCGTGCCTCGCCGGGGTTGTATCCCACGCGCGGGCTCAGGGGGGCTCTCCTCCTCTACCGAGTGAAGAAGTTGAATCAGATCCAGCGCCTGTGGACCTGGACTCTCACAGGGCAATACCTGCGCGCCCTCGCTGGCGTGCGCTTCACGCGCCTCGGTGCTTCGGAGTGCGATGTGATGCACAACCTCGTCCCGGAGTTGGCCAGCGCCCACTCCGAGGTTTTTTGGTCCCATGGCTGCTTCACGAATATGCTCGACTATGGGGCCGAGCACCTGAAGATCCGCCAGCTCGACATGCCAGCGAATTTCTTCGCCAGCAACAACTGCGTCGCGGAGTCCGGACAGCTCCCGACCAACTTCCTCCTGGGGGTCTCCACGCCGGGGAATGACATTCAGTTCCGGCGCCAGATGCGATCGCGGCTCGGCGAGTCCATCACGGTGGCTGGAAACCCGCCGGTGAGATTCGGTAGTGCGGACTTCCAGGCGGAGAAAGAAGCCCAGGAACTGCCGAGCTTCCCCCTCTTCCTGGCGCGTGTCTCCCTGAACGAAATCTTCAGCATCGGCATGTTGCCCATCGCCGAGGTGCTCGTCTATGCGGTTCTCTTCACCATCCTGCTCAGGTTTGACGGGCACCCGGTCATCAGCGCGCTGGTTGCTTTGATCCTCGCAGAAGGCATCCTGGTTGTATCCTCTGTCCTGGTCAAGAAGATTCTCGTCGGCAGCAAATGGGGCTCTGATCACGCGACGTCGTTCTGGTCCTGGCGGCACTTCACCTACTTCTTCGCTCAGGACTGTTTCTTCGCCTGGTGCGGAAGACCCCTGAGATTCCTAGCCGGGACCGTGCTCTCTAACTTCGTTGTGCGGCGAATGGGGTGTCGGATCGGGAAGCGAACCCTCTTCACCTCGCCGCTGCAGGCGTTTGACTGGAACGCAGTGAGCTTCGGCGACGATTGCATCGTCGCCGGCCTGCTGCAGTACCACACCTTCGAGAACATGACGCTGAAGGTGAAGCGAACCGACATCCAGGACGGCAGCGCCGTCAACTTCGGCGCCACGGTCATGGGCGGTGCGGTCATCGAGCCCGAGACAACGCTCTTGCCCTTGAGCATGGTTTTGAAGGAGATGTATCTGCCCACGGCCACCTACGAGGGCAGCCCCGCGGAGCCTGTGGGCGGAGCTCAATACTCCTCTCCTCTGATCACTAAGCCACGAACGAGCGCCACACATTCCGAGCTGTTCGGAGAGGCAGCTGGCGACGTCGAGCCGGCCAACCAGGCTCACGACGTCAGATGACCAGAGACGATAGCGCCCGAGTCGAGGACCTTTTCGCTGCCGGCTCGCGCGAGCTGACACCGGCATCCGCGCGCCATGCAGCTCACGTGCTATATGTGCCGGTTTCGCGCGATCCCGAGGTATCGAGCCGTTGCGCGTCAGTCCTGTCGGAGACCGAGCTGCAGAGAGCGGACCGCATTGCAGCCGAAGCCGACAAGGCCCAGTTCGAGCAGCGCCGAGCCTTTCGTCGCTTCTGTGGCGCCACCGCGCTCGCATCGTCGCAGCCCTTGTCGGAGATCCTCTTCGAGGAGACCGACAACGGGCGGCCCTACCTTTCCGAATCACCGGATCTTTGGTTCAGCTTTTCCTCCTGCCGGTTCGGTATTCTCGGGGCGTGGTCGTCGACACATGGGATCGGCGTCGACGTCGAAGATCAAACGAAGGGGCTGGAGGCTGCAGAGCTCGCTCGTCAGTTCTTCTCGGTCGCCGAGGCCGAGGCGGTTGAGGCGTTAGGCGGTCTGGAGCGTCTGCGGACTTTCTACCGATTCTGGAGCCTCAAGGAAGCGGCGCTGAAATCGATTGGGGAGGGATTGCCCTTTGGCCTCGACGCCTTCGAGTTCGAGTTGGACCCCACTCCGCGTGTCGTTCATGCGCCCACTGACCGCGGCGGACCCGCCCAATTCAACGGCTTCGTGATCGAGGCAACGGACAGTTGCGCCGCTCTCGTCACCCGCAGCTTGGCCTGATGTCGTAGGTGGCTACGGGCAGCCGCCTGCATCACGCCCCGAGACGCAACGCCCTAGGGCGTCGAATTTCTCCGGAGGCGCAGCGGCTGCCACTTCAGGTAGGTCAGGGAGCGCCACAACCACTCCATGGGGCCGAAGCGGAAGCGTCTCGACCACCACTGACACGCGACGACCTGCACGGCGAAGAACACCACCGCCCAGGCGGTGACGGCGGCTGGACCCAGCCGAAAGGCCTGGCCAAAGCCGTACCCGTAGAACAAGGTGGTGAACATCAGGGTCTGGGTCAGGTAGACGGTCAGGGCCAGGCGGCCGACCCCGGCCAGGGGCTCGAGGGCGGCCCTCCCGCGGGGAGTCTGCGCGGCGAGGATGAGTGTCGCCGCATAGCCGAGGGCGAGCGCCACAGTCCCGAAGGCGAAGAGGAGATCGCCGGCGAACTGTACACCCGGGCCGGCTTGCTGCGGTCGGAACACCGCGTACCCGGCGGTGGCGGCAAGGACCCGCTCCGCCGCCATTGCCGCGAGCCCGATACCCAGCCCCCAGGCCCGCACGCGGGCAATGGGCGCCGCGTGACCGGGGATGTCACGTAGGACCCCGGATCGGCCGACGGAGAACCCGAGGAGGAACATCGCGAAGACCGCCAGGCCGGACTCCGGCGTGTCGAGGTCCTCGAGGGGATCCGCGGGGATCGCGCTCGCGTTGTCGGCCGCGACCTCGGCAAGCGACCCGGTGGCGTACACGTCCGAGCGCTGCGCCTGCTCGAGTCGAGCACGGGCTTCGCCGACGCTTCGGATCTCTTCCGACCCGGCGGGTTGGTCCCAGGCCGAGGCGAGGCGGGCCAGGGGAAAGACCAGCATGAGCCCGAAGGCCAGGAGAAGGAGCCGCCGCGTGGGCAGACGGCGAACGACGAGGAGCCCGAGACCGAGCTCCGCGTAGAGCATCAGGATGTCGCCATCGAAGAGCAGCGCGTGAGCGGCGCCGATGGCAAAGAGCACGGCCAGCCGCCGAAGGTAGATGGGGAGGATGCGGAAGCCTTGTGAGTGGGCGCGCTGCAGCTGCACCGCGAAACCAAAGCCGAACAGCATGGAGAACAGAGTCCACGACTTCGACTCGAAGAAGACGCGCATGATCGCGAACGCGAGCTGATCGATCGGGGAGTTCCAGGCGATCGAGTCGGCGCCGAAGCCGTACATGTTCACCAGCAGCACTCCGAACAGAGCGAAGCCGCGGACCATATCGACCTCGACGATGCGCGAGGCCGGGGCAACCGGACCAGTAATCTCTCGACTCAACGCTGAACCTTCTCTTTTGCTCAGTGGCGCAACCGGTTAGGCGGTTCAGAACTTGACCATGTACTCCTTGGCCTCGAGGCAGACGCTGAACGCCTTTTTGAAATTCTCGATCTGTTCGGCGGTCAGCTGCTGCGCCTGCTCGCTCTGCTTCTCGACCTGCTGCGAGGCCTGCGCCTGGGCGCGCATGGTGCGGCGTCGTGCCACGATTGCTCCGGCAGCAGCACCGTAGGCGGCTCCCCTACCGGGGTCGTTGCTGAAGATTTGACCGATCAGAGCTCCGGCAGCGGCGCCACCAACCGCTCCCTTGACACCGGCGCCCCGGCCGGCCTGGGCGATTTGCTCCTGCTGCTGCTGGGCCTGCTGCTGCTGTTGCTCGGCCTTCTTGGCCTGGTCAAACGGATCGACGCCCGTGTTCAGAACGGCCCACTGGTAACACTCGGCCTCTTCCGTGGACTGCTGGGCTGCGTCCTGGCCGGTGGTCGGGAAAACGTACACGTTCATGGTGGACGATAGGCTCTTCTGGGCTGGCTGGTCCTGGGCCGCGGCCGTGATGGCCACGGCAGCCACAATGAGGAACACTCCAAAAATCATGCGTCGCATTTCAAGCCTCCTGAATTTAAAATCAGTCGTTTTCGGCGGGCAACGGCGTGCACCCGCCGAACGCGCCGGAGAACCCGCCGCGCGTCGCCCCGGACGCGGCCAACACGCCCGTGCCTTCTTCAATGTTGAAGCTGAAAGCGCGTCCCATCTCCAGACCCTGGAGGACAATCAGCCCGTCCTCCCGGCTGACATTGAGGATCGGCGTCTGCCGATTCTCGTGGCTCGCTTCGGTGGTCTTGAGCAGCCCAGCTTCGAGATCGAACTCGATGAAGTCCGGAATGTTGAACCGCGACGGTGAAGCGGTCTCGCACTCCCAGTCCACGGTGCACATGGTCACGTCGCCGATGGAGCACAGGAATCGATCGTGCCCCGTAAGATCATCGGCGAGCACCGGCGACGACGCCAGCGCCAAGGTCAGGGCCATTAACAAGGTTTCCACTCGTCTGTCCATGCTCATACCTCCTGTTTGTTGCTTGGGTCAGCGCAAAAGACCGCTGTGGTCGGCTACGTCAGAACGCCTCGCCGACGTAAATATAAAGGTAATTGCTGTCCTTACCAACGGCCCAGTCAAGGCTCACGTTGAGACGATTTTCGGGCGAAACCGCAAAGCGGATTCCATAGCGAAAGCAGGGTGTTTAATCGAAGTATCGTTGGAGCGTTCCTCTTCGGCGGATGTCCAGGGTTATGCAATGGAACCCACCACCCAACATCTTCGAGTGTCGCAATCTCAGGGGGATGACATCAAGACCCTGCTTCTCTAGAAGTTTGATCAGACCCGTCTGGTCTCGATCGACCACGACCAAACCCGGATTGATGCTTAACAGATTCATATCGATCCAATTGCTGCCAATGCTCTTGGATAGGTAGTCGGTATCATATTTGTCTGTACTCTCCATCGGGGGGCTGTAGATGACGTCCCACTGTTTCAAGATCTCGGGCAGGGTATCGTCATTGAGGCGAGCTGGATTGCAGAGCATCAGGCCAGGGCGTAGGGCCACAAATGTCGAGTCAATGTGGCTGCCATAGTAGACATCTTTGAGGAAGTGCACCCGAAAATCATCGCCCAAAATTGTCTGCAACCATTGCCCCCCCATTTCGTTACCCGTGCTGCTGACCAAATAGATCAAATCCTGGCCAAGACGCAGGACGTTTGCTGCATCAAAAGCTGGTTCATCGTTACGTGGCGTGGGCTTGTCCAGATCAACCTCGAACAGCGAGTCCAAGAGCATGGGTTTGGGGGCGCTGTACCACTTTGCGCCTGACTTTAGATAGTCAACCATCATCGTGCGATAGCTGAATGTTTCCTGGGCGCGGCTGCGGATGACAGTGGGTGTTTCGATAATGTGGTCGCCGATGACCAGCATTATGTCGCGGGGACAATAGTTGTAGAACCCCTCAGATTCCCAATGGATCGTGGAAAATTTGGCCTCGTGTGGCCATGTCTCTGGGCGTTTGACGACAATGCCCAATTCTTCCAAGACTGCAACAAATGCATTCAAATCCTCTTCTGTCTCTTCAATAATCTGTTGTGGAAAAGGGCCCTGCGGTATTTCCTCCAGTGAACGGTCGGGAAATTCTGCCAGTTGGGTACTCCGGTCTGCTGTAGGAAATCGCGCCTGCAGCGGATTTCCCACAATCACTTCTTCCAGTTGATCCCACTCATTGCAACTCCATACGACTGACATATGAATCAGATCCTTTCACGTACGGCCATGAATTCCGCCTGAACGGCCAACTCACGAATTCCCTGGCACCCGATACACATCCAGGAGCCCCGTCCCGACTCGGACGGCGCCGTTCCCGAGCAGAACGACTACCGGTTTATCCTGGGCTTGGGCTGCGACTTCTAGATCCATCCGGCCCTACGGCGTGTACCAGATCGCCGAGGTGTAGGCGCGCTCCTGGGTGATCATCGGTACTTCGTCCGGCATATCGATGCCGAAACGCTTGGCCTCGTAAGCCGTCCAGCGCGGGGTCGGGATCTCGATGACACGGGCGTAGTAGAAGGCGCGCTCGGAGGCGTCGAAGTCCGGGTCCATCCAGACTGCAATGAGCTCGGGATCGCCGATCGTGTTGCGCCAAGTGGCATTCTCGACGTCGACGGTGTTGCCCACCGGCGGCAGCTTGCCATCGGCACCGGGGGCGCGATCGTCGGACCAGGCCACGTCGTAGACCTTCTCGTACAGATCGCCCCTATTGTCCATCCAGCCCTTGACAATCTGGATGCGATCCAGATTGCCGCTCATCGAGTCCTTCAGCGCGGCCACGAGGAATGTAGGAGCCTTGCCGGCGGGGGCGTGGCGAAGATCGCCACCCATCGGCACACCCTTGGCATAGCCGGCTTCCGCCGGCATTCGGGTGTAGGCGTCGGCCTCTTCGAAATCCCAGCCGCCGAAGAAGCGGACGGTGATCCGGGGTCCAGTGGTGCCGTAGGCTTCCTTGCGCTTTAGCGCATCCCAGATCGACTCGCGGGTGTTCTCCTGCGCCCACACGCCGGTGTAGCCGGTGGAAGACATCTGCCAACCCTTGATCTCTTCGTATTCCGACTCAATGACGGCATGGTCCCATCGGTGCTCGGAGGGCTCGACGCCGGTGTGCTTGCCAAAGAAGTTGTCCTCCTCGACCGCGGTCAGACCGGTGTGCGAATCGGTCGAGCCGACGAAGCCGTACTTGAAAGGGTTGACCCCGAATTGCTGCTCGAGCTTGAGGCCCTCCTTGAGGGCCTGCCGAGCGTACTCCCGCTCGAGCATCCCGGGCTTTTTGGGCACGCCAACGAGGTTGCCAACATCCCAGGTCTCGTAATCGGCGAATTCATCAGTTGGCGAGAGCGCTGGGTGGGTCTCCCCATCGCCCTTGATCTGGGTGATCTCGTACATCGGCTCCCAGCGCGCCCGGGTCTGCGCCCACTCACGCGTCAACGGATCGCCCTCGAAGGTGTTCAACGCGAACATCTTGCCGTTCGACAGATTGCCGTTGTGGGGAATGGCAAGCAGCGACCCGCCGGTCCTCTCCTCCCAAGTCTGCATCCACACCCACAAGTCCTCCGGGTTCTCGCTGACAAAGGTCGTCATCGGCAGCATCTCATCGGCCAGATCCTTGCCGTCCCGGTAGATCACGTTGCGGTGCAGGTTGTCGCCGCCACCGGCATTACTGGTCCATTCGTACCCGATGAAGGCGGTGAACACTCCCGGCTCGTTGTACTGCTCCATGATCTCGGTGTTCCTTTTCCAGATCGTCATGGCCAACTTCGGGTCTTTTATCTCCTCGGGAAGCCGATCGTTCGACTGGGCGGCAATGATTTCTGCGGCCGCCGATGGACCCTGCCCGCCAGCCATCATGTCGTGCCACTTCTTGATCTCCGGGTTCTTCATCAGCTCGGGGTTGCCGTCACGAATCTCGAAGATGGTCCCTGCCCCATCGGAATGGTCCGTCACCACTACCCAGTCGAGCGGATGAGCGAGCTTCGCCGGCTCTCCGAGGGAGGACTCGACCTCCTCGCCCCGGGCGAAGCGCAAGGCCTCCTCGGGGCCGAGGGTGCAGCCGAACGCCCCGGCGTCGCCTGACCAGCCGGTGTGCACGTGCTGCTCACCCCACAACACCTGGGTCGGATAGTGCCGGCCGGCATAGGGAGAAAACCCCTGTCTTGGGAACGCTTTCTCGACAGCCTCAGTCTCGAAGTTACCCTCGCCGTAGGGTACCTTCCGCTGCGCCAGCGTCGGCAAGGAGGCGCAGACTGCGCTCAATAGCAGGGTGGTCGAAATCGACGCGATTCGTGTTCTCACGACTTCCTCCTTTGGGCCCCAGAAGGTTCTTCTACGGCGTGTACCAGATCGGCGAGGTGTAGGCGCGCTCCTGGGTGATCATCGGTACTTCGTCCGGCATGTCGATGCCGAAACGCTTGGCCTCGTAAGCAGTCCAGCGCGGAGTCGGAATCTCGATGACGCGGGCGTAGTAGAAGGCCGCCTCGGCCGGATCGAAATCCGGGTCTTCCCATACGGCGATGAGCTCGGGCGAGCCGATGGAATTGCTCCAGGTCGCGTTCGCGACATCCACGGTGTTGCCGACGGCGGGAACTTTGCCGTCGGCGCCGCGTTTCCGGTCATCGCTCCACTCCACGTCATAGACCTTCTCGTGCAAATCGCCCTTCTTGTCCATCCAGCCCTTGATGATCTGGATGCGGTCCAGGTTGCCGCCCATGGGATCCTTCATCGCGGCAACAAGGAAACTGGGCGATTCACCAACCGGCCCCTGGCGAAGATCACCGCCCATCGGTACGCCCTTGGTGTAGCCGATCCCGGCGGGCAGGCGTGACTGGGCGTCGCTGGCCTCGAAATCCCAACCGCCAAACAATCGGACCAGGATCCGTGGCCCGGTCGTCGCGTAGACCTCTTTTCGCTGCATGGCGTCGAAGATCGCCTCGCGGGTGTTCTCCTTGGCCCAGACGCCGGTATAGCCTGAGGCCGCCTGTTGCCAGCCATAAACGGTCAGATTCGGGTCCATCGGTGATTCGATCACGACGTGCTCCCAACGGTGGAGTTCGGGCTCCACTCCCGAGTGCTTGCCGAAGAAATTGTCCTCTTCCACGGCGGTAAGCGCGGTGTGGGAATCGGTGCTACCGATCATGCCGAACTTGTAGGGGTTGACGCCGAGCTGCTTGTCGAGCATCAGACCGGTCTTGAGCGCTTCACGGGCGTACTCCCACCGCAGCATGTTTTTGGTCTTGACCTCGGTGCCGTCGAGGTTGGCGCGATCCCAGGTCTCGTAGTCGGCGAATTCGTCGTCCGGCGACAAGAACGGGTGCGCTTCACCGTCACCCTTGATCTGGGTAACCTCGATCAACGGCTCGATCGAGGCGCGAAGCGCGGCAATCTCCTTGGTCAGCGGGCGACCGTCATTGGTTTCGACATTGAACATGCGGCCATTGCTGAGGTTGCCGTTGTGCGGTATGGCCAGGACCTCGGCGCCGGTGTCAGCCTGGAAATCAGCCAGAAAACGCCACAAATCCTCGGGGTTCTGACTGTCGAATTGCGAATACGGAACAGTTTGGTTGGCGACGCTCGCATCACCGCGGAAGATGACGTTGCGGTGCAGGTTGAAGCCGCCGAGCGCGGTCCACTCCCAGCCGATCAGGGCGGAAAAGCGACCCGGTTCGTTGTACTTGTCGGCCAACGCTGTGTAATCCCGCCAAGCGTCGCGTACCGATTTGTCATTGGTGAAGGGGGGATCCGGCTGTTGCAGGGAAGCAACGATCTCCATGGCGGCAGCGAAAACCTGGTCCGGGTCATCAGTCATCAGCATGTCGTACCAGCGCTTGCCCTTTTCGGTCGCGAGAATCTCGGGATCCCCTTTCAGCAGTTGCGGCATCAGACCGTACATCTCGGAATGGTCGGCGATAACCAGCCAGTCCAACGGCCGCGAGAGCTTGGCCCGCAAACCGTGGGTCGTCGTGATCTCCTCGCCGCGCGCGAAGCGATAGGCGTCCTCCTGGCCAACCCGGCACATGGTGCCGGCATCGACCGATACCGCGGTGTGCAGATGAGTCTCGCCCCAGAAGACGCGAGTGGGGAACTCACGGCCGACGTAGGGCGAGAATTCCGCCTTCGCCATCCTGTCGGCGACTGCTTCCTTGCTGGGGATCTGATCCTGGGCGTTGGCCACTGTGGTGAAGGTGACCGTCGCGACAAGGAGCAGCATCATCACAACGACTCTGGTTCGCAACGTGATACTCATGATAAGGACCTCCTCTTTCTTGTATCCATTACTTCCCGCAATACGGGTTTAGTGTCATCTAACCAAGTCAGTCGTCGACCCTGAGCACCTTCCGCTGCAGGAAATCCTCCAGCCGCTTCTTGGGGCCCGGGGCTATGTCGACAAACTTGAGACCCAGACCCTTGATCTGCTCGCGGTCGGGATCGGTATGGCGGACGACTGTGGCTTCGACCTTGATCGGCTCCTGTTCCCCCGGCAGGGTGAACTCGAGCGAGATGGACGAGCCAAGAGGAAAATCCTCGTTGGTGCGAATGAGCATGCCGCTGGTCGACACATTGGCCGCCTGGGCCATACGCAGAATCTTGCCCACCCCTAGATTGACACCCATGCCGACCATGATGCGGATGGCCGGTCGGGGAGCCTTTCTCAGGTATTTGGAGACCAGCCTTTCGAGGTGCGCCGGTTGCAGGTGCGCCGGCAGAACCTGGACACCTTGGTTGACAAAGCCGGCGACGTCCTTGGCGTCCTCCTTGGTGATGATCACCACCACCTGCGGTGGCCGCACCGGGGGTACTTTTGTTTTGATGGACTCCATGAACTCGCGAAACGTCATGTCCGGCAGCGGGTAGGCGATGAGAACCAGATCGACCAGGGGCATCTCGACAATGGCTTCGATAACCGCCTCCCCTCCGGGGATGCGGTGATACTGGACCGAGTGCTTCCTGAGCATCGGCAGGAGCATGTCCACTGCCTCTCCCGCCCTGCCGGCCACCACGACCTGCTGCTCGGGATTTTCGGACGCAGCCGCCGCCTTCTTCCTGGGTGTTTCCATGGCCTTTTAGGGATGACCCGCGAGCAGAGTCATCGAATCTAAGACGACATTCTGGGGGAAACCCGGCTCGAGATGCAAGTGTGTCAGTTCTTGCTCGGCCGATCCAGATTTCACCAGGCCACTGCCTTGCTGCCGCCCTCTGGGCGCGGCACCCGCCGCCAACGACTGACGGTGGTCTCGGTGATGGACTCGCCGGCTGCCGAGAATCCAGTGCCCCTTGGTACTATCGCGATTCGAAACGGCGCCGGTGAACAGCCCTGTGGCGGCCCGTCTTCCAGGAGATCCGACCAGATGAGCTCGACACATCTCTCGAGGCAGGAACTGAAGAGCTTCGTTGTTGTGGCCGCCATGATGTTCGTTGGCGTCTTCTTATCAGCAAGGTGTTCCTCCGCTGACGATTTTTCTGAGCAACAGCGTGAGTCGTTGGCGGCCGTTTTCTACCGCGGCAACCCGATGCCGCCCCCGCCGACCGACCTCGAGCTCGAGGAGGCCCGCACCATGGTGCGCAGGGCGCCGCGGTGGGAGCGCCGGCTGCTCAAGCAGCTCTATGGCCGGGACCGGGAGCTCTGGGTCTACGCCACCCGCGACAGCGATGGCGACGGCATTCTCGATTTCCGGGTCAGCGACTACTACGGCCGCTTCCTCGAGGGCGACACCGATCTGGATGGCGACGGGATTGTCAACACACTCGACGGCCGACCTTTTCGGGTGGACGACTCACCGGGGATCAGTAGCTCTCTGCCTCCACACATCGACTGGGAAGCCCAGGGCAAGCCGGCCGAGATGGTGCGAATCCAGCGCGAGCTGTATTCCAAGTATGGCGTCGTATTGGTCGAGCGGTCGGAGTCCTTTACTCCGGAGCTGGCGCGGGCGGTCTGGGACACGGTGACCCGGGTCTACCGGAAAGTCTTTGCCCAGGAGGGGAGCCTGCCGACCCTCAGGACCATCGCCACCGAGGACTTCTCGCTGCTGGATCCCGAGGACCCGGAGGGGGCCACGGACTTCGCCCAGGTGCTGGCCGCGACCCAGACCCTGGTGATCTACCGGCGCGGGATCGAGTCACCCCCGGCGATCCAGCTGGGATTCATGGCCCACGAGATCGGCCACAACATCCAGTTTGCCCTCGACTACGACGAAAAACGGCAGCAGGAGATCATCGAGCGGAACTACTTTGCCGCCACGCGCTTTCACGAATTGGTGGAGCCCTACGGTTGGACGACGGTACCGCTCGAGATCAATCCGCGAGACGAGTTCACCCTCTTCCGGCCCCAGTACCTGTCGATCCAGCCCTACGAGTATCTCTACAACGACGAGCCGCTCGACGAGTGGGAAGAGTGGCTGGCGGCGATCTACGACGAGGTCGGCGAGGAGGACTATCTCTCCGACGAACGGATCACCGAGCTCCACATTCTGGGCGACTACTCGCTGTCGGGCCCCTGGGAGTGGTACAGCGACCACGTCATCGCCTATGTCTACCTCGCTCTGTTCGACTCACTCGCGAGTCACTGCTCGCCCGCCAGCCTGCAGGCCCTCGAGGACAAATTCCAGAGCGAGGTGGTGGCGCCGGCCTGGCCCTACTTCGCCTATGAGAATGCCCGCGGCGATGACATCCAGATCCATCTCGGGCAGGTGTACACCATGACTCCCGAAGACATTGCCGCCATGGCTGAGACCTACCTGTTGGAGCAGCACCCCGGTATCTGCACCGAATAGGGAGCCGAAGACGCCAGTGTGAAATAGGTGGCTGACTTCGGGGGGCTGGATTTCATATGCTTTACAGGCGGCCGGCAGGGGCCGGCTGCGGACACTTTATTCGGAGGGAAGCATCACATGGCCAAGTACAAGATCGAGATCGATCGTGAGGCCTGCATCGGTGACAACGCCTGCTGCGACGTGGCACCCGCCACGTTCGAGATGGACGATGAAAGCATCGCCATCGTCACCGACGCCGCGGGCGACGAAGCGGACATCATCATGGAGGCCGCCCAGTCCTGCCCCACCGAGGCCATCATCCTGCACGATGTGGAGACGGCCGAGAAAGTCTGGCCCGAGGGCTGATTAGCGCCTCGAACGAGCTGTGGGGATAGCCGTCGGCAACGACGGTGTGGGAGAGGTGTGCCCGAGAGGGAGATTCTGTCCGTCAGGAGTGGTGATAGCGGCGGAGCATGTAGTCGATCCCGATCTCCATCATCCGTTCCCACACCTCCTCCACCTCGGGGCTGTACTCGGGATCGCACTCCTTGACGGTCGCCAGCAGACTGTCCAGCCACAGGTCGTAGAGCTCACTGCCGATGTTCAGATCGCTGGTGCTGTGGCGAGCGGCCAGATACCCGAGGTACCTCTCCGGACCGTTTTCCGGATCTTCCGAGGCCAGGAGGATCAGGTAGAAGGACGCCCGCAGCAATCTCTTCTGCTTGGCGAAGTCGGTGTTCTCGAACTTCTGCTTCACCTTTGGCGAGGATGCCAGGAAGCGCTCATAGAAGAGGTCCAGGAATTCCGGGTTGTTGTCGCATCGATGCAGGCTCTGGTCGAAGGTCGCGATCACCTTCTCATCCATCTCGGGCTCCTTCCCTCAGGGTGTTCCGAGACGCGATTCTATGCCAAATGACAGTCAAGGATAGAAGTAGATCGCGTGACCAAACCGGCACGGCGACACGAGGCCCAACTGACTAGGCGACCAGTGCGATAGTAGCCGCCGTCATCAGGACTGAAAGTGCAGCAACAACGGCCAGCGCGACACGGAGCGCTCCGGGGCTCAACGAGGGAACGTCCTCCGGGGGTGTGCTGAGCAGCGGGCCATACGTTGGAATTCCCTCGGCAGGCAGTGGCTTCAAGTGCTTGACGGTCATTGTTCGCTCTCCTTTCGCGCTCCCTCTCCTGCTCGTGGGTGACAGTAGCCACCTGTTTCTTACAGCCTGTAGCTCGCCTGGGAGATGGGGCCAGAGTATGATCGCCAGCGGCGATCATGAGAGCTCGAACCAGCAATTCTGAGCCACATTCGATGCCGGTTACCCGCTGGGAGATCGCGACCGGCGCCGGGCTGCTCGTGCTGATGGTCGTTCTCGCCTGGCCGGGGCTCATCGGCAACAGCGTCACCATCGACGAGTTCGCGCACATGCCCGCGGGCTACGTCACGCTCCAGGAGGGCGCCCTCGGCGTCTACTCCAAGACACCACCGCTGGTGCGCTCGCTCGAGGCGCTCCCCTGGCTGGCTCTCAGGCCACAGCTCTCACCCGGCATCCTGGAGCGTCTCGATCCCTACGACCCGTGGCACCCCTGGATCCTCGGGGACGACGTCATGCGTCTCAATCCGGGGAGCTACGACCGTCTGTTCATCCTGTCGCGGTTGGTGACGCTGGCCCTGGCGTTGGTTGGCGGGGTGCTGGTCTGGGTCTGGTCGCGTCAGGTCTTTGGTCCGCAGGGAGGTATTCTCAGCCTGGCCCTGTTCGCCACCTCCCCCACCATCTTGGCCCACAGCTCGGTGGCCACCGTCGATGTGGGCAGCGCGGTCCTCTTCTCCGCCACCCTCTTCGCCCTGTGGAGATTTCTCCAGCTGCCATCGCCGAAGAGGGCTCTGGTCTGCGGTCTCCTGCTGGGCGCCGCGCTGCTGGCCAAGATGACGGCCCTTATCCTGCTGCCGCTGGTGGTGGTGATCACACTGGCCGCGCTGCTCATCCCCCCGCGGGCGGACCGCAACCGCATCCGCTCCCTGCTCGGGGGTCTCGCCATCGTGCTGGCGACGGCCATCCTCCTGCTCAACCTGGCCTATGGCTTCCGCGGCAGCTTCGCCAGCTGGACCTCCCACGATCTCTTTAGCCAAACGCTTGGCAGGGCCACCGGTTGGCTCCCCAGCTGGACGCCAACGGGCCTGCCCTCCTGGTACGTGTTTGGCCTCGACACCCAGCTACTCGACCTCGAGCAAGGAGAGTTTCCCGGGTATCTCTTGGGAGAGTGGTCGCAAGAGGGCCGCTGGCAGTACTTCCCGGTGGCCATTGCCAGCAAAGAGACGCTCCCCTTTCTGCTGCTGTTCGTGGCGTCGCTGGCAGCTCTCGCCGGCCGCCGCCAACGACGAGATCTGCTCACCGAGCTCTGTCTTCTTCTGCCCATGGTGACGGTAGTCGCCATCGCCATGCGCGGCGGCCGTCTGCAGATCGGTATCCGCTATCTGCTCCCCATCTATCCCCTGATCTTTGTTCACCTGGGCCGGCTGGCACTGGTTCCCCAGGGCTTTGCCAAAGCGCGGGCTCGGCGGATCGCCGCCCTGGTCATTGCCGGTCTGGTGGGGCTGCAGGCGGTCACCATCTCCCTGGCGGGACCGGACTACCTCTCCTACTTCAACCTCGCCGCCGGCGGACCCCCAAACGGCCACCGAACCCTGCTCGACTCCAATCTCGACTGGGGGCAAGACCTCAAGAGGGCCGCGGCCTGGAGCCACGAGAACAAGGTAGAGCGCCCGTTCCTCGCGTACTTCGGCCACGTCGATCCACAGCTCTACGACCTCGACTACGCGCTGCCACCACAACAACCCACGAAGGGTACCTACCTGGTCAGCGCCAACTATCTCTACGGCATGCCCTACCCCGCCAGCTGGGCGAGAGCCCCAGCCGAGCAAATCGACGTAACCTGGCTAAGAAACCACCAGCCGGTAGACCGCATCGGCAACTCGATCTTCGTCTTCAGAGTCGACTAGCAGCCGCCTGGGGCTCACCAGGCGCTGGTGTTTCCCGCCTCCAAACCATCTTCAAGAATCGGATCGTAGATCAGCGCCACGGCGGCCTCGTTGCCGATGCCGTCGGGCCGGGTGAGCAGCGTGTCGCCACCGGCAATCGTCTCCCTGACCTCGACCACCGTGCCGGTGACGGTGTCGAGCCAGCGTTGGAGTGGCTTTCCCTCCGGTAAGTCTCGGATTCCAAAAGACTCCGAAGCCCGCCCGTAGGCGATGTAGCGCTCGCCACGACGGGCCAAGACATAGGAAGTGCTCTGATAACCGAGGCCGTTGTCCGGTGACATGCCGACCAGATCGACGGTCTCGAAGAAGGTGCGCAGAGCACCGCACTCCGCGAGCCGCGCCACCGGTGTGCCCACTATGTCCCACTCCAGGTGCATGACATAGGCGCCACCCATGGCGGCTGCCCATCCATTCTGCCTGGCCCGGACGCCCGTCCCCCAGTCGTGGGCCTCGGATAGATTCAGGTTGTATCGGCCGGCGGCATCGTTCCACGCCGTCACCATGTCCGCGTTTACTTTGTCCGGGTTGGTCTCGTCGTGCTGGATGGCGAACTGGTCCACACTTGGGTCGGTGGAAAAGTCGAAGCTCAGCCCGCCCAACTGGTGGACGGCGATCGGGTGGTTGTGATCGTCGGCCGTGCGGATGATCTGGGCCATCTGACTGGCCTCGGCGGTCGACCACTTCTCCTCATACTCCTCCGCTATCACCCAGATAAGGTGCTTGTGGTGCTCGAAGCGGTTCACCAGCGCCGACACAAATGGGCCTTCTTTCGCCGCCAACCCGTTCCCCTTGCCCCCCCAGATCCGCGCGCTGTCGTCATAGAAGATAAAGAAGATGACGATCCCCTGCTGGTCCATCGTCTGAAACCAGCCCTCCCACTGATCGAGCACGGCCTGATTGAGCGCCTTGCTCGGATCGTTGTCGACAAAGGGATTCTCCGTCGAGCCGCCGTCGCCGCCGTGCGACCTGACCGCCATCAGATAGATCCCGTTCGCCCCGGTGGGAGCCAGTGTGGTCAGCAGACCGGCCTGGTCGCCGTTGCGGGTGCCATTCGGATTGAGCGTACCCCGGTAGAGAAAGCCCTCCGGGCTGCCCGGGGCGCAGAGGAAGAAAGAGCCGCCCTGGTGATAGCGGAACCAGCTGGGGTCGCGGGAGTCGACGACGATCTGGCCGGTCATCTGAGCGGACAGCAAAGTCGCGCTCAGGTAGCAGATCGAAGCAAGAATGACTAAGATATTTCGCGTCGACATCTTCATAGACTACTGGTCCTCCAACCTTCCTGACCCTTGGGTCTCGGGCGGCAATGATAGACGGGTCTCGCGCCAAAATCAGTAAAGTGTCTTACAGAGATCATCTTAAGACGGCCGGCACGGAGGCCGGCCGCTTCGACCCATGCACCCCTAGGTCCCTACGGCACTAAGCCTCTTCCCATAAGATGGCATGACCGACCAATAGCCGGAGGGCCCTCATGTCCGCATCGACCGACTCTTCCGCTTCCAGCTCCCGCCTGCTCTATCTCTCGAAATCCGAGGTCGCTTCGCTGGGGGTGACGATCACCGAGATCATCGACGCGGTCGAGAAGATGTTCGA
>JBAUDS010000110.1:0-3741 GCA_049678185.1 Thermoanaerobaculia bacterium
TGCCCTGGAAAGTAGCGTCGACGTCGAAGATCACACCCCGGTAGTCGAACTTTTTGTGATGAACGATCTGTCCGACGAAGAACTGGACCTCGATAGCCATTATTCGTCCTCTGCAAGCAGGCCATGAGCGCAGGTGTCACGGGCATCATACCTGGGCGGCGACGCGAGCGGCCGCGGAGTTGCAGGGGGCTCTGTAGGCTTGCCGCCCGAGTGGAGGAAGTGCCACACCGAGGCGTCAGGCTGAGGCCAAGAAAAGCGAGTTACTAATTACGCCGGCGGCGCTCGCCGGGTGTGGTAAGTTGCGGCGCGTGACGACGCGCCTCTCTTCGTCCATGTCGCCAGTGAGCTCATCGTGACCGACCACGCGGCCAACGAGCGGCCGGCGCTCCTGAAACTGTTTCTGTTGAGCGTCGTCATGCTCTTTCTCGAGCTCCTCCTCATCCGCTGGATCTCCACCGAGATCCGGATCTTCGCCTACTTCAAGAACCTCACGCTCATTTCCTGCTTCCTCGGCATGAGCCTCGGGTTGATGCTCGCCGTGAGGCGCGAGATCTCGCTCGTTTGGAGCTACCTGACGACGCTCGTCATCTGTCTGGCGGTGGCCGTGCCGGAGCGGTTATCACCCGGTCTCTTCAGCGATCTCAGCGCGCGGCTGGGGGATTTCAATGACATGGCGACTTGGAGCTCCTGGTCCGGCGAAGGCACTACCGACGCTCGGCTCGTGGCGTTGGCCACGCTGGTGATTGTCTTCGCCCTCGTCGCTGCTGCCTTCGTGCCCTTCGGGTCGCTTCTCGGCCGGCTGATGAACGACTGCTCGCGAAAGATCGCCGCCTACTCGTCGAATGTCGCCGGCAGCCTGATCGGCATCTGGCTCTACTCCCTGGTCGCCTTTCTCGAGCTTCCACCCCAGGTCTGGTTCCTCACCGCTCTGCTCATGGGATGTGTCCTGCTGCGAGGTCGTAGTCT
Source organism: Thermoanaerobaculia bacterium (assembly GCA_049678185.1). Classification (GTDB taxonomy): domain Bacteria; phylum Acidobacteriota; class Thermoanaerobaculia; order Multivoradales; family JAHEKO01; genus M0029. The sequence goes on from JBAUDS010000110.1 coordinate 967, forward strand.
CATCGTCGGGCTGGCCTGCACCCTGGTCGTGGGTTTGGCGCTGACTCCGCCTGCCGGCAGCACCACCGTCTGGTCGCCATACCAGAAGCTCGCCCATCGACCTCTGGAAATGCCCCTTCCCGACGGCACCCATGTGCCGCTCGGCTATCTCATCGACGTCAACCAGACCTTCTACCAGAGGATCGTCAACCTCGATCCGGCGTATCTCGCCGCCCATCCCGGCTTCTTCCCGGAAGCACGGAACCTGGATTATCTGTCGTATAACCTCGTCTATCGCTTGCAGCAGCGCCTTGAAAACGTGCTCGTAGTCGGCGCCGGGACCGGCAACGATGTGGCGGCGGCGCTGCGCAACGGAGCCCGCCACGTGGACGCGGTCGAGATCGATCCGGTCATTGCCGAGCTCGGACGCGCTCTCCACCCGGAACGTCCGTACGACGATCCGCGGGTGCGGGTCATCATCGACGACGCCCGGAGCTTCTTTCACAAGGCGGATCGCAAATACGATCTCATCGTCTTCGGCGCCCTCGACTCCCACACCCTGAACTCGTCGCTGTCCAACATCCGCATCGACAACTACGTCTACACCGTTGAGTCATTCGAGGAAGCGCGCGACCTCCTCGCCGAGGGGGGGATGGTCAGCCTCGTTTTTTCGGTCGAGCATCGTTTTATCGCCGATCGCCTCTTCGGCATGCTGAACGCTGCCTTTGGGCACGCCCCAGTGGTCTTTCACAATGCCGAAATCGCGGCGCTCGCGTTGGCCGGTGGGGGGCCGACCTTCCTCATAGATCGCGGCGACACGATCTGGCAGCGTCTCGACGCCAATCCTGTCGCCCTGGAGATCGTGACCGCCCAGCAGATGACGGTGGGCAGCGAGGGACCCCTGGGCTACGACGATTGGCCGTATCTCTATCTCGAGGCCAGGCGGATCCCGCGCCTGTATCTGATGGTAATCGCCGTGGTGGTGTTGCTTGCCGGAGCGGTCTCGCTGCCGGCTCTCGGCGGCCTGCGGACCCTCGACCCCCACTTCTTTCTCCTCGGCGCCGCCTTCTTGCTCGTCGAGGTGCAGGGGATCAGCCGGCTGGCTTTGGTCTTCGGCTCGACGTGGCTCGTCAACTCCATCGTCATCAGCGGGGTGCTGGCGATGATCCTGCTGGCCAATCTGGTGGCAGCCCGACTCCGCCTCGCCCATCTCGGACCGATCTACGCGGTGCTCATCGCCAGCTTGCTGCTCGCCTACGTCTTTCCCTTCCACGCCCTGCTCGCTCTGCCGTTCGCCTGGAAGGCGGCGATCGCCGGTGGCGTGTGCAGCCTGCCGATCTTCTTCGCCAGTCTCATTTTCATCCTCACCTTTTCCGGTGACGAGGGGTCCAGCGCCGCGCTGGGATCGAATCTGTTCGGCGCCATCCTGGGCGGTATGTTCGAGTCGGCCTCGTTCGTCATCGGCATCAATGCGCTCGGGCTCGTCGCCATCGCCTTCTATCTCGGCTCGTTCATTGCCCTCCGGCGCCGCGGAGGTCTGGCGGTGACGCCCCTCCAAGCCGTCGACTGAGCCGGGCTCGGCGAAGTCGCTTCCAGTGCGGGGGAGGGGTGAAGCGAGCACGCTCGGGAGGAGGGGACGGTCCCCGGCTGGTCGGGCGACGACGATGGCGTGAAGAAGCCTCTGACAACGAGTCTTGGCTGTTCAGGTCTAATCCACGAACTCGGCTGGTGGCACGAACAACGCCGGATCGGGTGGATCAATGGTCCCCACCAATGACACCATCTCATACCGGGTGCCGCCATTGTCGTATATCGCCCAGTCAGGAACCCGCAGATTCCCGAACTGCTTCATGGGTCCGAAGGTGTAGCGATATTCGTTGGTCGCCCATACGATCGGCTCGTGGCGAGCGTTCAGGATGATGAAGCCGCCGCGAACCCCATCCGGACCCTGAAACTCCAGCTGACGGCTACCGGGTATGTCGCCATCGGCAAAGGTGACGTCGTAGTAGGAGTCGCCGATCGCGATCGCCCTGGCGATGCGATAGATGCTGAAGGGCGCTCTCTTCATCGCGGCCTCCAATCGCTCGTCGGTGGCGTAGGCGAACTCGCCGTTGACGACATTCCAGTAGCGATGCTCCGGGCTATAGGCACGCACCCGGTGGTAGATCTCGCTTCTCATATCCACCCAGGAGCGTGGCCCTGTGAGATCCAAAATCTCATTCTCGCGGTAAGTGTCAACGCGGTAATGGGGCGACCAATCGTGAACAAAATGCAGGCTCTTCAGCTGAGCCCAGATGTCCTTGCCACCCATCGTCTCCACCATGGCTTCGGCGGCGGCGATGGCCTCGGGCTCACCGCGCACGCTTCCCACTTCTTCCTCAGCGGATATCGGCATAGCGACGAGAGACAGGATCAACAAGATCTGCGAAAACCGTGTCATTTCCCCTCCCCTGGAGACTCGGACATCATCGTCTGGTTGGCGGCGCTGGGGTCGTGATGACGCTTCACGGTGGCTAGAGAGAAATCGTGTTCGCGACTCAGCAAAAGATACGTGAGAGGCGCGGCGGAGTTGCAGGCGTCCTTTCGGCTTGCCGCCCGCGAGAGGAATTCTCCAGATCTTATTTCCCCGGCCGAGGGGCACTGAGTCAGGACAGAAGAAGGCTGCGCACCGTGATATAAGTGTGGCGCGAACAGGCGTTTTGCCTGGATTGGGGAAAATCGACATGGCAAAGGTAGGTCTGGTTTTTGGGGGTCGGTCGGTGGAGCACCGGGTGTCGGTGACCTCGGCGCGGACGG
>JBAUDS010000111.1:0-31990 GCA_049678185.1 Thermoanaerobaculia bacterium
TTCACCGTATCGATCCCCAGATCGGCTTCCATGTCCAGATCCAGATCCAGCATGTCCGGTGGATAGCCCGTAGTCTCCGACACGATCTCCAGGACTCGCTTCTCCACCGGATCCCGAGCCGTGGTGGCAGCGGGCGTCGCCGGCTCGGAGACCGGGGCAGCAGTCGACGCGGCGACCTGCACCGGTGGCGGGGCGGCCGGCCTGGCCGACTCGGCGCTGACCGGTCGGGTCTGCCGGCTTGGCGGCCCCTGGTCCTTTACCCGCAGGGTTCGCCGCACAACCTCGATCTCCGCCCCCTGCTGTCCGCTGACTTCAGCCAGCCAGCGCTGCCAGGCGGTCGGATCGACGATGCGGTAGGCGTAACCCAGATCCCGAGGAGCGCGGTGCTGCCCGTCGGCGGTCGGCACCCAGCGGATGAGAGAGAGACTTATCTGCGAGCCGAATCCAGCCCCCAGCCGCAGCGCATACCGCACCGGGTAGGCGCCGCCGCCGGAGAGGTTGAGGTCGCCGAGATCGGGATCCACTTCCCTGAAGTTAGCAACCGGCGGCACCAGCCCGGTCTCCAGCGTCTTGATGGCCAGGACATCCTCGATACCCACCGCCATCGGGTGCCCGGTGTAGCCCTTGGTGTTGGCGATGACGACCTGGTCCGCGGCGTGCCCAAAGACGTCGCGGAGAGCGTAGACCTCCGCCTGGGCGCTGCCGCCGCGGGCCGGGGTATAGGTCTCGTGGGAGATAAAGACCGTCTGCGGGGCAATCTCGAAGCGATCGATCCCCCAGCGCTCCTCGGCCTGTCGCATCAAGGTCTCCATCACCTGGGTGATGTGACCGACGTCGAGGCGGGTGCCGTGGAAGGCGCTGTTGGCGGTGACCGATGCCAACACCTCGCAGATCGGTTGGATGCCTCGTTCCTGGGCGGCTTCCAGACTCTCTACCACGATTGCCGCGGCTCCCATTCCGATGACCAGCCCGTGGCGGCGGCGATCGAAGGGGATGGCCGCCTCCTCCACCGACTCGTCGGTGGCGGCCGCGCCGCTGGCCAGGAAACCAGCGCCCATCCACCCCAGCAGGTGATCGCTGGTGACGTCGTCGCCGGAGATGATCACCACGCGTCGACAGCGACCGCTCCGGATCCAGTCCTCCGCCAGACCCACCGCCTGGGTGGTGGTGGCACAGGCGGCGTTGATCTGGGTGTTCGGACCGCGAGCGCCGATAAACTCGGCGAATTGGGAGTGCCCCATCGACAAAAGCTTCAAGAGGAAGCGACGCTCGAAGGTGTAGGGATCTGCCTCGATCTCCTGGCGCACAGCGGCGATCCGAGCGTCCACTTCGCTCAAGACCTTCTCCGAGCTACCGGTGTCGACAAGTCGTTGGCGCAGGTCCTCCAGCTCCTGCAGGCGTTGACGCCTGGCGAGATCGGTGTGGTATCTCCCGGTCTCGGCGGCCAGGAAATCCACCCCGGGGAAGGCCGAGCCAAAGATCACTCCGGTGTCGTCTCGGAGCTCGTCCGGCAGACCCCAGCGCTCGGGTAGCTGGGTGCCCTTGGTGGTCGTCTTGTAGCGCATGACCAGGGGGATGCCGGCATCGCGCAAGGCGTCGAGACCCGACCCGATGGCGAGCTCGGTCACGATGTCGAGGGCCGGGAGCCGATCGGCTGGAAAGCCGAACTCCTCCACCAGGTCGAGCCGGCCACCACGGGCCGCCAATTTAATGACCTCGTCGGTGCTGCCGATCGACTCGAAGCGAGGCTCACCGCGCTCGCTTTTGACCAGTCGGACAATGTTCTTGTCGACCATCGCCTGCCTGAATTTCTCCGGGACCGGGGTGATGAACTGGTCGCCGCGCAGGAGTCGTTCGATGTTGGCGTCGTCAAAAACCTGCTCGGTCCCCGGAAGTCCCAGTGCGGCCCCTGTGATCACCACCGGCTGTCGGATCTCCGATGAGACCGAGCTGCGAGAGTAGACCTCGAACCCCTTCTCCAGAAAGTCGGCAAAGAGGTGACCCAGCTCGCGGTACTCGTCACCACCCAGGCGACGGGGAGGCCCGGCCGTTGCCGCCGGCGTCTGCGGTCCTACAACCGGCTGGGGCTGGGGATCGGGCTCCGGTATACCGAGCACGACAAGCTCCGCCTCCGGCACCGCCGGGACGGCCGTCCCGAAGCCCGCCGCATAAAGCCCGCACAAGGCCTGATTGAACGACACCAGCTCGCCCGTCTTCTGGTTGTTGGTGAACAGGGCCAGAACGTCGTCGCTCTCGCGCAGAACGTCCCTGACCATGCCGTGGAGGGCCTTCTTGGGCCCCACCTCGACAAAGACCCTGGCTCCCGCCTCGTAGAGCGTCTCCAGCCCTTTGACGAACTGCACCGGCGAGGACACCTGCCGTGTCAGGATGTCGATCATCTCGGGCACCACATCCGGGCCCATCGGATAGAGCTCGCCGGTTACGTTGCCGACGATCGGAATCCGTGGTGATTGCAGGTGGAGTCCCCGAAGGACTCTTTCGAGTGGCTCGCGCGCCGGCGCCACGATTTTGGTGTGGAAGGCGTGGCTCACCTGCAGACGCTGGGTCTGATGACCCGCCGTCTTGCAGGCCGCCATGGCTCGCTCAACCGCTTCGGTGGCGCCACCGATGACCGATTGCCGGGGACTGTTGTAGTTGGCCACCACGACATAGCCCTCGGTCTCCTCGACGATGCGCTCGACATCCGCCAGCGGTCCGATGACCGCTGCCATCGCCCCGTTGTCTCCCTCGGTGATGCGGGTCATCTCCCTGCCCCGGGCGCTGACCGCTTCCAGCGCCTCGCTAAACGGCAGCGCCCCGCCGGCCACCAGCGCCCCGTACTCACCGAGACTGTGTCCCATGACGAAGTCGGGGGTGACACCATAGGCCGCCAGCAGACGAGTCAGGGCGATATCGGTGGTGAGAACCGCCGGTTGGGTGATGGCGGTCTGACGTAGCTCCTCCTCCGCCCGGGCCAGACGCTCGCCGTCCTGATCGCCAACAAAGAGATAGTCCGTCAGCGGCTTTCCCAGCAGCGGCGTCATGACGGCATCCGCCTCGGCGAAGGTCTCGGCGATGATGGGTTCTACCTCCCGCAGCTGGCGCAGCATGTCGAGGTACTGGGAGCCCTGACCGGTGTAGAGGAATGCCACCTTGGAGGCCGGACCGCGACCGATAAAGACCCCCTGTGCGTTGAGCGGCTTCCACATTCCCGGCCGACCGGAGGTGATTGCCTTGATCGCCTTCGCCGCCTTCTTGGCGAGCTCGGCGGCGGTGTCGTAGTCGATGGCGAGTCTCACCTCTGCCTCGAGATCGGCCTCGGCCGGAGCCGTCGGCGCAGGTGCCCGGCCGGCCTCGGCTGCGCTCGAGATCTGCCCCAGTCTCTCGACCAATGCCTCATCGGAGCTGGCGCCGACCAGCAGAGCCCCACGCAGGGGAGCCCTGACGCCGGCAGCGCTTGCCGTCGGAACGGCGCCGACCGCCACCTGCTTGCGTCCGTCCGCCCGAATCCGGCCGGGAACATACTCTTCGAGCACGGTGTGGAAATTGGTGCCACCAAAGCCAAAGGCACTCACCCCCACCCGTCTGACGTCGCCGGGGTCGACCTCCCAGGGTCTGAGCTCGGTGTTGACGTAGAACGGGCAGTTGGCAAAGTCGATATTGGGGTTGGGGCGCTCGAAGCCCAGGCTCGGCGGCAGGATCTTGTCGCGCAGGGCCAGGGTGGCCTTGAGCAGACCCGCGGCGCCGGCGGCTCCCTTGAGGTGACCGATATTGGATTTGACCGAGCCCAGCGGGATCGAGCCCCGACTCAGCCCATAGCCGCTCAGACCGGCGATCAGGCTCTCCACCTCGGCGACGTCTCCGACCTGCGTCGAGGTGCCGTGGCCTTCGATCAGGGTCCCCGGGCCTGGAGACGCACCGGCGTTCTTCCATGCCCGCTCGACCGCGAGCCGCTGCCCCTTCGGATTGGGCGCGGTGATGCCTTTGCCTCTGCCGTCGCTCGACCCGCCGAGACCTCGGATGACGGCGTAGATGGCATCCCCATCGCGCTCGGCGTCCGCCAGCCGTTTGAGCAGAAACAGGGCGGCCCCTTCCCCCATCACAAACCCGTCCGCGCCGTCGGCATAGGGTCGGGTGCCGGTGGCCGACAGGGCGCCGATCTTGCAGAACTTGGTGAAGGTGGCGGCGCTCATGTTGGCATCGATGCCGCCGGTGAGCACAGCGTCGTAGTCCTCCTGGACCAGCCCTTCGACGGCCGCGTTGAGGGCCGCCTTGGCCGAGGCGCAGGCGGCGTCGACCACGTAGTTGGGTCCATGAAAATCGAACAGGTTGGCCACCCGGCCAGCGATGATGTTGGCCAGCTCACCGGGCATAGAGTCCTCGGTGATCCCGGGGAGCAGATCACCCATGCGCTGGGCGAACTCGGCCGTGATCGCATCGCGCACCTCGTGCGGGAGGTTGCCAAAGGAAGGACTCTGAGCCAGCTCGCGGGCGTACTCGGGAAACGAGATCCGCATGGAGGTCCGGTAGTGGAGATCCCCTCCCATGGCGTTCCCCAGAATGACGGCGGTGCGCTCGGGATTGAGGGGGCGATCGGGATAGCCGAAGTCGGCCAGGGCCTCACGGCAACCGATCACGGCCCACTTCTGAGTCCGATCCATGGCTTCGCTGACGCGAGGGGGGATCGGCAGTTGCCATTTCAATGGCTCCCACTCCCAATCCAGAACCCAGCCGCCGATCTTGCTGTAGGTCTTGTCCGGGGCCTTGGGGTCCGGATCCCAGTAGAGCTCTGAATCCCAGCGTTCGATTGGGACCTCGCTGATGCTGTAGCGGCCGCTCTTGACGTTCTCCCAGAAGGCTGCGGCGTCCCTGGCATCGGGCAGCAGAGCGCTCACGCCGACGATGGCGATGGCTCGATGTGCGGTGTCTTGCATGATGGGTCTTCCCTTCGAATCAGTCGCGCCGGTAGATGGCATCGGCGGCACGGTCCATGTCGGCGATCAGGCCGCTCTGGGCGCGATAGATCGCCGGCAGGTCCAGAGCCGATTCCAGTCCAGCCACCTCGCCTCCCTCCGAGCCCCCGGCACCCACGACCAGCTGGAGCCCCTGCTGGCCGACCTTGAGCGCTGCCTGGCGGGCAAAGATACGACTCAACGTCGCCAGGGACAAGCTGTCGAAGCGGAGATCGGCCTTTGGATCGAGCCGGCCATCTGCGGCCCGAGCCGCGCGCTTGGCAAAGACACCTGCGCTCTCGGCCCAGGCGATGAGCTCCCCCAGCCGCAACAATACGTGCTGGTTGCGTGTCAGCCGACCGATTCGCGCCCTCTCCATGATCTCTCCCAGGGCGTGGAGCGCCAGGGCCGCGACCGCCGCGCCCACTTCCGGATGGGCCTGGTCGAGCGCCTCCAGTTCGCGGGCGGTGTCGTGGTAGTGCTGTCCTCGGGTTTTGAGATGCGACTGCCAGCGGTCGCGGGCGATCGTCATCTCCATGATCTCGGAAGTCCCCTCGTAAATGGTGGTGATCCGCACGTCTCTCCTGATCTTTTCCACCATGTACTCGCGGGTGTAGCCGTAGCCCCCAAGGGCCTGAATGCTGGCGTCGGCCGCGTAGATCCCGGCCTCGCTGGCCATGTACTTGGCGATAGCGCCTTCGGTGTTGAGGGTGCCCTCGCCGGCATCGATCCTCTCGGCGGTCTCCTCGATGTAGGCGCGCGCCGCCTCGAGCCAGACCACATGCGGCACGATGAGCTTGTGGGTGTAGCCCTGCTTCTCCGACAGCGGTCCCCCGGCCTGGATCCGCTCCGTGGAGTAGGGAATCGCTCGATCGAGCGCCGCCCAGCCGCCACCCAGACCAAAGGCCGCCACCATCAGCCGGGTGTAGCCAAAGACCGCCTGGGCCTGGGTCAGACCCTCTCCTTCCACTCCACCCACCACTGAGTCGGCGTCTACATAGAGATCGGAGAAGGAGACTGCAGCCGTGTTGCTGGCTCGAATTCCATGCTTGTCCTCGGGTCGGCCATGGCTCAGGCCTTCGGTCTCCCGCTCGACGATGAACCAGGTCGGACCGTCAGGCGCCACGGCAAGGACGCTGTAGAGGTCGGCATAACCGCCGTTGCTGATCCACTGTTTGCTGCCGTTCAGTCGGTAGCCGACGATCTTGCCGTCCTGCTCCACCCGCTCCGCCGCGCTACGTAGCGCCCCGAGATCGCTCCCCGCCTCCGGCTCGGTGGCGCAGTAGGCCATCAACAGGCCCTCTTCGGCGATGCGCGTCATCCAGCGCTTCTTCTGCTCCGCTGTGCCGCCGAAGTGGATCGGGTCGCTACCCAGAAATGTCGCCAGCACACCGGTGGCGACCCCGAGATCGACGCGTCCCATCGCCTCGCAAACCCGGTATACATCGAAGGCCCCGCCGCCCATGCCGCCGTACTCCTCCTCGATGAACAGCAGCTGGATACCAAGCCCCTCACCACAGAGCTCCCTTACCAGCGCGATGGGGAACTCGTCCTTGGCGTCGAGCTCCAGCAGGAGCTCGTCGGGCAGCTTGTCGCGAGCGAAGTCGCGAAAGGCCTCCAGGGTCAGATCGAGGGTTTCTTTGTCCAATCCGGCAGCCATATTCAGCATCCCCTCTCAGTCGTCATTGAGACCAAGCAGCCCGGCAGGAGGCTCCTCTCCGGTAGCACGCAGTCTACGGCCAGCCTCCGCCCACCGCCACACCCTTGGGGATTGGTCCCGAGACCATCCCAGCGGGTAGGAAACAACGGCAAAATCGCAACAGATTAGGGCATTGAGTGACCGATTTAACATGATTTGGACCGCCAGCCCTCTACCATGGTCGATGCGCATCTCGACGGGAGTCGTTTGGCACCCCTGAGGGTCTCGAGTTGGGTGACAGACCTCTCTGCGGGCAGGTGACCCCCGGCGAGCGAGAAAGTCGAGCCCGATGCCAGATGCGACAACAGACAACCACGATACCTCCACCGGCACCCCAGAGTCCGAGCGCGAGGCACGAGAGCGGCTGGGCAAGTACGAGATCGTCGAAAAGATCGGTGAGGGCGGCTTTGGCGTCGTCTACCAGGGCTACGACCCCTACATCAAACGCTACATTGCGCTGAAGACCTGCACCTCCCCCGATGGCGAGGTGCGCGAGCGCTTCTTCCGCGAGGCGGAGATCTCGGGCCGGCTGGATCACCCCAATATCGTCAGGGTCCTCGACTTCGGCATCCACGGCGACACCCCGTTCCTCGTTCAAGAGTTTCTGCAGGGACAGAATCTGGACCGCAAAATCCGGGACCGCCAGTTCCTCCCCTACTCCGAACAGCTCCTCATCCTCATGCAGATCGCCCGCGGTCTGGAGTATGCCCATTCGATGGGTGTGATCCACCGGGACGTCAAGCCCTCCAATGTCCAGATCCTCGACGACGGCACGGCCAAGATCATGGATTTCGGCATCGCCATCCTGCACCAGATGGATTCCCGGGTGACACGCGAGGGCATGGCGGTGGGTACCGCCGCCTACCTGGCACCGGAGCAGATCCGCGGCGAGCCTCCCGAACCCCGCACCGACATCTTTTCCTATGGCATCCTCGCCTACGAGTTGGTCACCGGTGAGCGCCCGTTCGGCAAGGATTCGATCTCGGCCACCTTTTACGAGATCCTCAACGACGACCCGGTCCCCATCAGCGGCGCTCAGTGTCCCGCCGAGTTGCGCAGTCTCATCCACCGCTGTCTGCAGAAGGACGCCCAACGCCGTTACGAGAGCTTCAAGGAGGTTCTCCAGGAGCTCGCCCAGGTCCGCGACGAGCTGCAAAGGCGGCGACCCACACGCTCGCTGACCCAATCACTCAGACGGGTGGCACCCGACCCGTCGCTGGCGGTCACCAAGGTGCGCTCGCAGTCCGACAGCATCCCCATACGGAGGCCACCCCGTATCTCGGAGGTCAGATACCAGTCGCCGGCAACATCGGCGCATGGATTGCCGGTGGTCGACGTCCGCCGCCGCAAGACCAGCAAAGTGCCGCTCGTGCTGCTGATCCTGCTCCTGCTCGGCGCCGGCGGCGCCTACTGGTGGCTCGAGCGAATCGAAATGGCACCTCCCATCCGCCAGATCGCCGAAACCATCAAGGTCGGCGGGGACGCCCTGGTTAGCGACGTGCGGACCGCGATCGGTCGACCACCCCAGGCCGATGAGACGCCTGCAGACGGCACTACTGAGCCGGTGGGAGAGGTCAGCGAAGAACCGACTCCCAGCGAGCCGGTATCGGAGCCTGCGGCTGAAGATGCTCCGGTCGAAGCAACCAACGACCAGCCCACCGCCGAGGAGGCAACTCCGCCCTCTCCTGCCGCGGCGCCCTTGGTGCCCTTTCAGCAACAAGAGACCGAGATCAGCCAGGCAACCCTGGTCGTTTCTCAGAGCTGGCACAAGGCCATGACCGTGTCGGTCGACGGCGGGCCGGCGCTGTCGCTCACCACACCCAGAAACCTGGAGGTCGAGCCGGGCAACCACGTCCTCATGTTTGGGCTCAGAACACCCAGCTATCGCGCCAACGAGACGGTGGATGTGTCGCTCGAGGCCGGTGACAAGATCACCGTCAAGAGTCCTATCGCCCCACCCGGAGCGCTCAGCGCCCAGGCCAGCCTCGGCTCGCCTCAAGGAATTGTCTCGATCAACGGCAAACCGGTCGGAGCCACGCCCTTCCAGGGTCATCTGTTGAAGCCGGGAAGCTACCGCATGACCATCCGACCGGTCAGCGATCCCAGCGCCGCCGGTATCGAGACGACCCTGACGGTCCAGGCCGCGAAGGAGATCGTCGTCACCTTCGACATGACCGGCGAGCGTGACCTGCAGGTTCGACAGCGCCCCATCCAACGCTAGGCGCTCACTCATTCGTCATGAGTCGGAAATCTACTTCCGCCGGGATTCTGATCTCTATGGCACTTTGCGGCCTGGTGCTGGCCGGCGGCCGGACTCTCCTGGCACAGGAACCGCCGGTCGACACCACCGAGCTCAGACAGCTGGCGAACGAGCGCTATGTGGAAGGCGATCTGGATCGGGCGGCTCTCCTCTATCTCGAGCTTGCCGAGCGGGAGACGACGACTCATGGACGGGCGCAAGCGCTGGTCACCGCCGCTTGGCTGCAACAGCTCCAAGGCAAGGAGCAGGCGGCGGCGGAGACCCTGACCCGGGCACTGGTGCTCGAGCCGGATCTCTCCTTCGATCCGGCGCTCTACAACCGCGAGTTCGAGCTGCAGTTCGAGAGGGCGCGCCGGCTGGCGGGCAACGAGCGCGATCGCGAAGCTGCACAGCGGGTGCAAGAGGCTCTCGTCGAGCTCGAGGAGGGGCAGACCGAGGGCGCCCGGCGGCAGCTCGATGCCGCGATCGAGCTCAGCCCGGATCGGCCGGTGGCGCTCTACAACCTGGCCGTGCTCGATTATCAAGAGGGTGACCAGGAGACCGCGATGGAGCGCTTCGAGAAGGTCGTCAGTCTCACCTATCGCGAAGACGATCCCGGTTCGCGCAGCCTCCGAGCCAAGGCCTTGACCAGCATCGGGGTCATCTTTGCCGAGCAGGAGCGCTGGGCCGACGCCGAGAGACCCTTTGCCGAGGCAGCCGGTCTCGACCCGGAGAACGTCGCCATTTGGCGCAATCTGGGGATCGCCCGGGCACGACAGCACATCTCCATCTCGGCCGCCGAGGCCTTTCGCCGGGCCCTCGAGATCGAGCCGGACAATAGCGAGCTGACCCGCTATCTGGCTCAGGCCGTGAGCGAGTCGGGTGACCTCCCGGGTGCAGCCGAGGTGCTCGCCGCAGGCATTGCCCAGACACCCGGCGACCCCGGTTTGTGGCTGGAGCTCGGTCTCGTCCAGCGCCGCTCGTCCCAACCCGATCAGGCCATCCGGTCGCTCGAGCAGGCCATCATCCTCGATCCGCAAAACCGACAGGGTGTGGCGGCAAAGGCCGCGCCCCATCTCGCGCTGGCTCTCTATCAGGTCGGCGAGCATGCGCGTGCCATCGAGATTGCACGCCAGTCGATCGCGTGGCGACCCGATGCGGCCGGAGACTGGAACACTCTGGGGCTGGCACAACGAGGCCTGGAGAGGAATCAGGAGGCGATGACGAGCTTTGCACGAGCAGCTGAGATCGAACCGGAGCGCGCCCAGTACCGCTTCAACCTGGGTGCCGCCTATGTCGCCCTGGGCGACCTGGCCAGGGCCGAAGCCGCATACGTCCAGGGTCTGAGCCTCGAACCCGGTTCGTCCTCGGCCCAAGAGAGTCTCGAGCAGATTCGCGACCGTCTGGCCGCCGAGCGGGCGATCGTCACCGGTGCCGCTCCCACCCCACACGTCACCGCCAAGAAGCCATTGCCACCAAAAAAGATCGGTCTCCGCTTTGTCGAGCTCGACTACAAACAGCTTGGCCTCAGAGGTGCTCTGGTCAAAGAGGTCGTCAATAAAAGCCCCGCCGCCCGCGCCGCAATGAGGAAAGGCGACCTGGTCCTCTGGATCGGCGACTACTCGGTCCTCAGCAGCAAGGACTTCATGGAGTACTTGCGCCGCAACCCACCGGGTCAGCTCCTCGAGCTCCGCTACCTTCGCGACGGGGAGACCTTCTCCGCGACGCTCGATCTGCGGTAGATGTCCACCGCGTTGTCGAAGAGACGGGCTTTACCTTCCGTCACGCGGGTTTGGATGGGGTTGGTGATCCTGGTCGGGCTTGTACTGGTCCTCCCCACCAAGTTGCCGGCAATGACCTATTACGTCTCGAGCGCCACGGGCAGCGACCTGGACGACGGTCTGACTCCTGAGTCCGCTTTTGCCAGCATCGGTCACATCAACACCCTCGGGCTCGAACCCGGTGACGAGGTCCGCTTTCTCTGTGGCGAGAGGTGGAGGGTGGAACCACTCGTGATCACCGCCTCGGGGACGGCCGAGGCGCCGATTGTCTTCTCCTCCCACCCACCCGATTGCGCCACCAAGCCCGTTCTCTCGGGCTCTCAGCCGATCTCCGGCTGGGCACCGTTCAGCTCGAATATCTACCGCGCCGATCTCGGCACCGGTCTCAATGCCGGGCTTTTCCCACTTGGCCTCAATCAGTTGTTCCACGGCGCGGACCGCTTGCCGATGGGTCGCTGGCCCAATATCGCCGGCCACCCCGATGGCGGCTACGCGGAGGTCGACAGCCAGCCGAGTCCAACCCAGATCGGCGACAGCGAGCTGCCTCCTGGCGATTGGAGCGGAGCGGTGATGCACATCAAGGGGATCCGCTGGTACATGCTCAACCGGGTGGTGTCGAGCTCCAGCGGCTCGACCCTCAACCTCGACGAGGCGGTACAGTGCTGGTCCGGCGATTGCGCCCAGTGGGGGTACTTTCTCAACAGCCACTTGGCGACTCTCGACCAGGAGGGCGAGTGGTACTTCGACGCCGCCAGCAATCAGGTCTACCTCTACACACTCACCGGCGCGCCGGCCAACGGTGAGGTCGAAGGATCGGCCCTGACCGCCACCGAAGGTAAGCTCTGGGGTGGTGTGGTCCTGGGACGGAATCTCTTCGAGCACATCTCCTGGGTGACTATCGAGAATCTGCGCCTCGAGCGGTGGTTCGACGCCGGCATCACCACTCCGATCAACCTCGAGCAGGACGAGATCCACCATCTGGTCATTCGCAATAACGACATCATCGATGTCGATTCCACCGGTATCCGGCTTACCACCTGGGTCTGGGACGCCGCGGCGAACGGGAGCGGCCCCGACGGCTGGCGGGGCGGGCGCAACCTCCTGGTCGAAGGCAACACGGTAGACGGCGCCAACCACTTCGGCATCGATTTCTACGGTGTCGACTCGCAGCTACTGTCGAACGAGATTCGCAATGTGGCGCTGATCGAGAATCTGGGCCGCTCGGGGATGGGCTGTGGGTTCTCGGGGACCAACTGTACCGAGAACGGTGCCGGTATCCGTCTCAAGCACGACCCGGGTGCCCCGGATCACACCGCCCGCGACAATCTGCTGCGCCTCAACCGCTTGTCCAAGATCGGCATGAACGGGATGGATGTCTTTGGTCGGTGGATGACACTCGAGAACAACGTCATCGATCAGGCCTGCTTCTCCAAGGGTGACTGCGGTGCCATCCGCACCTTTGGCCGAACCAATCTTGCTGCCACCCCGGTCCACGACATCACCATTAGAAGAAACGTGATCCGCGACATTCCAGGGAACACCGACGGTACCCACCCGGGCTTCGAGACCCTGTTCGGCTTTGGCATCTACATCGACAATTATTCTCGCGACGTCCTCGTCCAGGGCAATACCGTGACCGGCGCCACCTGGGTGGGGGTGCTGTTCCAACGCTCGACCGGTCTCCTGACCGGCAACACCCTGTATGACAACGTAGCCTCCAACTGGGGCTCGGAAGTCGCTCTGGTTTCGAGCGGGACCGAAGTGATCCAGACCGGCAATACCCTCTTCCCCCTTGCTTCCAACCGTCGTACCCTCCGCATCTCCGCTCCCACCGCCCTGACCTTCTCCGACGGCAACACTTTCATGAGTCCCTATGACGATCGCTCGATCGTCGACGACACCGCGGGCGGGGTGGGCTTGACGCTGGCCGAGTGGCAGAGCTGGAGTGGCCACGACGGCACCTCCTCGGCCCACTGGTACACGCGGGAGTCCGGCGAGCCTCCGCTGTCGAAGATCTTTGTCAACGATACGGCGGAGGAGATGATCATCGATCTTGCCGGTACCCACTACCTCGATCTCAATCAGCAACCCGTCGGTACGATGCTCACCTTGCCCGCCTTCTCGTCGCGAATACTGGTCGAGGACCCCGGACCGATTTTCATCGACGGATTCGAAAGTGGCGACGTCAGCCGCTGGAGCGGGAGTATTCCCTAGCCTGCGCTAGACTCACCTTCCCTGAAAACTCCGCTGCGAACCAGCACCCGGTCACGATATTGCCTATCCCCAGTTTCTCGGCGAGAACGAGGCCGGAGCGGTTGTGGGATCGGTATTACGCCCTGGCGGTCGTTGGGGTGGTGCTTCTTCTGACAATAGGCTCGAGCGGCTGTGGAGGCGCGCCGAGCCACCCGAATGTTCTTCTGATCTCGGTGGACACGCTGCGCGCCGATCATCTGGGCATCTACGGTTATCCACGGCCCACGTCCCCTCACATCGATGAGCTGGCGAGGCAGGGTGTGGTATTCGAGAACGCTTACAGCACGTCCTCCTGGACTCTGCCCTCACACGTTTCCCTGCTCACCGGCCTCTACCCGTCTTTTCACGGGGTGCAGGACGAAGGCACCAAGTTGGTGGAAACCGTTCCCACGCTGGCCGAGGGATTTCGCCAGCTCGGGTATCACACGCTGGCGCTGGTAAGCCATTTCTACGTCTCGAGTGAGTTCGGACTGCAGCGCGGCTTCGACACCTTCGACGACTCGTTGCTCTACTCCGGACCAAAGAACCCGGTGGCCGGCGAGATGGTAGACAGGTTCGAGGAGTTGCTGGAGGAGATTCCGGCGAAACCTCTATTCGCTTTCGTCCACTTTTTCGATCCCCACTGGAGCTACACGCCGCCCGCCCCCTTCGCCGAGCGTTTTGCCGATCCGGAGTACAAGGGACCCGTCGACGGCTCCGTGGAGAGCCTCTCGCCCTTCTTTACGCCGGGTACGCCTATCGATCGCCCGGACCTGCAGCAGATGATCGATCTCTACGACGGGGAGATCGCGTACCTCGACTCGCAAATAGGGCGGCTTCTAGAGGTTCTCGATAGACGAGGACTGCTCGACGACTTGATCATTGTGTTTACCGCCGACCATGGTGAGGAGTTCAAGGAGCACGGGCAGCTCGGTCACGCGATGACGCTGTTCGAAGAACAGGTTCGCGTTCCACTGATCATTGCCGGAGACTCGGCCTTTCGGCCAGGGACGCGTAGGCAGGACCTCGTGTCACTGATCGACATTGGACCGACACTGATGGAGCTCGTCGGCAGCGATCTGCTCGCACAGGCACAGGGACGCTCACTCCTCACGACTCGCCCCGACGCTGAGATGGTCTTCAGCGAGTCCATTCGTTACGGCATCGAGATGCGTATGGCGCGGAGTCGTCAGCACAAGCTGATCCACTTCCGCTCCGGCGATCAGATGATCTATTTCGACCTCGCACAGGATCCCCAAGAACAGAGCCCGATGGCGCAAGATCCGACAAGGGGCGACCTGACCGCGACTCTGGCCGACTATGCGGCGCAAGCAGATAGGGGCTGGCACATCAAGTTTGTCGCCCAGGGAGACAAACCCATCGTCTGTCGAGGCGCTATTCGAAGCCAGGGCCGGCTGGTCGGTCCCCGGCGCTACTTCTGGAACCTGGGCCGTTATCCGGGCTCGAGATACGCACGCTTCTCGCGCTTCGATGTCGGTGCAGATGGCAAAAGCCTAACCTGGGAGGTCGTCATCTCCGATCTGACAGGAGAGCTCTGGTTCGACACCATTCCACCCGATGAACCGGTCACCTTCGAGCTCCACCTGGAGGACGAATCCGCCTCGACGGAGATCTTGCTCGCCAATGGAGATCGGCTTGCCAGCGGCGAGTCCATCACCCTCGATCCCTCCGATTCAAGGCTTCAGAGCACCCGGCGCCACGAGCTCGGGCCAGGCATCCACATTCGGATGGTGAACACCACCGTCGCCCGGGGAGAGGAGACGACTCTCTCCGATGAAGTCAAAGAGCGCCTGAGGGCTCTGGGCTACATCGACGCGGGATCAGACAACCCGTAGCTCACCAATTGGGTGTGGGCGATTCAGCCTTCGACCAGCTCGGTCCACTCCTCTTCCACCCAGCCCTGCTGGCCGTCGGGTAGGACGATGCGGAGCCAACCCGGACGTCGATCCTTGACTTGCACCTCGGTTCCGGCGTGCAGCTTGAATCTCACTACGGAGTCGGGGTCGGGCGCGGTGCGGGCCTCGATCTCCTGCGGCACGACGACAGCCACCTGGAGCGGAAAGAGGCGATGGACAAAAAGAGAGCCGGCAGTGGCGACCAAAAGAACCAGAAGGAGGATGAAAATCCATCTCAGCACTTCGGAATCCTGATGGAAAAGGCGTATGGCCCAGATACCCCAGAAGAGGAGGTTGAGCGCCAGGACGATAACTTGGAGCTCCGTGGGACTGAGACCGTAGTGCCAGAAGAAGAGCGTGGACACGAACGCCGATGGCTCGGGCGGCGACAGAGCATCTTTGGTGCTTTGCCGGGAAAAGGCCAGATTGGCCCGTACGTCCTCGTCGCGTGGCAGCCGGATCGCCGCCCGCCGGTAGGAGGCGACGGCGTGGCCGAGCTCGCCGTTTCTCAGGTAGGCGTTGCCCAGGTTGAAGTGGAGATGACCGCTGTCAAAGCCGTCGTCGGCCAGGCGTTTGAGCAGCCCGATGGCCAGCCCGTAGTCGCCCGCTTCGTAGGCGGCATTGGCGTTGACAAAGGCCTCACCGGAATCGAGCACACCTTCCGGCTCGGTCTCGGTGTCGACCGCAGTTGATGGGACCTCCAGTTCAAGAACCTGTCCGTACGCGGCAGAACCCAGCAACAGACCGAGGATAAGAAGGGTTGATCGTCGTTTCACGGAGTTTCTCAGGCACGGATCTGACGGTCGAGCGTTTTGAGTAGTGGGGTCAATACACTGGTCATCCGACGTGGCTCGATCTTCTCCGAGCTGTACTGAGCCGCGTCCAGGCGATCCAGCAGTCTGCAAGTCTCTTCCACTACCTCTTCTTCCACCCCATGCGCCCGCAACAGCTCCTCGGTCTCCGTGGGGGTAAGCGCACTGCCCTCCACGTCGAGCTTGTCGCCGACGTACTCACGCAGACACCGGGAGGCGAACCGACTCGCCGCGGCGCTGTCTTCGCCCTCGCTCTGCGCCTCGATCCGTTTGAGGCATTTGCGGGCACGACCGAGAGCTTCGCGGCGGCGGCGGAGACCCGAGTCGAGAGCGAAGCGGCGGCGGCGGCGCTGAGCCATCAAGGTGCCCACAAACCCCAATGGTGGCAGCAGAAGACCACCGAGCAGAAGCGCTCGATCGAGTGCCGTCTGCGAGCGCCGCGCAACTGCATCCAGTCCCCTGTACGGAGGCAGGATGTCGTCGGCCAGAATCCGTACCGCTACCTTGCCGGTCCCGGGAGCCATCGATTCCGTCAGCCGCAGCTCCTCCTCGCCCTGGGCGGGCCGCACCACCAACGGTAGCGCCTCCGTCCGGGCTGTACGGAAGCTCTCGGTCTCGGGGTCGAAGAAGGTGAGGCTCGTCGGCGGTACAGCGAGATCCCCGGCCTCCAGAGGCACCAGCGCTTTGCGGTACGAACGATAGCCCGAGAGCGTGGCGCCCGACCGCTCGATGGCACCGTCGGGCTTGTCGTCGTAGACCTTGAACGCGGGCATTTCCGGAAGCTCCGGCGCGCCGATCATCTGAACATTGCCGCTGCCTTTGACGGTGAGACGGAGCGTCACCGACTCGCCCACCTGGAGCTCCTGCTTGCTGAGACCGGCCTCCAGCTCGAAGTCTCCCACCAGACCCGAGAAGCCGGGCGGGGCCGTCGGCAGAGTGCGCACCTCGATCTCGATCGGCTTTGTACGCAGGACCTTTGTCTGCCTGCTGGCCGACCCGAAGACGTCATCGATCAGACTGCGACGACGACGAGAGGAGCGCACCAAGACCTCACAGCTCAGCCGTGAAGGTGGGATGACAAGGTTGCCCTCTTCTTGCGGAAAGAGCGCCCGTCTGATCTCGCTGACCAGATACTCGACCCCGTTGACCTTGGTCTGGAACTCACGGACCTCGCCCAGATCTTCGACGGTGAAGCCATCGAACTCCATCGAATCCACACGTGCGTTTCCTATCTGCACGCGACGGTAGAACCGCCAGGTATAGACAATCTGCTGACCCACAAAGGCCGACCTGGTCGAGACCTTGGCCGAGAGGAAGAGGTCGCGCGACTCCGCCGGCTGCTCGGAAGCCGCGAGCACCCGGACGGTGATCGGACTGCTGCTGTGCAC
Source organism: Thermoanaerobaculia bacterium (assembly GCA_049678185.1). Taxonomy (GTDB): domain Bacteria; phylum Acidobacteriota; class Thermoanaerobaculia; order Multivoradales; family JAHEKO01; genus M0029. The sequence continues at coordinate 17,020 of JBAUDS010000111.1, forward strand.
CTCTCCGTCGAGCTCGACCGTCGCGGAGCCGATCTGAAAGCTCCCGCTGCGTTTGGGCACCAGCGAATAGCTGTAACTGACACTCGAGCTCATGCGGCCGTTGACAAAGCTCATCTGTGTCGACTGACCGCGGGAGAAGACATCGAAATCGGGTAGCTCGGGCAGCGTCGGCTCGGCGCCGCGTGATCCCTCGATGGTGATCTGGAGGAGGATCTGATCTTCCTCGGAGATCTCGGCACGATCCACGGAGGCCTGGATGCGTTCTTGGGCAGCGGCGGCCACCGGCAGCCAGACAGCGCTCACCGCCAACAGAATGAGACAGACCACCAACCTCTTGTCGAACCGGCTCATTGTCACCAGTCCTTTGCCGGTCGCCTGCGACGGCCCTGGGACGGATGCCGCCGGACCGGCTGCCCTTCTTCCAGCGCCTGGAGGTAGCGCTCGGCTTCTTCCGGTGTGAGGCTCTCGAACTCCTCGCCCTCGGCACCCGAGCCGCCCTGGGACTGCTCGAGGCTCTCTTCCCCATCGCCGACGCCGTCGCCATCGCTATCGGGGTTGTTGGGATCGGTCTCGCTCTCGTCCACCTGGCCATTCCGATTCAGATCCTCGGCCCCGTCGGGCAGCTGATCGCCGTCGGTATCGGGGTTCTCCGGGTCGGTGGGGTTCTCCCCCGAGCGCTCGACCTCGTCAGGCAGACCATCCTGGTCGGAATCCTGCCCGCCGGTCTGCTCTTGTTGCTCCTCTTGTTGCTGATCCTGCTGTTGCGGTTGATCCTGCTCCCCTTGCTCCTGCTGCCCCTGCTCGTCTTCGCCGCCCTGTTGCTGCTCCTGCTGCTGATCTTGCTGTTGATCTTGCTGTTGTTGTTGCTGCTCTTCCTGGCGCTTCTGGGCCTCTTCGTGTCGTCGACGGATCTCGTCGCGGACAAACTCCAGGTTGAACTTCGCATCCTCGTCGTCGGGATCGATTTCCAGAGCCGCTTTGTAGAGCTCGACGGCTTCCTCCAAACGACCCTGCCTAAAGGCCGAGTTCCCCAGGTTGTAGAGAGCCTGTTCCCTCAGGCTCTCATCGGTGGAAAGAGTCGCCCCAAAGAAGGCCCGGTCGGCCTCCTCGAAATTCCGCATCTGGTAGTGAACGCTCCCCAGGTTCAGAGCCACCGCTGGATCGTCGGGTCGCTCCACCTGCAAATCGACAAAGCCGCTCAGCGCCTGCTCGTACATACCGGCCTCGTAGGCTTCGTAGGGATCTCCCGCGCGCACCCGCGCCGGAGCGCTCTCGGTCTCGGGTACCGGTTGCGTGCCGGTCTGAGCCAGCGCTGCCGTCGCCCCAGCCAGGAATAGCGCGGTGAGCACCATCCGCTCAGACACGAGCCGGCCCTCCTCGGCGAGCCCGATCCGAGATCAGCGGCTCGAGCATGAGAACCAACAATGCCAGCGCCAACAGCCACTGAAAACGCTCCTCCCACCGCTGCCGCCTTTTCGAGCCCAGCTCCTGATCCTCGAGCGTGGCCTTGATGCCCTGGGCATAGATCTGCTCCAGGTCGACGTCCCCGGTCACCGAGCGCACGTAGCGCCCGCCGGTATTGAGGGCCATCTTTTGCAGTGTCGGCTCATCCAGCTTGCTGAGAATGATGTCGCCCTGCCGATCGCGGCGGAATCCGCCTCTGGGCTGCGGGATGGGGGCCCCTTCGTCTCGACCGATGCCGATGGTGAAGATGCGAACACCGGCAAGGGCGGCCTCCTCGGCTGCCTCGAGGGCCTCACCACTGTGATCTTCGCCGTCGGTGATCAGGATGATCGCCTGCGAGCTGCTGGCCGAGCCCTCGAAGGCCCCGAGAGCGGTGCGAATGGCCCCCGCCAGATCGGTTCCCTTGACCGGAATCAGATCGGTGTCGATGGCATCGAGAAAGATCTCGGCCGCACCATAGTCCAGCGTCAGTGGACACTCGACAAAGGCGGCGCCGGCAAAGGCCACCAAGCCTATGCGGTCACCCTCCAGCAGCGCGAGCAAATCGGTGATCTCCCGCTTGGCCCGCTCCAGACGGCTGAGGCGGCCACCGCTCTCGGCGTCTTCTACCAACATACTGTCCGAGACATCGAGTGCCACGACGATGTCCACACCCTCCCTCTTGACCTCCTCCCAGGTAAAGCCATAGCGAATCTCGGCCAAGGCGAGAATGGCCCCTCCCAGACCGATGACGACCAGCAGAGCTTTCAGATACTGACGGGGCCGGCTTACCCCCGAGGTGAGACGCGCCAGCATCTCGGTGGAGGCGAAGTGCCGGAGCAGACGGGTCTTGGTGCGGAAGGCGTAGATAAAGAACACCACCAGCGCCGGTACCAGCCACAGCAGCCAAAGCGACTCGGGGCTGCCGAGCTGGACGTCGCTGCAGCCGGCCAGGAGAAGTGTGGCTGCCAGCAGAACAGGAGCGGCCGTAGCGGCGGTCGCCCGCGGCTTGGAGATGGACGTCATCTTCATGGCAGCTTTCGAAAACGGGTTCCCAGCAGCACTACCTCGAGCAGCAGCAAGGCCACCGCCGGCAGCACAAAGAACCGAAATCGCTCGTTGTACTCCATATAGGTGTTGGAAGTGATCTCGGTCGTCTCCATCTCGTCGATCTCGGCGTAGATCGACTCGAGAGCGCTCTTGTCCTCGGCCCGGAAGTAAGCGCCACCGGTCCGGTCGGCAATCTCCTCCAGCGTCTCTTCGTCGATCTCGACGCTCTGGTAGACGACCTGATTGCCAAAAAAGGAATCCACCAGGAAGGGTGCCTTGCCGCGTGTCCCCGCACCCACTGCATAGATCTTGATGTCGAAGGTCGCGGCGATCTCGGCGGCCTTCTTGGGGCTCAGCGAGCCGGCGTTGTTGCGCCCATCCGTGAGCAAAATGATCACCTTCGATTTGGCTTCCGAGTCACGCAGTCGCTTGACCGCGGTGCCCAGCGCCGAGCCGATGGCCGTGGCATCACCGGCCATGCCGATGTCTACCTGCTCCAGAAATGTCGCCACGATTCCGTGATCGAGGGTCAGCGGACACTGGGTGAAAGCCTCGTTGCCAAACACCACCAGCCCTATCTGATCGCTCTGGCGCTTTTGAACGAACTCCTCCACCACCTCCTTGGCAACGTCGAGCCGATGACGTCGCTGGTTGATGGGACGGTCGGCGTCCAGGTCGAGCGCCTGCATACTGCCGGAGGTGTCTAGCACCAGAACGATATCGATCCCTTCGGTCGACACTTGGGTATGCCGACGACCCGTCTGCGGACGCGCCATGGCCATAACCAGGAGAGCGATCGTCAGAATCCGTAGCCCCATCACCAGCCGTCGCAGCAGGAGGGAGCGAGAGGGTTTGAGACTTTGGAGCGCCTGGATGCTCGAGAAACGTACGGCCGTGGGTGCCCACCATCGTCCGGGATGACGTCGAGTCAGCCAAGGTCTGAGCAGCCAGGCGGCGAGCCAGAGGAAGAACAGGGGCACCAGGACCCACAAGAGCCAGCGGTCGGCGAACACCAACTCGCTCACGCGGCCACCTCTGCCTGCGGCTCTTCGACCGGCAGCGTCGACTCGACAAAACCCAGAGCGTTCTCGTACGTCCCCTCGATCTCGCCCTCGCTCGGCTGGTGTTCGGCGAATTTCACCCGGTCGGTGTCGGCCAGGAAGCGCTCCAGAACATGACCGTGATCGTCACCGAGGTCGTCGAGGGCCGGCAGCTCGGCGACGATCTCCTCGCTGGTCAGATCGGTCGCATTCAAACCGAATCTCCCTTCGACATAGGACCGCAAAACCTCGGAGATGGCGAAATAGAACCGTCTTACCGCCACCGGGTCGCCAAAGTCGGTGTCACGCAGCACACCCAGGGCGCGAAAGGCGATCACATGCGGAGGATCCGGCGGCACGGCCAGGGCTCGACGTCGGTACTGTAGGTAATAGTGGAGGGCGACCCCCAGGGCCGCAAAAGCCGCGAGTCCGACAGCGATCCACAACCAGGGAATCGGGCCCTCGATCCGCCGCAGCTCCTTCAGATCACGGACGTCGGTGGCCTCGCCGTCGCCGGGCAGAACCGACTCCACCTCGACAAAGATGGCGGAGGTCTCGACCGCCACCCATGGCGGGCCGGTATCACCCGCGTCGGCTGCCGCATCGTCGACGGGCTCTGCCCGCGGGCGGTAGCCGACAGTCACCGGTGGCAGGATGTAGGAGCCCACCAGATCGGCTCGCAGCTTGTACCACCGATCTTCGATGACCCGACCCTTCTCTCTCCGGGGCTCCTCGCGGCCGGCGTCGACAATCCGAAACCCGGCGATGTCGGCCCCGGGCTCGGGAATCTCCACCTCGTAGCTGTCGGCGTAGTCCACCGAGACCCGGTAGGTGATGAGGTCGCCGGTGGTGGCCACCGCCCGATCGACCGCGGCCTCGGTCTCGACTGCAGCGCTTGGCTCGTCCGGGAGAGCTTCGGGTTGGCCCGCACATGAGGCCAGGGTTAGCGCTATGGACAGGCCGAGCAGCACCGTTGTTCGGCCGGCACGGAGGCCGGCCGCTTCGACCGTCTTAGACTCAGCTAACAAGTCGACCGCCTCAGGCATTGCCGGCAATTCGACCGCGTGAGAGCCTGCCAACACCTTAGCCACCCTCCTCCAGCCTCTCCGGGAAGAGCTCTACCTCTTCGGCTGCCAGCTCGCCGGCGATGGCCTCCTCGTACAACGACTGCAGCTTGAGCATTCGATAGTCGCGCTCGACGATCGGTCGGACCTCTTCGAAGCTGCGCTCGGCGACCGCCTTGCCCTCCTCCGCCGGAGGTTGGTAGAGCTGCCGGCTTGCCTCGAAGTAGTTGCGCAGATCGGCTTCGTCGACCTCGATCTTGGCGGCAATCTCCTCCTCGAGGAACTTGCCGACGACCAGCTTTTTCAGCACCAGCTCCTGACGCCGCTGGACTTCCGGGTCCTTGTCCATCTCGAGCTTGACAGCCTTGCGCCAGAGCAGCTCTTCACCCACATAGTTCTGCAGGTACTGCGCCCTGGCTTCAGCCCCCACGACACTGCGGGAGAGCTCTGCGGGCAGATCGTCGAGTGCTCGCTCGAAATCCGAACGGTAGATCCGGTCCTCGCCGATGCGGGCTACCACCGGATCCTCGGCCGAGCGCTCGGCCGGTCCGTCCCCGGTCTCCATCGCCGACCGTGCGTCGAGCGCCGCCTGAGCGGCGTGGTACCGGCCCATCCGCTCGAGACTGTGGACGATCTTGGGGGCAATCTGCACCGCCAGATCGTCATCCGCCAGGAGCTCGGCCTCGTAGAACCAGCGCAGGGCCCGTTCGAACTGTCCGTTCTCCAGATAGGTATTCCCCAGACTGTAGGCGATCCGTGCTCGCGCCGACGGTTCCTCCTCGCCCGCCTCGAGGTACCTCTCATACAGAGCCGCAGCCTCATCCAGAGCGCCGGCCGCCTTCAGCTTGCCGGCCACCTCACGCCCCCGCAGGGCGGTCTCCGCATCTACTCCCGCCGGTCGCGTCCGGGCCAGCAGTAGCCAGCCAACGACAAGAAGAACGATGAGATTGACGACCAGAAGCGCTCGCCCTACTCGATCCGAGCTCTGACTCGCGGGGATTTGGGGTGGCTCTCTCAGTTCCATGGCTATCGTCGCCTCTCGCGTGCGTGGAAATAGCGCACCAACGAGTCCACATAATGGGGGTCGTCGGCGCGTACTCGAACCTCTCCCGCTCCCGCCGAGCGAAATAGACGGCTCCGTGCAGACCGATCCTTGTGTCCCAGGACCTGGAAACCGGCGGTGACATTGAGATCGTAGGTGTCGATCAGCACGGTCTCGCCGGTTTCGGCGTCTTCGAGCTCGAGGATGCCGATTCTGGGCAGCTCCTCTTCGCGCTGATCACCCACCACCACCGCGGTCACGTCGTGTCGTTTGCAGATCGAGCGCAACCGGTCGTCGAAGCCCTCGTCCTGAAAATCGGAGATCACAAAGGCCACCACCCGGCGACGCATGACCTTGCTCATGTACTCGAGCGCGCCCTGGAGATCGGTGCTCCGCCGCGGGGCCCGAAAGGTCAACGTGTCGCGAATGACCCGCCAGACGTGGGAGCGGCCTTTTTTGGGTGGAATGTAGTGCTCGATTCGATCGGAGAAGATGATCAGACCGACGCGGTCGTTGCTCTTGATCGCCGTGTAGGCGAGCAGGGCGGCAACCTCGGCGGCGACTTCGTTCTTCAGCTTGGCCCCGGTGCCAAAAGCGCCGGAGGAGCTGACATCCACCAACAGCATGACCGTCAGCTCGCGCTCTTCACGATGCAGCTTGACGTAGGGCGAGCCCATGCGGGCGGTCACGTTCCAATCGATATGCCGGATGTCGTCACCGGGTTGGTAGTCCCGCACCTCTTCGAACTCCATCCCGCGGCCCTTGAAGGCACTCTCGTACTCGCCGGCAAAGGCATCGTTCACCAGCCGCTGCGTGCGGATCTGGATCGACTTGATCTTCTGGAAAAGCTCGGGCGAAAGGGCCTCTGAAAGGTCCAGGTGCTCGCTGTCTTCTCTGGAGTCAGTCTGATTCATAGCCCATTGCCCATCGGCCGGCACGGAGGCCGGCCGCTTCAAAATCTCAGCCCTTCACTGCCTCACTGCTCACTGCCCACTGCGTCACTGCGCCACTGCCCCCTACGGCACATCGACGGTGTTGAAGATCTCCTGGATCAGATCGTCCGAGGTCAAATCCTGCGCCTCGGCCTCGTACGAGACCAGGACCCGATGGCGCAGGACGTCGGGGCCGATGGTCTTGACGTCCTGCGGTGTGACGTAGGCGCGGCCCGACAGGAAAGCCTGTACCTTGGCTACCTGGGCGAGATAGATGCTGGCGCGCGGCGAGGCTCCGTAGTCGATGAGATTCTCCATCTTTTCCATCTTGTAGACGGCAGGCTCGCGGGTGGCAAAAACGACATCCACGATGTAGTCCTCGACCTTGGGATCGAGGTAGACCTGGTCGGCCGTCTCCCGCATCTTCTTGATGTCCTCGGGCGTCAACACCGCCTCCACCTCGGGTTGGTGCCGGTTGGCCATCCGCCTCATAATCTCTTTCTCCTCCTGCTTGTTGGGATAGCTGACCCGGAGCTTGAGCATGAAACGGTCGACCTGCGCCTCCGGCAGCGGATAGGTGCCCTCCTGCTCGATCGGATTCTGGGTCGCCATAACGAGAAAGGGATCGGGGAGCTTGTGGGTTTTGTCGCCGATGGTGACCTGGCGCTCCTGCATGGCCTCGAGCAGGGCGCTCTGGACCTTGGCCGGGGCACGGTTGATCTCGTCGGCGAGGATCAGGTTGTTGAAGATCGGACCGGTCTTGACCACGAACTCGTGGTGCTGGGGCCGGTAGATCTCGGTGCCGATGAGATCGGCCGGCAGCAGGTCCGGGGTGAACTGCAGCCGGGCAAAGCCGGTGTCGATGCAGTCGGAGACGGTCTTGACGGCGGTGGTCTTTGCCAGCCCCGGTATACCCTCGATCAGGATGTGGCCGTCGGCGATCAGACCCATCAGCAGGCGGTCGATCATGTAGCTCTGGCCGACGATCACCTTGCCCACCTCCTCCCGCAGCCGCTTCACCAGCTGCGCCTGGGCTTCGATCTCGGGGGTCAATTCTTCTGCGGTTACGCTCATGTTCTCTCCTCGCATCAACTGTTCTGTTCACGCCGCAACTTGACCGCATCCAGGGCGGCAACCTGAGGATCCGGACGGAGCTCGTTCAGCCGACGCTCCACCCGACGCTGCAGCCGGTCCAACTCGTCGGCCGGGGGAAGCTGACCGCCGTAGCGGACCCGCTCCGCAGCCTGCCGCCAGTAGCTCTCCGACTCTTCGTCCACCGGACCCAGCTCATGCTCGAGCTCGGCCAGCGCCAACAAGAAGCCGGCACCATCGCCCTGCAGACGCAGCGCCCTGGCCTCCTCGAAGCTCGTCTGCATACGTTCGTAGGGCGACACGCCCGCGGTCTGGGAGCCGGCGGCTCGCCACCGGGTAAGAACTCCAAAGACAGCTAGACCGGCGGCAAGCGCTGTCAGACCGCCGATGGCCAGGGTTTTGGGTCGCAACCCGGCGATAGTCCGCGGCACCACCTCGACCGTCGGGCCACTCACCCGACTCTCGATCGGCGAAGACTCGAAGCGTGGTGTGTAACGCAGCTCCACCGGGTCGAGAGCAAATCGTCCGACCTCGTCGGCGCGCAACTCCAGCCGGTAGGAGACGACGTTGCGGCCTTCCCGACTGGTGGTCGAGGCGGTGACCCGTTCGCGGGTGACGGCATCGGGGGTCTGCACTCGCGGCGGTTGTGGGAGGTACTCTTCGAGATCTCCCGACCAGTGGAGTCGGACATCCAGATAGAAGGTCTCACCCACGGTCGGCGTCGGGTCGGAGACGCTGATCTCGGCGGTTGGCGGATCCAGGGCCAGCGGCAGTTGCACCGGCCCGGCGGCATAGACCGCGGCCTCGGCCGGCCCACCGGCGGTCTCCGCCAGCAGGGTGTCGAGCAGCGGCTCCATCCGGCCCCAGTCCCTCGCACCACGGGAGAAGCCGACGACCCGGCCACCGGGATCCAGAATGTAGGTCAACGGGATACTGCTGGCTCTGTAGTCGGCCCCCACCTGTCCGCTCTCGTCCCAGAACATGGGAAAGGTGATCTCCAACTCGTCGATAAACGAGTCCAAAGCAGCGCGGTCCCTGTCGATGGAGACACCGACAACGGTAAGAGGGGCGTCAGACCGTTCTCGATACAACCGCTCGAGACTCGGCAGCTCCGCTCGACAGGGACCGCACCAGGAGGCCAAAAAGGTCAAAAGTACCCAGTTTCCTTCGTAGTCTGAGAGGGATTGCATGCCGCCAGGGACCATGGGCAGGGTGAAGTCGACGGCAGGTGTTGGCGGGACGACGGGTCGGACCCCATAGCCGGAGAGCAGCTCACCGAGCTCCTCGGCGGCGGCCGGATATCGTGGAGTAGAGGCCAATACCAGGAGTCCTCCGATCATCGCCACCAGGGGCAAGATACTGCTTGGTCGCTTGTGCATGACGCTTAGGCAAGATCGGCCTCGAACCGCGTCAAAATGACGTGTCGTGACCGCTCGAGGGGCCCCGTTTGGGGCAATCTCGTCCCCAGGATGAGCGGTTAGCAATCGCCGTACCAGAACCGGCTGGATCAGGATTTGTTTTGTAGGACCCGGCAGAGGATCTCGTGCGAGATGTTGGCACCACAGAGAACAACCGCCACCCGCTTGCCGGCGAAGCTCGCCTTTTCTTTGAGCAGGGCGGCCACGGGTACGCCGGCCGCCCCTTCGATCAGCATGTGATGACGATTGACGATCAGCCGCATGGCGGACGCAATCTCATCTTCCGAGACCAGGACGTAGCGATCCACGATCGTGCGGCAGAGATCGAAGGTGATCGCCCCGGGCTCCACCCCCCCGGCCGTGCCATCGGAGAGGGTAGGCTCGGAATCGAGCTCCAGAATCCGCCCGGCTTCGATGGAGGCGTGCATCACCGCCGACTTCTCCGGTGAACAGGCAATGATCTCGATCTCGGGCAGGATCGACTTGAGATAGCCACCGATTCCAGCGATCAATCCGCCCCCACCAAGCGCCACCAGAACGGCGTCGATCGACTCCAGCTGATTACCCAGCTCGAGACCCACCGTTCCCTGACCGGCAACAACCACCGGGTCGTTGTAGGGAGACACATAGACCCGGCCGGTCTTCTCGGCATAGCTCCGAGCCCGGAGCTCGGCGACTACGCAGTCGGCGCCCTCCAACCGCACCTCTGTGCCGTACGACCGGATGGTGGCCACCTTTGTCGGCGAGGCGTCCTCGGGCACGAATATCGTTCCGGGAATGCCCAGCACCGAGGTGCCGTCGGCCACCGCCGCGCCGTGGTTCCCCGACGAGGCCGCCACCACCCCTTGCGCCCGTTCCTCCGGTGTCAGGGTGAGCAGCTTGTTCATCGCGCCCCGGATCTTGAACGAGCCGGTACGCTGGAAATTTTCCAGTTTGAGGTGGACTTCGGCCCCGCTCTCCTGGCCCAGCGCCAGCGAGGGCTCCACCGGTGTCTCGCGCACCCACCCACGCAGCCGATGCTCCGCTTCGAGAGTTTCCCTGACCAGGTCCATGGCGTTCTACCTCCGTACGGTGGTGAGCCGCTCCGGGAGGCTCTCCACGAAGCGTCGGATCTCGTCTCGCACCCGACGGTAGTGATTCAGAGCCTCCTCCTCGGTGCCCGCGGCGGCCGCCAGGCGTGGCGGATCGTCGAAGCCGGCGTGGAGCTTCAGGGTTTTGCCGGGAAAAACGGGACAGCTCTCACGGGCGCTGTCGCAGACCGTCACCACGTAGTCGAACCGGTCCTCGCCGAGATCGGCCAGAGACTTCGAGCGCTGAGAGGAGATGTCGACACCCGCCTCCCGCATGACTCTGACCGCGCTCGGGTTCAGACCATGGGTCTCCACCCCCGCCGAGTGGGGCTCGAGGTCGTTTGCCATGAGGTGCCGCACCCACCCTTCCGCCATCTGGCTGCGACAGGAATTGCCGGTACAGAGAAACAGGATCTTCGCCTTCTGTGGCATCGTGACTCTCCGGCGTGATGTCCGCCGTTGCGTTGCGTATTATAGGAAGTCCGCCACCGGCTTCGGAGATCGACGATGATAGAGATCGCAGACATCCAGCAGGCCCGCAACCGCATCGCCGGGTCGGTCAAAGAGACGCCCTGTCTCGAGTCGGAGGTCCTGTCCGAGCTCTGCGGCGTTCAGCTCTACCTCAAATACGAGTCCCTGCAACGAACCGGCTCCTTCAAGCCTCGCGGTGCCGTCAACCGTCTGCTCTGTCTGAGCCCGGAGGAGCGGGAGCGCGGAGTGATCGCCGCCTCGGCCGGCAACCATGCACAGGGCGTCGCCTACGCCGCCGCCACGGTCGGCGCCCAGTCGCTTATCGTCATGCCCGAGACCACGCCGCTGGTCAAGGTCACCCGCACCCGCGAGCTGGGAGCGCGTGTCGAGCTCTACGGACAGAGTCTCGACGAGGCGCTGGAACACGCCTACACGCTACGCGACCAGCAGAACCTTACCTTTGTCCACCCCTTCGAGGATGCCGAGGTCATCGCCGGTCAGGGGACGGTGGGGCTCGAGATTCTCGAGCAGGTGCCGGATCTCGAGGCGGTGGTGGTCCCCATCGGCGGCGGCGGTCTGATCTCGGGCGTCGCCACCGCTGTCAAAGCGTTGCGACCCGAAGTCGAGGTGTTTGGGGTCCAGAGCCGGGCCGCGCCGGCGATGAAGAAAAGCTTCGACAGTGGAAAGTGGCAGGAGATCGGAGTCGAGCCCACCATCGCCGAAGGCATCACGCTCAAAAGGCCGGGCAAGAACACCTTCCCCATCATCCAGAGGCTTGTCGACGGTATCGAGCTGGTCTCCGAAGAGGAGATCGAGGCGGCAGTGGTCGAGCTGCTCGTAGTGGGCAAGAGCCTCACCGAAGGGGCCGGTGCCGCCGGTTACTGTGCCGTCCGTCAGGGCCGCTTCCCCGGCCTCGCCGGCCGCCGGGTCGTGGTGGTGCTTTGTGGCGCCAACATCGACACCAATATCCTCGGCCGCATCATCGAGCGCTCACTGCTCAAGCAGCACCGTCTGGTGCGACTCCGCATCACCATCAAGGATCGCCCCGGAGGTCTGTCCGATCTGCTGGATGTGGTGGCCGAGCAGGGGGCCAACGTACTTCACATCCACCACGATCGGGTCTTCACCGACACCGCCTTCTGGCAGGTCGAGGCCAGACTCACCCTCGAGACCCGCAATCGAGAGCACATCGAGGAGCTGAACGCTGCGCTCAGGGCTGCAGGGTACGGGCGGATTGAAGAGCTGAGCACACGGCTGGTGCCGGGGCCTCGGAGAGAATGAAAAGGGTCCCGAGGGCCCGAGGGATCGGCCGGCACGGAGGCCGGCCGGGGAGGGTGGCCCCCAAGCCCCCAAGGCCTTGCTGATATACTTTGGCTTCGGAGGGCCGCGGAGAAGTTGTGCCGCGGCCGCTTTGTCAAAGGAATATCGATGCACGGCAGAGAAGAAGTTCTGATCGCGCGTGAAGTGGAGGCCATCCAGATCCCCGAAGGCACCCGCATCCGGCTGCCCGAGGGGATGGAGGTCCTGATCACCCAGGAGCTCGGCGGCAGCTTTACCATCATGACCAGCCGCGGGCTCATGTATCGGATCGACCCCAACGACGCCGACGCGCTGGGCAAGGAGGTCACCAAGGTCGAAATCGACGAGAGCGTGGTCGAGACCAAGGAGGCCGTCGAGGAGCGGGTCTGGGAGCAGATGAAGAGGTGCTACGACCCGGAGATCCCGGTAAATATCGTCGATCTGGGGCTTATCTACGACTGCGAGGTAGGAGAGCAACCCGAGGGGGGACATCGCGTCGAGGTGAAGATGACGCTGACGGCCCCGGGCTGCGGCATGGGACCGGTGCTGGCCGAGGACGTCAAGAACCGGGTCCAGGAGGTTCCAGGAGTCGACAACGTCCATGTCGAGGTCGTTTTCGACCCCCCCTGGAACCCCAACATGATGACCGAGGCGGCCCGACTGCAACTGGGATTCATGTAGACCCCCCTGCCACCCGCCGAGGTAGGGTCGACCGCCTACCTCTCTGGGTATTGGCCCGGATTGTGCGGAAGGTAAGCTATTACTCAGGACTTCCGAGGGCATCTGGCTCCTCGGAGTGAGGAGTTATTGTCAGCTACCAAAGCGACTTGAAAGGGAGTTGCATGTCGACACCTACGACTCGGATAAAACCCAAACCCGTCGTCTTGCCGCAGTTCTGCAAGGCGTGTGGGCGCTGCATCGAGGCCTGCCCCAAAGGGTGTATTCAGCTGGGCACCGAGATCGAGCCCGCCACCGGATTTACCCCGGTGATCCTCAATCTCGACGAGTGCACAGCCTGCGGGCTCTGCTTTAGCGCCTGCCCCGAACCCTATGGCCTACAGCCGACGCTCAACGAGTTCGAGACCGAGCTCTTCGATCCGGTGACGCACTTCGGACCCCGGACCACCACGGCCCCCCAACCGGTCGAGATTCCCGACCAGCGGGTGCCGCTGCCCGTTCTGGAGCCGCTGGTTCTCAAGGGCAACCACGCCTCGGCGATCGGTGCGCTGCTGGCCGGCTGCCGCCACTTCTTTGGCTACCCGATCACACCCTCGACCGAAGGCGCCGAGCTCATGGCCAAGCTCCTTCCCCAACTCGACGGGGTGTTTGTCCAGGCGGTGAGCGAGGTGGCCACCATCAACATGATGTACGGCTGTGGCGGCGCCGGGCTCCGTTGTATGACCTTTACCTCGTCGCCCGGCTTCAGCCTGATGGTGGAAGGAATCTCCTACATGATCGGCGCCGAGGTTCCCGGTGTGGTGGTGGATGTCATGCGGGGCGGTCCCGGTCTTGGCAACATCGCCCCCGAGCAATCCGACATCAAGATGCTCTGCCGTGGTCTGGGTCATGGCAACACGCATGCCCCTGTTCTGGCCCCGTCCACCCCGCAAGAGATGCTCGATCTGACCATGTTGGCCTTCGACCTGGCGATGAAGTACCGCCACCCGGTCGTCATCGCCGCCGACGGCTATCTGGGCCAGATGACCGGGCGTGTTTGTCTTCCCGAGACCATGATGGAGCCCGGGATACCCGAGTGGGCGGTCTGGGGCGACGAGATGCACCGTGGCAACCTGATCACGTCGATCTATCTGAACGAGTCGGACCTCGAGGCCCACAACATCCACCTCAACGAGAAGTACGAGCGCATGATCGAGAGCGAGCAGCGGGCGGATCTCTTCTTCTGCGACGACGCCGAATGGCTCGTAGTCGCCTGCAACACCCCCGCGCGAATGGCCAAGGGAGCGGTCGAGGAGATGCGCAAGGCGGGTGTCAAGGCCGGTCTCTTCCGGCCGATCTCGCTGTGGCCGTTCCCCATCGACTCGCTGCTCGGGTTGCTGCCTCGAGCCCGCGGCATTCTCGTCGTCGAGGCCGGCAACGGACAGCTCGAGGACGAGCTCCGCATAGCCCTCAGCTATGCCGGGGTCCACAACCCACCACCCATCACCAACATCCGCCGCTTTGGCGGCATCCTGCCGCAACAACAGGAGATCGTGGACAATCTCTCCTCCCAGGTCGAGGTGAAATCATGAGTGTCTTTTACGAGAAATTCGAGCGCCACTCTCACGGTGAGGGGCTCAAGGGCCAAAGCACCCACTACTGTGCCGGGTGCGGCCATGGACTGATCCACAAATATCTCGCCGAAGCCATCGAAGAGCTCGAGATCCAGGACCGGACGATCGCGGTCTCCCCCGTCGGTTGCAGTGTCTTCATGTACTACTACCTCGATGTCGGCAACACCCAGGCGGCACATGGGCGGGCTCCCGCGGTGGCACTGGGCCACAAGGTGGCCAACCCCGATTCCATCCTGGTCAGCTACCAGGGGGACGGCGACCTGGCTTCCATCGGTCTGGCCGAGATCATGCAGGTGACACAACTCGGTCTGCCCATGACCTTCATCTTTGTCAACAACGCCATCTACGGGATGACCGGCGGGCAGATGGCGCCGACGACCCTGATGGACCAGAAGACCACCACCACACCCACGGGGCGTGAGCGGCTCACCGGCGAGCCGATGAAGATGGCCGAGACCGTCGCCCAGCTCGATGGACCGGTCTATGTCGAACGGGTTGCGCTCTACGACAACAAGCACCGTGTAAAAGCAAAAAAGGCCATCAAGAAGGCCCTCCAGACCCAGGTCGAGAACCGCGGGCTGGCCTTTGTCGAGGTGCTCTCGGAGTGCCCGACCCACCTCAAGATGACGCCGACCGAGACCGAGCAGTGGGTCAAGGAGCAGATGGAGCCCATCTTCCCGTTGGGTGTCAAAAAAGACGTCGAGGTCGAGCCCTGGTTCGATCTGAAAAAACCCGAGTTCGCACCCGCACGGGTGATGG
>JBAUDS010000112.1:0-17557 GCA_049678185.1 Thermoanaerobaculia bacterium
TTGCCGCCGCGCATCCCGCCGCCGGCCGACTCCCCGTACCCCGAGTAGAGCCGGTCGACGACCTCCATTCCCTCCACCACCCGGCCAAACGGGGCAAAGCCCTCGGCGTCGAGATGGGTGTTGTCGATCAGGTTGATGTAGACCTGGGTGGTGCGGGTGTCCGGACCGGTCATGGCATAGGCCACGCTGCCGCGGACGTTGGTCTGGAGGACCGGGTCGTCGGAGATCCTTCGATCGACCCAAAGCCGGGCGACGGCGGCATCGCCGGGGAGACCAAACTGGGTGATGTAGTCGGCCCGCACGCGGAAGAACCGGGATTCGTCGTAGAAGCCGGCGGTGGCCAGCTGGAAGAAGCGATCGGCGCCGATGGGCGCCCAGTCCCGGTGAACTTCGACCACGAAGTCGCCCTTGCTGGTCTCGATGCGGACGCGGAAGAGCTCGGGGGCAGGCCGGCTCCAGTGCTCTTGGTTGGGGTCGAGGAGGGCGGCCGAGTCGGCCGTCTCGCCGGTCTCGGCCGAGCCGAAGAAAGCGAGGCCAAGTGCAAGGGCCACGCCGGCCCGATGGACTCTCCGGGGCGCTTGCCGACCCCGGGTCACGGGCGCGTGGCCCTCTGAACCAGATCGCGGAAGTCGTCGCGGAACTTTCGGTGGTCCGCGTCGCGGATGTACATCATGTGCCCGGCCTCGTAGTAGGCAGCCCAGATGTTGTCGGCGACCTCGGGCTCGAGCGCCATGTGATCGATCGTGAAGTCGGAGGCGAAGTAGGGCGTGGCGAGGTCGTAGTAGCCGCTCATTACCAGAACCTGGAGCCTGGGATTCCTGTTCATCGCCTCGCGCAGCACCTCGGACACATCGAGGAAGCGATTTGTCCAGGTCTCACGATAGGTACCGGGGTGGTAGTTCCAGGGCCGGACCTCGCGAGACAGATGGCGAAAGGGAAGATCGCTTTCGAGCTTCAGGTCTTGCCGCAGGTAGTCGAGCAACAGCGAGACGAAGTAGGCATCCATGACCGCGCCGGCGGGGTCGAACTCGTAGTTCTCGCCGGCGGCGTCTCGGTCGCGGCCGGTAAAGCGGGAGTCGAGACGACCGGTGGTTTTGCGCTCGTCGCGTAGCAGCTCTTTGAAGAAGCGGCGCGGGTGCACCCTCAAATTGGTCTGCTCGATGTACTCCGCGGTGAGTCCGGTGTATTCGGCGAGCTTGCCGACGACTTCGGCGCGGGTCTCGGGAGCCAGGTCGCGGCCCATCATCAGCGCGGTGGCGTACTCTCCACGGGAAAATTCTTCTACCTCGGCGAGAGTTGCTTGCAAATCTCCGGAGAGTCGCTCGGACAGCCGGCCGTGGTACCAGGCAGTGGCTGTATAGGAGGGCAGGAAACCGATGTAGGGCAGGTCGTTGCCGTCGCTGGGGATCAGGGTCTGCCAGTTGAGCACCGAGGAGATGAGAGCGATACCGTTGAAATAGGTCCCCAGGCTGTTCTGGAGATAACCCGCCAGCCCTGCCGAACGGGTGGTGCCGTAGCTTTCGCCGGCGAGGAACTTGGGGGAGCTCCACCGTCCGTTGCGGGTCAGGTAGAGGCGGATGAACTCGCCCACCGATTCGATGTCGTTCTGAAATCCGTGGAAGTCAGCGGCCTCAACCCCCGGGGCCGCGCGGCTGAAACCGGTGGCGACCGGGTCGATAAAGACCAGATCGCTGAAGTCGAGGACCGAGTAGGGGTTGTCGACCAGGCGTCCGGGCGGTGGCCCGGCGGGGAAGCCCTCTGCATCCAATTCGGTTTTCTTGGGTCCAAAGGCACCGAGGGGAACCCAGAGCGAGGCCGACCCCGGTCCGCCGTTGAAAGAGAACGTCAGTGGTCGCGAGGATAGATCGTCGACATCATCCCGGGTGTAGGCGACGAAGAAGATCGAGCCCTTGGGTTTGCCGTCCTCCTCGCGTAGAACCAGGTTACCGGCTTTGGCAGTGTAGGGGATCTGGACGCCTTCGATCGTGATCCGGTGCTGGGTCACCGACTCCAGCTCTTCGACCAGCTCGCGACGGACCTCGTACTCGGCCGTCTTGGCCTTGACGGTCTCATCTCCCTTTTCATCGGCAGCTCCAGAAGCGAGCGGCAGCAGCAGGATGGCAAGGACAACAAACAGTGGTCTGGACATCGGTCTCCTCCCGGCAGGTAGGTCGACAGTCGTAAACAGATGGCGTCATCTTATCTGTCCCGGGCCAGGCGAGGTGTGGGTGATTGACGTACACTTCAGCCCATGAAAATCCAAAGCATCTCCGTCTATCAGGTGGATCTCCCGCTACACGAGGGCAGCTACAACTGGTCGGGCGGCAAATCGGTCGAGGTTTTCGACAGCACGATCGTCCGGGTCGAAACCGACGATGGGGTCATCGGTCACGGTGAGGTCTGCCCGCTCGGCCCTGTTTATCTGCCGGCCTACGCGGCAGGTGCACGAACGGGGATCGCCGAGCTGGCACCCCACCTGTTGGGTGAAGACCCAACCCGGCTGGTGCAGCTCAACCGGCGGATGGATTGGGCGCTCAAGGGCCACCCCTACGCCAAGTCGGCGCTCGACATCGCTTGCTGGGACATCCTGGGCCAGGTCTGTGGCCAGCCGGTGTGCACTCTGCTCGGTGGAAGATACGGCGGCGACTTCGTCCTCTACCGGGCGATCTCTCAGCAGAGCCCCGAGGAAATGGCCGGCATGGTGTCCGGCTACCGTGCCGAGGGCTACCGCCGCTTCCAGCTAAAGGTCGGAGGCGACCCGGATACCGACATCGAGAGGATTCGAGCAGTGGCCGCGGAGCTCGAAACCGGCGACATTCTGATTGCCGACGCCAACACCGGTTGGCTGATGCACGAGGCGACGCGGGTGGTTAGGGCGGTCAAAGACGTAGACGTCTACATCGAGCAGCCCTGCCCGAGCTACGAGGAGTGTCTGTCGATCCGTCGCCGCACCGATCACCCTTTTGTGCTCGACGAATCGATCGACGGCATCGGGGTGCTGCTGCGGGGTCACGCCGACTGCGCCATGGATGTGGTCAACATCAAGATCAGCAAGTTCGGCGGCCTGACCCGCGCGCGGCAGGCCAGAGACCTGTGTGCAGAGCTCGGGATTGCGATGACGATCGAGGACAGCTGGGGCGGGGACGTCACCACTGCGGCAATCGCGCACCTGGCCCACAGTACCCCGACAGAGCTGCTCTTTACCGCCACCGACTTCAACAGCTATGTCACCGTCAGTACCGCCGAGGGTGCGCCACAGCGCAGCGAAGGCCGGATGGCGGCCTCCATCGCCCCCGGTCTCGGGGTGTCGCTGAAAGAAGATGTGATCGGTGAGGCCCTGGCCAGTTGGAGCGGCTGACCCGTCAGGAGTCTTCATCCACGACCTGGCCGCGAAGGTACTTCTCCAGACGCGTCTTGTGCTCTGGAGCGAGCCCGGTGAACTTCAGCCCCATGCCGGTGATGCCTTCGCGATCGGGAATCGCGTGGCGGACGACCTGGGCCTCCACTTGTACCGGTTCCAGACTCCCGGGCAATGCGAACTCGAGCGCGACCTCGCTGCCCAAGGGGTAGTGCTCGGTGGTGCGAATGAGCATGCCGCTGGCCGAGATATTGACCGACTGCGCCATACGCAAGACGTGTCCGACCTCCCCGAGCTTGACTGTCATCTTGACCATGATGCGGGTGGCGGGCCGGGGTGCCTTGCGCAGAAACTTCGCCGTTGCCCTCTCCAAGACGTTGTCGGGGAGATCGGCCGGCAGCACCTGAACTCCATGCCCAACATGTCCGGCCACCCCGGCGACATCGGCCTTGCTCACCAAGACGACGATCTGCGGCGGCCGGGACGGGGCAACAATCCCGGTGACAGAGATGACGAAATCCCCGAACCCCATGTCGGGCAACGGGTAAGACACAAAGACGAGATCGACGACGGAGAGGTTCTGGATGGCATTGAGCGCAGCTTCACCCGACTGCTGACGGTGGGTGTCCACCGAGTGCTTTGCGAGAACCGGCAATACCCGCTGCAGAGCCTCGCTATCTGCACCGACGACGAGGATCTGCTGCCTGATCGCGCCCGTTGCCTTGTCTTCTTTTTGCCCGGAGACCTGCATAAGAAACCGACCTAGGGGAGGCATTGTCCGGCATATCGGCCTACCGGATCAAGTGGGTCAGACTACAGTTGGTCGACTCCTTTCCACTGTCATGTTTGCCGAAGGGCGGCCGCCCATCAATGAAGAGGCTCACAGAACCGGTCCGAGGAGTGGAGAACATCAACGAATTACTGTGGATTCGACGCTTGCCGTTGGCCGAACTCTGAGGTAGGGTCACCGCGAATGAATCAGGAGAGGCGACTTCGCCAGACAGAGCAGGCCATCCGCGAGATGGAAGAGCTCGAAGGAGGCAAGGACATCCTCCTGTGGTCGATCGCCATTCTGGCGGCTCTGATTCTGGTGGTGTCGGCCGTCGCCATCGCGCTCCCGGACCTGGTCTGGAATGTGGGATCGGTGACGCTGGACGGCCGACTCCTGGCGCAAATTGTCTTTGCTTTCATCTCTTTGGTCGTTCTCTTCAATTTGTATGCCTTGCGCCAGCAATACCTGCTCGAGCGCTCCCGCCAGGAGCTCTTTCAACAGATTGCGCGCGCCGACACGGCAGAGAAGATCTCGTACACTGACCCCCTGACCGGGCTGTTCAACCGGCGGTACATGGAGCACATCATGGTCACCGAAGTGAAGCGAGCCGACCGCACGGGTGGCGAGCTCTCACTTCTGATCATCGATCTCGACGAATTTGGTGAAGTCAACAAGACCCTTGGTCACCTCGAGGGCGATCGTGTACTCTCCGACGTAGCACGGCTCCTCACCAGGATCTTTCGACAGTCGGACACAGTCATTCGGTTCGGCGGTGACGAGTTCGTTGTGATCATGCCCGATACCACCGAAGAACAAGCACGTGCCTCTCGTGAGCGCCTCGTCGCCCAAGTGGAGGAGTGGAACGCCTCACGACCGGCCGATGCCTACCAGGTCAGACTGAGCTGTGGGGTATCGGTCTACGAGCAGGGGGGAAAGGTCGCAGATCTCTTCGAGAATGCGGATCGCGCGATGCGGATGCAGAAGGCGAGCCGCCAAGTCGCCGTCTAGAGCCTCTCAGGTCTTGGAGCACTATTGGTGCAGCGTCGGACGTGATCGGTCAGAGCCCAGCACGGCCTGACGGGTTGTCCAAGGCAGACGGCAGCGCCTGCTACGCAGACGATTTTGTCCTTCCGGGAATGCTCTTCGGGGCGACCGTTCGCAGTCCCTTTCCCCACGCCAGGATAGACACGATTCGGTGGCAGCCGGAGAAGGCTCCCACGGGCACCTTCTGCTTGACGGCGCGCGATCTTCCGGGGCCCAACGGCGTCCTGCTCCTCAATGACGACTGGCCGATTCTGGCCGACAAAAAAGTCCGTCACGTAGGTGAAGCCGTGGCCCTGGTGGCGGCACCGAGCCGTCTCGAGGCCCGCCGGGCGTTGGCGGCGGTCGAGGTGGAGTACACGCCGCTCAGTCCGGTCCTGGATCTGAGCGCGGCCGACCCGGAGGATCCACTGGCGGCCGTTCAGTTCGAGCACGGAGAGGTCGACCGTGCCCTGGCCGCGGCCGACCTGGTGGTGGAGGGGGAGTACCGCACCGGACATCAGGAGCACATATACATCGAATGCCAGGCGATGACCGCCTGGTACGAGCCGGACGGCAGCCTGGTGGTCAAGGGCTCGATGCAGTGCCCCTACTACGTGCACAAAGCCCTGGTCCACGCCTTGGGGCTGCCGCCGGAGAGAGTCCGAGTCGAGGCAACGGTGGTCGGCGGCGGGTTCGGTGGCAAAGAGGACTATCCGAGTCTCATCGCCCTCCATGCCGCTCTCCTGGCCAAGACCGCCGAGCGACCGGTACGCATCGCCTACGACCGGCACGAGGACATCGTCGGCACCACCAAGCGTCATCCGTCGGTTATCAGGCACGTCACGGGCGTCGACGAACAGGGTCGCCTGCAGGCGATGGACATCGATCTACTCCTGGATGGCGGCTCCTACACCACGCTGACCCCGGTGGTGCTGTCGCGGGCGGCGCTTCACGCCGGTGGGGTCTATCGTTGTCCAAACGTTCGTATCCGCGCTCGCGCCCTGCGCACCAATACCGCCACCAACGGTGCCTTTCGGGGTTTTGGCGCTCCCGAGGCCCTGTTTGCCGTCGAGCGACAGATGGATCGAATCGCGCGCACCGTGGGGCTCGATCCGTTGGAGATTCGTCTGCGCAATGTCCTCGAGGCGGGTGACGAGCTGCCGACCGGCCAGGTGTTGGACGACACCACCGCAGCCCGGCTCTGTTTGGAGAAGGCCGCGGCCCTGACCGATTTCCGGCGGCGGTGGAACGAGCTCGAGCAGGAACGTGCCCAACGCACCGATGGTGAGCCCTTGCGCGGCCTCGGGTTGAGCGCCTTCTTTCACGGCGCCGGCTTTACCGGTAACGGCGAGCGGCGGATGCGCTCGCCGGTGAAGGTGGCGCTACGGGAGGACGGCCGCATCGAGGTCTTTACCGCCATGGTGGACATGGGGCAGGGCAGTGCCGTGGTCTTTCCCCAGATCGCCTGTGAGGCGGGCGGGCTTGCCGCAGAGGACCTGGTCTTTGCCGAGCCCGACACCGCGCGTGTGCCCGATTCGGGTCCGACCGTGGCCTCCCGTACCACCATGGTTGTCGGCCGGGTGCTCGCCGAGGCGATTGCCGAGACGGTCGAGTTGGTGCTCGATTGGTGGCGCGAGACCGAAGAGATCGGGGACGAGTTGACTGTGGCGAAGGGGTCGGTGCAATCGCCGGACGGGAGCAACTGGCCGTGGCGAGATGTGGCCAGGTCCTTTTTCCAGCAGCAGGGGCCGCTCGAGATCAGCCGCCGCTACGAGCCGCCGGCGTGGCAGATCTTCGACGAACAGACCTACCAGGGGGTGGCCTACCCGACCTATGGCTGGGGTGCCGACGTGGTGGAGGTCGAAGTAGATCCGGACACGCTCGAGGTCAAAACCCGGAAGGTGACCGCTGTCTGCGAGGTGGGGAAGGCCATCCATCCCGTCCTCTGCGCCGGTCAGATCGAGGGCGGGACCCTGCAGGCGGTGAGCTGGGGCCTGATGGAGGAGATCAAGATGGAGGAGGGGCGGTACCTGAACGACCGCCTGGCCACCTACATCATCCCGACCATCATGGACAGCCCGTTGATCGAAGTCCACCTGCTGGAGCAACCCTACGAAGGCGGCCCCTTTGGCGCCAAGGGGGTGGGAGAGCTGCCCATGGACGGCGGCGCCCCGGCCGCTCTCGCCGCCGTGGAGAGCGCCACCGGTATTCGGGCGACCGAGATCCCGGCCACACCCGAGCGTCTGGCGGCGTGGCAGGAAGCCGGTGAAGTCGTCGAGGCAATGGCCGGCGAAAACGGGAGGAGGTCGAACGGTGAAGCTTGAGCTCACCGTCAACGGCGACCGCCGCCGGATCGAGGCACATCCCATGGCCCGGCTCCTCGACGTGCTGCGCGAGCAACTAGAGCTCACCGGCACCAAGGAGGGGTGTGGGGAAGGGGAGTGTGGTGCCTGCACGGTGCTGCTCGATGGTCGGCCGGTTCTCTCCTGTCTGGTGCCGCTGGTGCAATGCACGAAGAGGGAGATCGAAACGGTCGAGGGTTTGGCAAGAGGTGCTGCAGCGGCTTTATTGGAACAGCTTGTGGCCACCGGCGGCGTTCAGTGTGGTGCCTGCACCCCGGGGATCGTGGTGACCGCGGCGGCGCTACTGGCCGAGAGTCCGTCACCTACACGTGACGAAGTGCAAAAAGCTCTGGCGGGGAATCTCTGCCGATGTACCGGCTACGAGGGGATCTTCCGCGCTCTGGTCGAGGATCAGGAGACATGACCCGGGCGCTGACACCCGACACCCTGCCGGAGGCGCTGGGTCTCCTGGGCGAGGATCCGACTCTGGTGCCCATGGCAGGTTGCACCGACTTGATGGTGGCCGATCCCGTGGAGCGGATCGACTTGCCCGGGGTGCTGGATCTGACGCGTGTCCAGGAGCTGCGCGGTATCCGACGGCGGGAGGGGGCGCTCGAGATCGGCGCTACTACCACCTTCAGCGAGATCGGGGACTCGGTCGAGGTTCGGGAGCTCTTTCCCGCGCTTGCTGCCGCCGCCGGTGTCATCGGTGGCTGGCAGATCCAGAACCGGGCGACCCTGGGTGGCAACATCGCCAACGCCAGCCCGGCGGGCGACTCGCTGCCCGTGTTGTTGGTGTTGAATGCCACGGTCGTTGCAGCAAGCGCGGGCGGCGAGCGCCAGATCCCCTATACCGGGTTCCACGTCGGCTACCGGAAGACGGCACTCCAACCGGGCGAGCTCATCGATCGGGTCTTGCTGCCGATTCCAGCCCCCGACTCGGTCCAGGCCTTTCGCAAAGTGGGCACCCGCGAAGCGCAGGCCATCTCGAAAGTCGTAGTGGCGATGCTGGGGCGGGTAGAAGGGGGGAAGATCGTCGACTATCGGCTGGCGGCGGGGAGCGTCGCCCCGACCCCGGTCCGTCTGGCGGAGGTCGAAGACTCGATCCGGGGTCGAAAGGTCGGCGAGGAGAGCGCAAGCCTCGCCGGCCGTCTGGCGCGAGCGGCGGTCAAACCCATCGACGACGTCCGCTCGACCGCCACCTATCGGGCGTTCGTCCTCGAGCGGGTCGTCCGGCGTCTCACCTTGCAGCTGTAGGGTGCCAGGCCTATGTCGCCTTGCCGGCGGGTACTTCTCCTGAAGCACGACCAACCAGGTTCTGCAATCTAGCCATGGTCGTCTCCAGCCACCGCAGCCGCTCGACGACAGAGAATTCCAAGCCCCTGCGGATCTGGTGCCGGCGGTGGGCCTCGTAGCTCCAAGGGTAGCTCGGCTCGGATTGAGAGGGTTTCATTTGGCGCATTGTAGCCCTATTCCCCTGGCTCCCCAATTGCTTCCAAGGCTTCCGCATCCTCGAGGTCTCGCGGTCGACCAATCCGACGTTTCATCTCGATGAGAATGTCGCGTGGGACCACTCGCACACTTGTCTTGTCGAGTTGGGTCTCCTTGGTCTGCTTGTAGACGGCTTCGAAGTCGAACGGCTCCCTAACAAACAGATCGACCTCTAATTGCGGGCTCTGGTCGCTCCAAAAGGAGAAAACCTGGAGGTTCTTCTCTTGGATCCACGACTCACGGATCGACTCGTCGGCGAAATCCTCCGCCGAAACGGGCGCACGAGGGCGGTACCCCAAAGACTCGAGGGCGCGAAGAGCCCGCGAGATATTCTCCGGCTCCAACTGCACGATCAGGTCCAGATCGGCAGTGGTGCGCAAGTACCCGTGAAGTACGACCGCCACACCACCGGCAACCAGAAACCGTACGCTCTGTCGATTGAGCTCGGCGAATACTCTTTCGATTTCCCCGACCATAACTAGAAGGCTAGCAGCTAGACCCAGAGCGGAACGAGCTCGAAGCGGTCGACATCGACCAGGCCCTGGTCGGTGAGCTTGAGGCTGGGGATCACCTCGAGGGCGAGAAAGCTCATGGCCATAAAGGGGTCGTGGAGGGAGGTCCCCAGCTCACGGGCCGCGGCCAGGGTTTTGTCCAGCTGACCCCTGACCTCCCGCACCGGTTGGTCGACCATGAGACCGGCGATGGGCAGCGGCAGCTCGGCCTTGACCTCTTCACCTTCGGCCACCACCATTCCTCCCCCGAGCTGGAAGGTGCGATGGGCAGCCGTCATCATCGAGGTGTCGTCGGCTCCGACCACCACCAGGTTGTGATGATCGTGAGCCACCGAAGAGGCGAGGGCACCCCGCGTGAGGCCCAGACCGCGGACAAAGCCCTTGCCGACGGCACCAGAGGCCCGGTGACGCTCGATAACCGCTATCTTGAGCAGATCACGGGAGGGGTCGGCTACGGCCAGCCCGTCGCGGATGGGGATGTCATCCACCAGATGCTCGGTGACCAATTGGTTGGGGATCAAGCCGATGACCCTGCCCCGACTGCCATCGGCGGCTATGGTCAGATCGACCCGCTCCCAATCGACATTCATGGTGCTACGCAGCGGATAGGTCTGGCTCTCCGGCCGCGGCTGTACCATCTCTCCGTCGCGGGCGACGACCCGTCCGCCGCGAAATACCAGATGCGGGCTCGGGGCTTGAAGATCCTCGAAGGCGATCAGATCGGCGCGCCGCCCCGGTGTGATCGCGCCCCGGTCACGCAGACGAAAATACTCGGCCGCATTCCACGTCGCCATCCTCAGAGCCATGATGGGATCGATACCCTTGGCAATGGCGGTACGGACCATGTAGTCGATGTGACCCTGGTCGAGTATGTCGCCGGGTTGCCGGTCGTCGGTGCAGAAGCAGATGCGATGGTGATTGAGAGGCGTGATCAACGGCAGGAGGGCCTCGAGGTTGTGGGCGTTGGTGGCTTCGCGGATGAAGATCATCATCCCCAGACGTAGCTTCTCCTGCGCCTCTTGGACTGTTGTGCACTCGTGGTCGGAACCGATGCCGGCAGCGACGTAGGCGGCGAGGTCTTTACCGCTGAGGCCGGGGCAGTGGCCGTCCAGCACCCGATCTTCGAAGGCTCCGATCTTCTCCATGACCTCGGGATCGCTGGCCACCACGGCGGGGAAATTCATGACCTCGGCCAGACCGAGCACCCAGGGGTCGGATTTGAGCGAGGCCAGATCGTAGCTGCGAAGAACCGCGCCGTTGGTCTCCATGTGGGTCGCCGGCACACAGGAAGACGCCATCACGAACATGCTCAAGGGTCCCTTCTTGGCACTCTCGAACATGAAGCGGATACCGTCGAGCCCGAGAACGTTGGCGATCTCGTGCGGATCGGTGACGACGGTGGTGGTGCCGCGCGGCACGACGGCGCGCGAGAACTCAGCGGGGGGGACGAGGCTGCTCTCGATATGGACGTGGGCGTCGATGAGCCCGGGGGCGAGATAGGCACCCTCGAGATCGAGCACCTCGTTCGCTTCGTAGGCGCCCAGGCCGACGATACGAGAGCGAAGTATGGCGACATCGGTCTCCACGATCTCGCCACTGAGTACATTGACCACACGGCCGTTGGTCAGCAGCAGATCGGCCGGTTCGTCGCCCCGCGCGTAACGAATCAGTTCATCCAGCGGCACAGCGTTCCTCCCCAGAAGGGTTCACGGTCCCCATCGGCGCATTGTATCGCTCGACCGATTCGGGCTAGACAAAGACGTGGAAAAGAATCAACAGAAGGCCAAGGATGAAGAGCACGGGGTGGACCTCGCGTGCCCGTCCCGAAAGCATCTTGATGGCGACAAAGGAGACGATGCCAAAGGTGATGCCGTTGGCGATCGAGTAGGTCAGGGGCATGCCGATAATGGTGAGAAACGCGGGGATGGCTTCGTCGGCCCGTGTCCAGTCGAGATCCTTTGTTCCCCGCATCATGAGAGCACCGACCACGATCAGGGCGGGCGCGGTGGCGATTCCCGGTACGGCGACAAAGATCGGAGTCAGGAAGAGCGACAGAAAGAAGAGGCCGGCGATAAATACCGCCGTCAGCCCGGTACGGCCACCCTCCTCGACGCCGGTGGCCGATTCGACGTAGCTGGTGACCGGACTGGTTCCCAGCAGGGCTCCCACGGTGGTCCCTACGGCATCGGCGGCAAAGGCGCGATCGGCGCGCGGCAGCTCACCCTCCTTGTCGACAAAGCCGGCCAGCATACCGACGCCGATCAGGGTGCCGGCGGTATCCAGAATGTCGACAAAGAGAAAGGCCAGGACGACGGTTACCATCTGGCCGTTGAGCAGACCCTGGAAATCGAGAGCCAGCAAGGTCTCGCGCGGCAGATGGGGCAGCGTCAGGTACTGCTCGGGCGGGGCCGTCAGACCGGTCAGCCAGGAGACCACGGTCACCCCCAGAATGCCGACCAAAATCGCCCCCCGAAAGCGCACGGTGAGTAGCGCTGCCATCACCAGTAGCCCGCCGATCGACAGCAGGGTCCCGGGTGCGGAGAGATCACCGAGTGTCACCAGGGTGGTGGGGTGATCCACCACCAGACCGGCGCTCTCCAGACCGATGATCGCCAGGAAGAGGCCGATACCGCTCATGACGGCCATCTTGAGCGAGGTGGGGATAGCCCGGAGCAGGGCGGTCCGCACCCCGGTGACCGCCAACAGCAGAAAGAGGATTCCCCCCACAAAGACGGCGGCGAGAGCCACCCGCCAATCGACACCCATTGCACCCACGACCCCAAACGTAAAGTAGGCGTTGAGGCCCATGCCGGGTGCCAGGGCGAAGGGGTAGTTGGCCCACAGCCCCATGAGGAGCGTCGCCAGACCGGCCGCCAGTGCCGTGGCCACGGCGATGTCCGCCGCCGGCATCCCGGTCTGGGAGAGGATCTGGGGGTTGACCAACAGGATGTAGGAGAGGGTCAGAAAGGTGACGAGAGCGGCGCGCGCCTCGGTCGCCACCGTCGATCCCTGTCTGGTGATGCCAAAAAAGCGTTCGATCATGGTGTTAGCGGCCGCAGAATGGCCATATTGCTGCTTTTTCCATCCGAAGTGGAACCGTTTGGCCCGTTCGAACGTCTAACTATATGGGACCGAGCCCTTGAAATCGGCAATCAGCATGATGAGCGCAGCACCTCGGTATCCGGAGATTCACGTTCGGGTCAGCAGCCCCAACCCCCTGACGCTGGTGGCGGCGGTGAGATGTGCGCTGCGCCAGGCCCACGTGGGCAGGGAAGAGATCTGGCGGTTCTCGCAAGAGGCTTTTGCGCGCCAGAGCCCGCGCGGATTGCGTCAGGTGTGCCAGAAATGGGTGCGGGTCGACTCCCGCGAGGGCAAGACCGGCAAATCGGGCCGCGGTTGATCCAGCACCGGCTGCAAGCCCTCAATCGAGACTCTGTCCGCCGACAACCGTTCTGACGGATAGGTCCTTATCCGTCACTTTGACGTCGATCGCCGAGAACTCCTCGTCGGTCAACGGGTGATCGGTCGCAAAGGCCAGGACATACTGGCTGCGAAGCTCATCGTTGATCTGGGCGTAGGCCGCGCTCAATGCTTCCATCTCCGAGATGTAGAAGACCTTGCCACCCGTGCCCTCGGTGATGCCCTCGAGATCGATGCGTCGGAATCCGCGGCGGGGACTCTGCATGGCGCCCAGCGAGATGATGTAGACCGGTACACCGAGCTGACGGCCGTACTGGATGCAGCGGCGGGGACCGTATTTGCTGCGATAGTCGTCACCGTCGGTCAGCAAGACCAGGGCCTTCCTACCTGAAGCCTCTTCGAACTGGAGCAGCGCAAAGATGATCGCGTCGTAGAGAGCGGTAAAGCCCTCCGGGCGGAGCGAGTTGAACTGGCGCAGCAGAGCGAGAAAATCACCGGTGGCTTCACTGGCCAGTCGGGGGCGGGTGTCGAAATCGACGAGAAAGGCCTGATCACCCTCTCTGAGGGTTTCGCCCAGAAACTGGGCGCCCGCCTTCTTGGTGTCGGTCATCAGCGTCATCATGCTCTCGGAGGTGTCGATCACCAGTCCCAGCACCAGCGGGATCTCCTCGGCCAAGGCAAAGCGCTGGATGGCGTGCGGCCGGCCGCGAAAGAAGACGGCAAAGTCCTCCGGCGGCAAGCCCCGGACCGGCGCGTCGTCGCGGTCGGTCACCACGACGTTGAGCTCGACAAGATTAACCTCGACCCGCTCTTCGACACCCGACGAGGAGAGTAGACGGGCATCTTCCATCGACTCGCCGCTTTCGAGAAAGGCGGCGACCCGGACATAGTCGCTCGGCCCGGGCTCGTCGCCCGAGAGCCGCGCCCGCCACGGCGGCTCTTCCAGCCGTGCAACCAGCGTCTCGTTGCGGTAGAACTCGACCCGATCGATGGCCTCACCCGGCGGGGTGTTGACCTCGGCCTCGACCTGGACCCCTGCGGCCTCGGCTGGGCTCGAAATCCCGGTGACGCGGACGGCAAAGCTCCCCCTTTCGGGGTTGACGATAATGGAGTGCTCGCCCATGGCGGCTTCGGTGCGACTGTAGGCCACTGCCCTGACCGCGTGGGCATCCGGTTCGGGGCCGAGGTCGAGGGTAGCCGCAAAAGGGGGCCGGTCGTCGGAGACGACCATCTCGCCATCGAGATAGAAGTCGACGCGACGCACCGCGGGGTTGCTGATCAGGGTGTTGAAGCGGGTCCGCCCGGTCACCGGCCGCTTGCGGGGCGGGAGCAGTCGCACCACGACATCTCCTGAGCCAGCGCCCTGGCCGGACCCGGCTGGCGCTCCGGCACCCGCGGTGTGCTCGACCACCTGCAGACCCTCTACCGACAGCGGGCTCCCCGCTATATCGGCGTTGGCCGCCCCCCACAGTCCGCTGCGAAGGTCCTCGATCACCACCACGGCTTCGGCCGTGTCCGGTGGGATCTCCAGGTGACGGCGATAGTGCCAGGCTTCGGCGCGCGACAGATCCCCCGGCTGAGCGCTATCCATCGTCACGGTGGCTTCACCCGCTAGATTGGCCAGCAGCAGGGAGATGCGAAAGGGACCGGTCAAGCCCCGGGGCAGCAGCATGAGGGCCTCGAGTGTGGCCACGGTCGCATCGGCTGCCGATGACGGCTCCTGGTCGAGGAGCAAGACGCTCTGGGTGGGCAGTCCCTGCTCGAGCCAGTCGGGTTCTTCGATCATCCAGCGGGCACGCGCCATGGAGAGCGAGGCCGGTGGCGCAGCGGACCCCCAGCGGGGACCACGAATGGTCCAGTCCGATCGCGCGGAGTGGATCTCCAACGGCCGGGGATCGGCCGCCGCGGATCCGCTGACCTCGTAGGTCAGCTGCCAGCGGTTGGCGAGCGCGGCGATGGCGGCGGCGAGCTCTGTTGGCGAGGTGATGACCCTGCCGCCGCTGGCATCGGCGAGGCCCTGGAGGGCCGCCGGGGTGGATGAGAGGACCTCGGGTCGATTCGCCAGGGTGAGTGGCAGCACGGTCCAACCGTCCGCCGCCAGGTCGCGGGTCAGGGTTTCGAAGTCGAGCATCGGTGACGGTGGTTGGCCCTCGACTCCAGGCTCGCGCGCGCCACCGGTGCTGTAGAAGCTCTGCGGCGTCAGGTCGAAGCCGTCCTGGACCAAGATCAGACACCGTGGCCCACGGTGGCTCTGCAGGGATAACCAGCCGAGGAGCGCCTCCCGGCTTTCGCGCAGCAGCCGCAGCTCGTGTCGGCCGGCCTGGTCGCCCATATCGCTGTCGGCCTGGCCCGTTTGGCTGGCCTCGAGAAACTCCTCGCGGGTGATCACTATCTCGCTGGCCGACTCGGCCTCGTCGCTGACCCAGGCCAGGGCGTCACTCAGGGCGAGCTCGTCACGCTCGTTCTCGGCCAACGCCTCGGGCCAGGGGTTGGCCGACACGACGTCGACCTCACCCAGCTGAACGAGTTGCCCGCTGATCTGGGTCAGGGCCGCGGCGGCACTGGTCAGACCCTCTCTTGTAGCCAGATTGGCATCGAAGTAGAGGACGATCTGCCAGGGTGAAGCCGCTCTATGGGCGCTGAGGAGTCGGGTGGCCTGGCCGCCGAGCAGGATCTCGAGGCTGGCGGTATCGAGGGATGGGGACGGGGTGGGGCCTTCCAGCTCGACCGTAATCTCACGGCTCGCCGTCAGCGTCGTGGGCGCGCTCTGACCGGTGGCGACTGCGACGGGTGCGGCCCAAAACGCGAGCAAAAGGAGAGCTATGTTGATTCTTGCGCCTGGCACAACGCCCGCGAGCCTAGCAGAAGGCGCAGCGGGTGAGCTCAGAAGAACATCATGTCGAGGAGCCAGAGAACAAGTGCGCTGATGAACAACGGCAGGATGATGCGATAGCCCTTGCCGGAAAGTCCTAATTTGCCCTCTTCCTCCTCCTCGACCAGACCGCCATCCTTGGTCTTCTTGATCTTTTTTGGCTTCTTCCCGGCTTTGATGGCCTCTTCGGTCATGCGTTTGAGGCGGAGATCGGCAGCCCTCTCGGCGTGTTTCCCGAACTTGAACTGTTTGCGCCTCTCGGACATAGGGTCGATCTCGGTGATCCTCGCCCTGGCGCCGGCAGGCAGCTTTGGCATCGGTGGGGGTGCGGCGGCTTGCTTCTTGGCCTTGGCCAGTGCCTCTTGGGCCTCTTCGGAGCTCATCGACAGGGTGGGGGCCGCTACCGCCCCACCCGTAGTGCTGCTGGCGCGAATGGTGTTGGCAACGGTCTGCCGGAGAGCCTGCTGACACTTCTCTTCGACGTAACGGAACTGGATCCCCATGCCGGCCGGTGCGCCCGCGCCTTGATCTCTGATCCGGAGCCACGCCACCTCGCCAAAGCCGCGGATGGGGTCAGCGTTCTTGTGTACATGAAGCTCGAAGCGCAGCGAGACCCCCACCGGCTTGGGTGTGGTCGTCTGAATAAACATACCGTCGACAGAGATGTTGGCGGTGTAGACGGTCTCTTTCTCTTTGAAGCCGGCGTATTGGAGGTCTACCGGTGCCACCAGGGCGGCACGGGTGGATTTTCGAAACTTGGGCTCTTCCTTTGGGCCTTCGGGTGTCATGCTCGCGTCACAAATCAAGGCCTCCGGCATCGGCATCACAGCCGTGCCGGCCCGGCCATTGAGACTGGTAGTATAGGTCAGCTCTGCCTCGAAACGGGTATTCGATATGGATGCCAAGTCACTTCGCCAGCCGCCCTCGGGAGTAAAGCCGGGACAGACTTCGGCCCCCGAGGGACCAGCTCATGGTGGAATATTCAGACGGCCGCTGAAACCGCTGCGGCCTTTGCAACAGCTTCCCGCCGAGGTTCCCAACCGCTATTTCATCAAGGAGGATGAGGAGGGGCGATTTCTCAGCTGCCTCGAAGCGCCCGAGGTCAAGGTTCGAATCGACCGCAGTCTCTCCTTTTCGGCGGGCGCGGTGCGCAAGGCGCCCGACGGCACCATCTTCCTCGATGGCGTCGCCCAGGGTGAGCCGCTGCTGGAGCTCGAACGGCGGGTCTACAACCTCGACCACCACGAGGGCTGCGTGCGGCCATTTACTTTGGCGGCCTGTGAGCAGGCGCTGGTGCTCGTGCTTCGAGGGCTGGACATCCGTGAGCACCCGTGGGTGATCTACGCCAACGAGCCCGACCTGGACACAGTGCTCGCCATCTGGGTGCTGCTCAACAGTATGCACCTGCAAGCGGAGGACGCCGAGGTCATCCGGCGGACGGTGATTCCGGTCATCCGGCTGGAAGGGCTCATCGACTCGCACGGTCTGGCCTTCCGCGAGTTCTCGGGACTGCCGACGGATCTGCTCGAGGATTCCTTTCAGAAGCTCGAGGAGCTCCGCCAGGAGGAGAAGGACCTCAAGCAGCAGAATCTCTGGAGCGACAGTGATCCTCTCGACTACACGGTCTCCCGGTTGATGATGATGGATCAGCTGGTGTATCCACCCTGGTTCTTCGAAGCCTTCCGTGGGATCGAGGAGTTGGCGCGGGGTGAGCTGGCCGGCAACCGGATCGCGGTCGTTTGCCGCTCGGATTGCGGCATCTACGAG
>JBAUDS010000113.1:0-11872 GCA_049678185.1 Thermoanaerobaculia bacterium
CCCGACGATCCCGATTACCTGATGGTCGGCTGTGACGGCGGTATTTACGAGAGCTGGGACCTGGGGGAGACCTGGCGCTTCATCGACAACCTGCCGGTGACCCAGTTCTACCGCGTGGGGGTGGACAACGATCTGCCCTTCTACAACGTCTATGGCGGCACCCAGGACAACGACAGTCAGGGCGGCCCGTCGCGGACCACCAATGTCCACGGTATCCGCAACAGCGACTGGTTCATCACTGTCGGCGGCGACGGCTATCAGACCCGGATCGATCCCGACGACCCCAACATCCTTTACTCGATGTGGCAGTACGGTGGGCTGGTGCGCTACGACAAGCGGAGCGGCGAGATTCTGGACATCCAGCCACAACCCGACGAAGGGGAGCCGCCGCTGAATTGGCACTGGGATTCGCCGCTTATGATCAGCCCGCACTCGGGACAGCGGCTCTACTTTGCCGCCAACCGGCTATTTCGCAGCGACGACCGGGGCGACACCTGGGTGGCGGTGAGCCCCGATCTCACCCGGGGCATCGACCGCAACCAGCTGCCGGTGATGGGGCGGGTGTGGAGTGTCGACGCGGTGTGGAAGAACGTTTTCACCTCGTTCTACGGCAACATCGTGGCCCTCGACGAGTCGCCCCTGGTGGAGGGTCTGATCTACGTCGGCACCGACGACGGTCTGGTCCAGGTCACCGACGATGGGGGAGAGACCTGGCGCGAGATCGGGAGCTTTCCCGGCATCCCGGAGCGGACCTATGTCGCCGACCTCACCGCGTCCCGGCACGACGTGGACACGGTCTACGCGGTCTTCAACAATCACAAGAGTGGGGATTTCAAGCCCTACTTACTGAAGAGTACCGATCGGGGGAGCTCCTGGACCTCGGTCGCGGGTGACCTCCCCGACCGTCATGTGTTGTGGTCGATCGTCGAGGACCACGTCCAACCGGGGCTGCTGTTTGCCGGCACCGAGCTCGGGCTCTTCTTTACCTTCGATGGCGGCAGCCAGTGGATCGAGCTCGAGGGTGGAATGCCAACTGTCGCCATCCGCGACCTGGAGATCCAGCAAAGGGAGAACGACCTGGTGGCGGCGAGCTTTGGCCGGGGTTTTCTGATCCTCGACGACTACACGCCGCTACGCCACATCACTCCCGAGGTGCTCGAGCAGGAGGCGGTTCTCTTCCCGGTCAAGAAGACCTGGATGTACCTCCAGTCGAGGCCGCTCGGATGGGGCGAGAAAGCCGTTCAAGGTCATGGCTATTTCACTGCCCCCAACCCGCCCTTTGGTGCGGTCTTCACCTACTACCTCCGCGACGATCTCGAGACGCTGAAAGAGCAAAGACAGAAGGCGGAGCAGGAGATCCAGGAAGAGGGTGGTGACACCAACTACCCCAGCTGGGAGGAGCTCAGGGTCGAGGACCGGGAGGAGGAGCCGGCGGTGATTCTGACCGTGACCGACGGGGACGGGCAGGTGGTGACCAGAGTCGAGGGTCCGGTCACGGCAGGCATCCATCGGGTGGCCTGGAATCTGCGCTACCCCTCACCCGAGCCGGTGAGGCTCGTGAGCGACCCGGATGACGATGATCCAGGGGGACCGCCGGTGGTCCCGGGCAGCTACACCGTGGGCCTGGCGAAGCGGGTCGACGGCAAGCTCACCCCGGTGAGTGAGCCCCAGACCTTCGAGACGGTGCCCTTGGGGCTGGCGACGCTGGCCGCCGAGGACCGGGAGGAGCTCCTCGCTTTTCAGCAGCAGGTCGGCCGGCTACAGAGGGCGGTCCTGGGAGCCAACGAGGTCGCCCGCGAGACGGCGGTCGAGCTGCAGCACATCAAGAAGGCGATCATGGAGACCCCCGAGGCTGATCCGGCTCTGATGGAGGAGGCGCGAGCCCTGGAGCTGCGCCTGGCCGACATCCAGACCCAGCTCACCGGTGACCGGACTGTCTCCCGTCGCAGCGAGCCGACGGTGCCCTCGATCGTGCGGCGGGTGAACCGGTCGGTCGAGGCCCACTGGAGCTCGACTTCGGCCGCCACCACGACACACCAGCGCAACTACGAGATTGCGGCCACG
Organism: Thermoanaerobaculia bacterium; assembly: GCA_049678185.1. Classification (GTDB taxonomy): domain Bacteria; phylum Acidobacteriota; class Thermoanaerobaculia; order Multivoradales; family JAHEKO01; genus M0029. The sequence goes on from JBAUDS010000113.1 coordinate 2,065, forward strand.
GCCTTTGCCGGGGTGCTGGCCGATCTCAGACAGCTGGTGGAGGTCGACCTTCGACATTTGGAGGAGGCACTGGAAGCGGCGGGGGCGCCCTGGACCCCTGGACGGGGCTTACCTGCATGGGAACCGGAGTAGGGCCGATGCTCGAGCGAGGTGAGACATGAGAATAATAGATCTCGACATGATCAAACAGGTCTTCGAGCCGGCGGAGGCCATCGACGCCATGCGCGAGGCCCTGGTCGCCCAGGCACGGGGCGAGTGCGATACCCCGATGCCGATGCATCTGGGGATCACCCCCGTGGAGGCCGAGGTCCACATCAAATCGAGCTATCGCCGTGGGGGGGATTACTTTGCGGTCAAGGTGGCCTCGGGTTTTCCGCGCAACCTAGCCAAGGGGCTGCCGGTCGGCAACGGGATGATGCTGCTGGTGTCGGCGGAGACCGGAGAGCCGGTGGCGGTGCTGGCTGATGAGGGCTTTCTGACCGATGCCCGGACGGCGGCGGTCTCGGCGCTGGTGGCGCGGGAGCTGGGGAGAACCGACACGGTTCTGGGTGTTTTGGGCTCGGGGATCCAGGCCCGGTTGCAGGCCCAGATGCATGCCGAAGTTCTGGATCTGGAGCGGATCTGGGTCTGGGGTCGTACTCCGGAGCGGGTCGAGAGCTACCGCCAGGACATGGCGGAGCTACTGCCGCAGGTCGAGGTGCTGGTGGCCGACAACCCGGCGGCGGTGGCGGCCAATGCCCGCTTGATCACCACCGTGACGGCGGCGCACGAGCCGCTGTTGGCAGCCGACGACCTGCAGCCTGGAACGCACATCTCGGCGGTGGGGTCGGATTCTCCCGGCAAACAGGAGCTCGACCCCGAGATCCTGCGGCAGGCGCTGTTGCTCCTGGTGGACTCGGTCTCGCAGTGTGAGCGGCTGGGCGAGCTCCAGCACGCACCGGAGCTCAAAGAGCGGGCGGTCGAGGCCGGGGTCTTCTGTGATGCCCCGGTCGTCTTCGACAGCCAGGGTCTGTCGGTCTGTGATTTCACCGGGCTGGGGGTGGAGGACCTGTTTATCGCCAAATACTGCTACGAGAAGGTGGCGGGATAGAGGGAGCGGAAGATGAAGATCGAGACCTTTGAGATGGAGCGGATGCAGTCGACCTGGGAGAACGTGGTCGACTACGACCTGAGCGAAAGTGGGGTATTCCCGGTAACGCTGCGAGAGCTCGTGGAGATGGGTTTCGATCTCGACTGGGCCCTGGACACGCCGCTGAGCTACAGCCAGTCCAACGGCACCCCCGAGCTCAAGGAGGCCATCGCGCTGATGTACCCGGGGGCGGCAGCGGAGAACATCGAGGTCACCAACGGCACTTCGGAGGCCAATTTCCTGGTGCCGATGACCCAGCTGCGGGAGGGCGACCGGTTTGCGCTCGAGGTTCCCAACTACATGCAGCTCTGGGGGGTGCCGCGGAGCTTTGGCGCCGAGATCGACAAGTTCCACCTTCGACCGGAAGCCGGCTGGGAACCCGACTTCGACGAGCTCGAGCAAGCGATCACTCCCGCCACCAAAATGGTCTACATCTCCAACCCCAACAACCCGACCGGTGCGGTGCTCTCCACCGAGGCGATGGAGAAGATCGTCCAGCGCTGCGAAGAGGTCGACGCCTACCTGTTGGCCGACGAGGTCTATCTCGGCGCCGAGATCCACCGCGAGCGCACCCGCAGCTTCTGGGGGATGAGCGACAAGGTGATCGTCACCAGCGGCCTCTCCAAGGCCTTTGGCATCCCGGGGGTGCGCATCGGTTGGATCGTCGGGCCCACGGAGCTGGTCTACGAGTGCTGGACTCAGCACGACTCGCTCACGATCTGCCCCAACAAACTCTCCGACGCCATTGCTCGCACGGCGGTGGAGGCGAAGAACCGGGAGCGACTCTATGCCCGGGGACGCCAGCTGCTGCAGGAGAATCTGGCCATTATCAGCGAGTGGGTCGAGGGTCTGGGGGAGGGCTTTTTGCTCAGCCCGCCCGACGCCGGTGCCATGGCCTTTATCAAGTATCCGGGTGACATTCCCAGTGCCGAGCTGTGCAAGCGGATCCGCAAGAACCGGAGTACCCTCATCGTTCCCGGTGCCTATCTGGGGATGGAGGGCTACATCCGCATCTGGTTCGGGGCCAGAGCGGACTATTTGCGAGCAGGTCTGGAGCGCATCGAGACCGAGCTGCGACTGGCGTTGCTGCCGGCCAAAGCCGGAGCCTCCTGAGAGTGCTGCCCAGATAATCCAAGGCTAGTAGCCGGCTAGTCCACCGCCGTCGACGACCAGGGCCGTACCGGTGACGAACGACGAGGCGTCGCTGGCCAGATACAAAACCGCCTGGGCGATCTCCTCGGGAGTGCCGACTCGACCGAGCGGGCGACGGGCGGCTTCCTCGATGAACCGGCTGGTGGACTCGCCGAGTTGGTGAGCCTCCTCACGGAGCATGGGGGTCTTCGTATCTCCGGGGCAGATGCAATTGACCCGTATGTTTTCCGGCCCATGGTCGAGGGCCATCGATTTGGTGAGCTGAACGACGGCTCCCTTCGAGGCGCTGTAGGCGGCTGCTTTGTTCCCACCCGTCAGGCCCCAACCGGATGCGGTGTTCACAATGACACACCCACCGGCCGCGGCCATAACCGGAATGGCGCTTCTCGACATCAGGTAGACCGACTTGACGTTTACCCCCATGATCCAGTCCCACTCCCTCTCGGTGGTCTCGACGACCGAGGCGCGGCGGATGACACCGGTGTTGTTGAACAGGATGTCGAGCCCATCGAATGTACTGACGACCCGCTCGATCGCTTCCATGCAGTCATCGGCCCGACTGACGTCGCCGTAGATGAAAAGAGGCTCCTCTCCATCGGCCTCCAACTCCCGAACGAGCGCCTCACCGTGTGCCCGATCGATATCCATGATGGCGATCCTGGCCCCTTCCCGGGCGAAGAGCCTTGCCGTTGCCTTGCCGATACCGGAAGCTGCACCGGTGATGAAGGACTTCTTGCCCTGGAGCACTCCGGCATGGCTCTTGTCATCAGGTTTGGTCATCGCTCAGCACCTCTCTTGCAGCGGCAAGGGTTCGATCCACCTCTTTGTCGGTGTGGGCGGCCGAGACGACCGAGTGAAGGGCAGCCGACGGGGTCATGTAGACCCCCCGTTCGAAAAGGGCAAGCGCAAACCGCCGATATCGGTCGCGATCGACATGGGCGCAGAAATCCCGGTAGTCGGCGATCGCCTGCTGCTCGGTGAAGAAGATCTGGAGCATCGGGCCGACGCCCTGAACTATCGCCGGCGTGGCGGTCTCGGCAAAGATCTCGCCCAAACCGGCGCGGAGCTTCTCACCAATCTTCCAGGTATGGCGAAAGATGGCGCCGTCGTCCCGACCCAACTCCTCGAGGTTGGCGCGGGTGGCAAAGAGACCCAGCCGGGAGCTGTTTTGAGTGCCGTAGTGGAGCACACCGCCCCAGGCCAGCGCCTCCATGATCTCGGCTCGACCCACAAAGGCTGCCACCGGCAGACCGGCCCCCAGACCCTTGCCCAGAGTCACGATGTCGGCCTCGACCGAATAGTGCTGCTGACATCCGCCAAGAGCGATTCGGCAGCCGGTCACCGTCTCGTCCAAGATGAGGAGAATTCCGTGCTCACGAGTCAGCCGCCGGAGACCTTCCAGATAGCCCGGAGCCGGTGGTATGACGCCGATGTTGGCCATGATCCCCTCGGTGATGACGGCGGCGATCTGCCCGGGCCAGGTGGCGATGGCCCGCTCCACCGCCTCGAGGTCGTTCCAGGGCACGACGATGGTGTCGTCGAGCGCCCGGCGGTTGAGACCGGAGCTGTCGGCGATCTTGATCGGGTCGCGGCGGTGTCCCAGCGAGGCAATGGGGTGGGGGTGGGCGTTGGCCAGAAAGTCATCGAACCAGCCGTGGTAGTGCCCCTCGAATTTGATGAACTTGGGTCGCCCGGTGTAGCCGCGTGCCAACCGGATGGCCGCCATCGTCGCCTCGGTGCCGGTGTTGGCAAAGCGGACCCGTTCGGCCCCCGGGATCCGCTGCTGCAGGATCTCGGCCACGTCGACCTCGATGGCGGTGGCGGTGGCGAAGTGGTTGCCACCGGCCGCCCCCTCGCGGATGGCTTCAACCACCGCCGGGTGAGCGTGTCCGAGGGGGAGAGCCCCATAGGCCATCATCCAGTCGATGTAGCGGTTGCCATCGGCGTCGATGAGATAGGCGCCTTCACCGCGCTCCATAAAGGGAGGTGCCTGACCGTAGTTGGCCGGTCCCCGCGACGGTGAGCTCCCACCCTCGATCATCACTTCCACCGCCCGCGCGAACAGCTTGTTGGACTTCTCGGTGCTGTAGACCATCCTCGATCTCCTAGCGACTGGCCAGACCGCCGGCAATCTCGCCGCCGTCGATGGTGTAGACCTGCCCGCTGATGAAGCCGGCCTCGTCCGAAGCGAGAAAGGCGAAGAGCGCCGCCACCTCCTCGGGTCGGGCGTGGCGGCCAAGGGGAATCTTGCGGTTGACCTCTGCCAACATGGCGTCGGTGTACTCGGCTCGCTGCATGGGGGTCAGCACATAGCCCGGCGCCACCGCATTGACCCGCACCTTCGGCGCCAGCTCGAGAGCCATAGACTTCGTCAGCTCGATGACACCCGCCTTGCTGGCGTTGTAGTCGGCGTAGAAGGGGTATCCCATCAGACCGTTGGTCGAGGCGGTGTTGAGGATGACTCCGCCGTCACCCTCCATCATGTGACGGGCTGCCGTCTGGGCCACATAGAAGACGCCGGTCAAGTTGACCGACAGCACCCGCTCCCAATCTTCGGCGGTGATGTCGAGAAAATCGTGGCGGATGCTGATACCGGCGTTGTTGATGACGACGTCGACACCTCCCATGAGGTCGGTCGCTGTCGCAAATGCCGCTTGCACTTCGTCGAGCTTGGAGACATCGGCGCTCAGCACCCCGCTGAGACCGGGCAGCTCGCCGGCGATCCGCTCACGGGCGTCGGCGTCCCGGTCCAGAACACAGACCCGGGATCCCTCGTCGAGAAAACGGCCGGCGGTGGCGGCACCGATGCCGCTGGCGCCTCCGGTCACCAGCACGGTCTTGTCTTTCAGTCCTTTCATCGCTCGACCCTCTCACATGGCACGGCTCAGATCGACTCCATGGCGACGGGCATAGTCGTCGAACCGTTGGATCAGCTCACGGCCCCGGTCGGCGGCCTCTTCGGGGACGAGCCGGCGGCAGTCGAAGCCGAGCTCCCGCCGCATCACCTCGGTGGTGTCGGGGGTGAACACGGTGGTGCCGTCGGCTTCGATGGCCTCGATGCCATCGAAACGGTGGGAGCTCTCGTTGATGGCGATCGCCTCCTCGAGGCTCAGACCCTCGATCTCGTCCGGACGCGCCTCGCCGCGACCCACCACCACTGGATAGCCGCCGGGTAGACCCCCCGGTGCCGGAGCATGGAGATGGGTCTCTTCGTCGGCGAGGATCGCTGGTACCAGCCGGGCGGCCGAGCCCGCGGTCAGCCAGCTCCAGGCCGGGCCGTGGGGTAGCGGGTAGGGCGCCAGCAACAGCTCGTCGGCGGCCACTTCCTCGGTCACATCGCGGTCTTGGTGGTGGACTCGCAGATAGTAGGGCGGCACCTTGGCCGCTCGGGTGCCAAAGACCATGGGCTGCAGGGCATGATGAGCGACGAGGGTCACCCGGACTTCGAAGGGCGACGCACCGAGACGCTCGGCGGCCAGCAGTCGAACCTTGGGCACCATCTCGTCGATATTGCCGATGCCGCAGGTCGGTGCCAGATCGATGCGCTCGAGGATGGTATTGACCACATCCGGGAATGGAGCGGTAAGCACGACCCCCGGGTAGTCGGCCTCCTGCAGAGCTCGCATCAACTTCAAGGTTAGCGGCAGATGTACCGGCAGCCAGCCACCAAAACCGGCCTTCTTCAACGCCGCGGCCGGCTCGCTCGGCAGCAGATCGGTCAGCCACCAGGTCTGCAGCGTTGCGGTGCTCAGAACCAGATCGGGTGCCACGCGATCGATCAGCTCGGCCGTCTGCGCGGTATTCTCCAGGTCCAGCGGCAGGTAGTCGATCTGGGGCGCGAAGCCTTGAGCCGTGGCCCCCAAACGGGCCAGATTGCAGCGGGCCTCGCCCCTCTCTGGGCGGCGGCTGCAGGCCATCAGACGCCCCAGGGTGGTGTCCCTCGCCAACAGCTCGAGCAGGGCTCCCCCCAGATGTCCGAGGCCGATCAGCATCACGGTCGGCTTGGCCACCGGCTGATCATAGCCGGATGACGGTGGCGGAGTCGTCAACCCGGCCGGACTCCTAATCCTCGCGGTCCCGATCTGCGGCGCCGGACTTCTTCTTGCGTTTCTGCCAATGCAGGTAGATCCCCCACAGCAAGAGCAGCGGGTAGGCGAAGATGGCGCCCAGAGCTAGCGAGGGTCGGTTGGCGAGGGTGAGCAGGACGTTGGAATCAAAGACGTTGTCGCTCACCAGGTAGGTCCAGGTCGCCGATGGACCGCGCAGACCGTGGCGCTCCCAGTCGACGCCCTCGGCGGTGATCTTCAAATCCGGGAAGGTCTCGACGATCTCCTTGTCAATGCGCTCGAGGAGCCGCTCGAAGGTCTGGATGGCGGTGCGGTAGAACTCCGGCAGGGGCTCCCGCCCATCGAGGGCCACCAGGTGGATCTCATGGCGGACGGCTTGCATCTCGGTTAGATACTCGCTCCAGCAACGATCGATGGTGAGCAGGGTGAGGCGGCTTGCCACCTGGCTGAGTGTCTCCTCGCCGACTGCCGATCGAAGCTTGTGCCAGAGAGTCGGGTGCCGGTGTTCGAGCAGATCGAGACTGGCGGGGTCTTCGAGCACCGTCTGCCGCCAGCCGGCCACGTAGCGCCGCTGATCCTCGAGGATGGTGGAGTAGTCATAGAGCTTGCGGCGGACATTGGCGCTTTCGCCTTCGACAACTCTCTGCACCCGCTCCACCTGGCGGCGGATGACGGGTGAGTCGATAGGTGTTTCCATCTGGGCTGGGATGAGTTTGCGCGGGATGAGCCGCTCGATGCCGTAGCGCTGCAATAGATCGTCGTCGAGACTGATAAAGAAGCGCGAGCTTCCTGGGTCACCCTGGCGCCCGGCCCGACCCCGGAGCTGGTCGTCGATCCGCCGGCTCTCGTGGCGATGAGTACCGATGAGATAGAGCCCGCTGAGGGCCAGAATCTGGTCTCGATCCTGTTCCTCGTGTCCACCGAGACGGATGTCGGTGCCACGGCCCGCCATATTGGTCGAAATCGTGACCGCGCCCGGCGCCCCCGCGTCGGCAACGATGGCCGCCTCCCGCTCGTCGTTCTTGGCGTTGAGAACCTGGCAGGGGATCTCTTTGCCAACCAGCTCGATCACGAGGAGCTCGGACTCGGCCACGCTCGCCGTTCCCACCAGTACCGGTCGACCGGCCGAGTTGGCGCGCCGTATCTCCTCGACCACGGCGCGATCCCTGGCTTCGCGACCGGCAAAGATGTGGTCGGGATGATCGACCCGGATGCACGGCCTATTGGGCGGGATGACCACCACATAGAGACCATAGGTCTTGCTCAACTCGTCCGCAGCGGGAAGGGCTGTGGCCGTCATTCCACACAGGTGCGGGTAGAGCTGGAGAAAGTGCTGGAGCGTGATCGAGCCGAGAATCCTGCCTTCCGCGCCCAGTCGCAGACCTTCTTTGGCCTCGACGGCGGCCTGCAGCCCGTCCGGCCAGTGTCGGTTCTCGGCCACCCGACCGGTGAGCTTGTCTATCAGCTCCACGCTGCCGTCGCGAACTATGTAGTCGACGTCGCGACGCAGAAGGACCTCGGCATGGAGCGCGTTGCGCACCGCCGCCATCAGGTTGACGTTCTCGGCTGCAAACAAGTTGTCGCAGTCCAGCAGCTCCTCGACCCGTTTGGTACCGCCATCGGTGAGAAAAATGTTGTGGGCGTGCTCGTCGGTGTCGAAGTCGGTGCCAATCTTCAGATTCCGGGCCAGCTCGGACAATCGGCCGAGACCCACGGTCTCGTCGGCCGTCGCTCCGGCGATAACGAGAGGGATCCGCGCCTCGTCGATGAGTATCGAGTCCGCCTCGTCCACCAGAGCAAAGTGGAAGGGCCGATGAGCCTGATGCGATCGCTCGAGACAGAGACCGTCGCGCAAGAGGTCGAAACCGGCCTCCTTGGCGGTGAGATAAGTGATATCGCAGCTGTAGGCTTGCTGTCGCTCCGCGACTCCCATCCCCTCCTGGACGACCCCGACGCTGAGACCCAGAAACTCGTAAACCGGTCCCATCCAGGCGGCGTCGCGTCGGGCCAGATAGTCGTTGAAGGTGAGGACGTGGACACCACCCCCGGTGAGCGCATTGAGAAACACCGGTGCGACCGCGGCCAGCGTCTTGCCCTCGCCGGTCTGCATCTCGGCCACATGTCCCTCGTGGAGCACGATGCCGCCGGCAATCTGGACATCGAAAGGACGGAGGCCGATGGTCCGGTGGGAGACCTCGCGTACCAGGGCGAAGGCCTCCTCCAGAAGATCGGCGAGGGGCTCACCGCGGGTGGCGTGTTGCTGGAGGGTGTGAGCTCGCTTGCGGAGAGCCGCATCGTCGTCGGCCGACAACTCGCTCTCGAGAGCGTTGATGGCTTCGATCAGGGGGCGGTACGGTTCGAGATCGTGGGACACCAATGACATCCTCTACGGGTAATACCCACTCAGGGTCCTCACCTCCGCACCCCGGCGGTCGACCTCGACCCGGATGAGGCGCAGCTGGTCGGGATCCTTGGCGCTGGTGGACTGGTAGGCGACGAGGTACTGCGAACGCAGGTCCTCCTGGATGGCTTGGTAGACCTCCGGCAGCTCGTCGATGCTCTCGATAAAGAAACTCTGGCCACCGGTCTCGCGGGCAATCCGTCTGAGCAGCTTTTTGGCATCGCGGTCGCGGGCGAGATCGCGCAATCCCACTACATAGACCGTGACCCCGATCCGCTGGGCGACGGCCAGGGCTCCTTCCAGATCGAAGCGGCTGGCTTCGTCCTTGCCGTCCGAAAGCAGTAGCAGGGCTTTGGGGCCCTTGACGCCGTCGAAGTAATGGAGGGCAAAAACCAGGGCATCGTAGATCGCCGTGCTGCCGTGCGCCTCCAGCCCGGCGAGCGCTCCCTCGATCTGATCGACGTCGTTGGTAAAGCGGCTCTCCACTCGTGGTCGTGAGTCGAACGAAACGAGGGCCACCCGATCCCGCGGCTCGATCGTCTGCTTGGCAAACTGCAGAGCGGCATCGGCGACCCGAGAAAGCGCGTCGTCCTCTTCCATCGAGGAAGAGGTATCGATCAGCAGGGCGGTGTGGAGAGGCAGATCGCGGACGTACTCGAATCGTCGGATCTCCTGCTCCTCTCCGTCCTCCCACACCTTGAAGTCGTCGCCAGTGAGCTCTGGAAGAGTTCGGCCATCGGCATCTGTCACCGTGGCGTAGAGCTCCACGAAATGGACCTCGAGCTGCTCGAAGTACTCGGGTGTATTGATAAAGACCACGTCCTCGTGGGTGTTGCCGTCCGCCAGATACCCCACGGCTCGCACATAGGCCAGACCCGGCCGCTGGAGCAGCAGCGGCTGGACAAACGGCTCCTGATAGAGGGTGGCCATCCGCTGCTCGTCCAGAAAGACCTCGACCCGCTCGAGCTCCTGCCCGTCGGGCACCTCGACCTGGACGACAGCGCTGAGGCTCTGTTCGTAGGTGCGCTCGGCCCGCGGCTCCACCAGCCTGACGCGAAA
>JBAUDS010000114.1:0-1681 GCA_049678185.1 Thermoanaerobaculia bacterium
GATATCCACCGCTTGAATCACGGCGTCGGCACGGCGGAACTCTTCGAGCGTAGCTGCCAGCTGGTTCTGCAGCGGGACGCTGCCATAGAGATCGTCCGAGTCCACCATCCACAGATTGCCCTGCTCGATGTTGAGGCGATTCTGTATCGTCTCCGGGTCATCGGGATCAGGGGTGCGACCCAAGAGCAGGCTGCCGTCAAAACCCTCGGTGAAGTAGACCACGTGTTTGCGCCCCTTGACGCTGTCGAGCAGCCGCGCCAGCTCCGCCATCGACCCGGCCCACGAGAAAATCCGGCCGCGAGAGTAGCTCTTCTCCATTCGGTCCTGCTGTTTGGCGACAACGGTCAGATGGTTCAGCAAAGCTCCTTCAACAGGACCCAGGTCTCCCGAGGGCTGCGCGGTGAGTGGATCGCTGATCCCGGGGCTCGTCTGGCTTAGCTCGGGGACCATGAAACGGAGAGGATCACTTCTGCCGCCGGCCGCCATATTGAAACGGGCGGCACCGAGACCGTCGATGGCACGGGCCAACTGCACCCGATCGGGGGTAAAAGTCACGATCAACTTTGGTCCCCACTCGGCGTCGTGTGTCGCCACCGCCGCCAGATCGGTTGGATGGAGTGACTCGAGGACGAACTTCCGCGCCGCTTCTCGCGCCTTGAGCACTGAGACGGGAGTCGAAAAAGTAAGATCGAACAGCAGCAGAAAGTGTCGGCGGGCGGCCGCGGGCACCGCCCGGTCGATCTCCGTTTGGGTGGTTCCCGGTTCCACCAGCTCCAGGTCGATGACACGAAATCCGGTGATCTCCTGGCGCTGATTTCCATCGAAGATCTTGAAGTCCTCGACCGTCAGTCCCCGCACCGGCTCGCCGCCCTTTCCCACCACATTGACCGGCACCTGGACCTCGATGACGTCGGTGGTGTCCTGAAAGATCTCGTTGACGGTCTGGGCCGCTGCGTGAATGGGCAGAGTGAGGACGAAAATAACCGCGATGGGGGAAATGTTTCGGAGGCGAGCGTAGAAGACAGCAAGGGTGCCCGACATCGTGAGCCTCGCGAGGAGGGCTTTTATACCTCCGCTCTCCCGGCTTGCAATGGATCCCCCTGGATAGCCCACCCCTGCCGCCCTGATCAGTGAAGCATCGAGGCTGCGGGGGACGGTTGGATCTGGAATGTGTATTTGAACTTTGGCAGGGCTAGCGTGAAGGCGCCCTGTTCAGCCGCCCCAGATTCTCCGCCGCCACCGCGTCTTCCGGCCTCAGCTCCAGGACTCGCTCCAGCAGCCGGCGCGCCTCACCGGTTTCCCCTGTCGACGTGAGCAAGACCGCCAGATCGCTCATGGCGGCTGTGTGGTTCGGTGCAAGTTCCAGCGCTCGTCGTAAGTCCACCTCTGCCTCCTTCAAAAGCCCGCTCCCCATCTTGACGACTCCCCGTTGATAAACGGCATCCGCATTGTAGGGGGCTAGCTCGACGGTTCTCTCCGCTGCTTTCAGAGCTTCAGGCAGGCGTCTGAGCCGGAGGAGCGCACTCGACTCCATCAACCTTAGCGGAATCTCTTCCGGCTCGTTCTCGATAGCCAGGCGCAGGTAGCTAATCGCGTCGTCAAGGTTCCCCAGCTCGAGACACAGCAGCGCGAGGGGCTTCGCGTGGAGAGGCGAACCATTGGAAAGACGGAAAGCCTCCTG
>JBAUDS010000115.1:0-6192 GCA_049678185.1 Thermoanaerobaculia bacterium
TCTCGATATCGCCTTCAAGCTCCCACCCGTCCGGAGGCGGCCTCGACGTCGTCCTCTCCGCGGCACCGGCGAGCCCGGCGGCAGCCGCGAGAGCGATCGAGCACACCAGCAGCGGTGCCACTAGGCCGGGCCATGGTTCGTTGGGTTCTTTCATGCTCTAACCTCCATGATTGGCGTCGCTTTCTTCGGTCGACGACGCGTTTGATGGCCGCTCCCCAGACCAGCCCAGGGAGAGGATGTAATCGGCCAGGTCGAAGGCATCCTCGATACCCAGTGGAAACTCGGTACGTGTCCGCCACGGTGCCATGGCGGTGCCCTTCCGCCCTTCCAGGATCGACATGACGATAAAGGGACGGGAGACCAGATCCAGAAAATCTCGATTGGCGAGCGCAGGGCCCGTGCTTCCCCGCCCGCCTTCGGCATGACACTCGGTGCAGCGCGGCGCGTAGAGCTCTTTGCCTCGCGCCACCGCAGCCGGATCAGGGGTCAGCGCCGCTGCCGGCCCGACCCGGCCCGACCAGCTCCGCATGTAGTCGAGAATGGCGTCCAGGTCACCGTCAGAGATTGGGCCAACGGTGGCTCGAGCGACTCTGCCTTGGTGGTCACGCGTGCGGGCGGCGAGATATGGGTCGATCGCCCACTCGAGGTAGGGCTCGGTGTTGAGCATCGGCCCCTCTCCCCCCTCTCCCTCTGTGCCGTGACACTCGAGGCACTTGGCTTTCCACACCTGGTGGCCGAAGTTGGAGTGGAGACCGTCGTGGGCAACGCCCGGCAGCGCCCGAGACTCGGTCTTCGGCATGAGGTGGGCGATCAAATCACGGGCGTCTGCGGGCTTGAGAAAGGCGAACGAGGGCATGCCCTCCTCGACCCATCCCCGCATGACGGCTTCGTAGAGCACCGGACGGGGGAAGTGGCGGAGCGCGCCTGCTGCTAGCAGGTCCCGTCCGAACCTGGGTGTGTCGTCCGATCCGCTAGCGTGGCAAGCGACGCAACGACGCGCGAAGACCTCGCGACCGTTTTCCGGATCCGGGACCCCGGACAGCGACCCAAAAGGCTTTACCTTGAATCCCCTGTCGAGGAGGTACTCGACGATTGCATCGATCTCCGCCGGGGCGAGGCCACCGTCTTCGGGGCCCCACGCCGGCATGTAGCGGCCACGCCTGCCGCGCTGGATCGAGTCGACGAGGTACCGTGCGCTGACCGTACTGAGGTAGCCCCGGATGCCGATCATAGGAGTGACCAGACCGAGCGTCTCGAGCTCGGCCCCGGTGGCATAGAACCCATGGCAAGCCGCGCAGAAGGTGACGTAGAGTCCGCGCCCGGTGGTAGGAACGTCCCGCCCTAGACCGAAGCGAACCCTGGCTCGATCGGGCGGCGCAAACGGAGGGGAAATCGCTTCTCCCCTCAGCGACAACAGGTAGGTGACTAGATCGTCGAGGTCGCTCTCCCGATCGAGCTCTTCCTCATCCAACGGCGGCATGTTCGAGTCCGGGTCGAGCGCCTGGGGTTCGCGCAGGTGTTGCAGGACCCAAGCCGCCAGCGTGCCCGAGCCGGCGGCCTCGCCGCTGACCTCGCGGACGTCTTTGTCGCCAACCCAGGTGAGGTCGGGACCGATGTCTCCCCCCACATCTCCGCGCCGATGGCATCCCAGACATCCAAGCTGGTGGAAGACCATCTTTCCGCGGGCCAGACGCGGCGCGCCGACCCGGGTCTCGAGCCAGGCGTTCAAGGTTCCGAGCTCATCGGCCCCTGCCTCAGTCAAAGAGACGATTTCGTCGCTCGGCGGGATCAGCCCGCGGTGCCGCGCCACCCAGTCTCCAGGGATACCGGACAGTGCGATACCCTCCAGGCGTGGGGCCTCGCGCTCGACTTCGCCGTGGCAGGCAAGGCAGCCGTACTCGTCCACCAACTCAGGCGCCTCCTCGACCTCTTCGGGCAGTGGCAATGCAAGGCCGGAGTGGCAAGTGCCGCAACCGGCCTCGGTTCGCTCGCGCTCAAAGATCGGATGCGGCCAGGTGCCATCCTCACCGTGCGCGTCGCGGGCGACGGTCGCCCAACCCTGCCCGGAGTGACAATAGGTGCAGCCGAAGGCTTCCGGCGAATGGGGCACCGGGGGATGCGAGTTGAACGGGGGATGCTCGTCCAGCGGCTTCTCCCCAACCATCCCCAAATGACAGGTTCCGCAACGATCGGCCCTCTCGGCCACCGGGATCCAGACCTGCTTCACTCCGATGGGAATCGACCCGACCCCGTAGGTTTCGGCGAGCTCGTTGTATCGGGCCTGGATTCTTCGCCAGGGCTGGAGGAACTCCTTCGTGGGAGCCCAGGCCAAGATCGCCAGCATGGCGAAGGCGGACAGTGCCGCCAGCAACCGCCACCACACCAGGGAGCGGACGGCCCAGAGGTTGTCGGGCTCCTCACGCCTGTCCTTCGGTGACTCAGCCATAAATGCCCTCCATCCAGGGAAGCGTGAAGCTCCAACCTGGACCCCGGAAATAGACACCGATCGCCGTCAGGACGGCCCACGAGAGGACGAACCAGGTAAAGATCCAGAACGGCAGACTGCGGGTGGCGATCCAGGCACCGACGCCCTTGCCCCGACCGAAGAATAGAGGCAGCGAAATGGTGACCAGAATAAGAACGGTCGTCGCGATCAGTGGCCAGACCGGGCCAGCGGAGGAGGAGACGAAGAAGACCAGGTTCGCCAGGATGCCGCAGGTCCAGACGGCGCCCAGATGCCTTCCGAAACCGGCCCCCGAGAGGAACGGGGAGCGCTCGACATTGATGTCGAAGTAGGGGATGACCAGGAGGGCCAGGATGGCCAATCCGGGCAGAAGGATGCCCGACACCAGCGGCGGATAGTAGTGGAGGAGCTCCTGGATACCCAGGAAGTACCAAGGGGACTTCGAGGGGTTGGGCGTCTTGGCCGGGTCGGCCAGGTCGAGCAGCGGTGCGTCCACCAGATAGCTCAACAGGGCGAGCACCGCGACCAGGATCGAGAAAGCGACAACCTCGCGGAGCAAGAGGTGGGGCACCGTGGTCAGCCAGTCGTCGCCGGTTGTGTCGAGAAGGGGGTGGGCGCTTTCCTCCTGCACCACCGTGACCCGCACGGAGGTCGGGTCGGTGGCTGCTGTCGGGTCCAGCACGAGTTCCGGGCGGCGGTCGCGCATCACTTCCCCCCCGGTTCAACGGTCACGTCGAATTCGGCCGGCCGGCCGGCCGGCGCCAACGGCTCGGGTGGGAGGTAGAGGCCACCGTCCTTCCTGATCCGCCAGATGTGCACCCCAATCCCCAGCACGAGAACGACTGGCAAGAAAACGCAGTGCAGCACATAGAAGCGGAGCAGGGCGTTCGGGCCCACACCCCGGCCCCCGAGTAGCAGAAACTGCAAGTCGTCACCGATCCACGGCACGGAGCGGATGATGTTGGTCCCCACGGTCACGCCCCAGAACGACAATTGATCCCATGGCAAGAGGTAGCCGGTATAGGAGAGGAGAAGCGTGATCAGGAAGAGGTTGACACCGATGACCCAGTTGAACTCGCGGGGTGGGCGGTAGGCACCGGCGTAGAACACCCGCAACATGTGTAGGAAGGCGAGGGCCACCATGGCGTGTGCCCCCCAGCGGTGGAGATTGCGGATGAAGAGGCCCATGGGCACGACGTACGCCAGGTCTTTCATGTCGGCGTAGGCCCGGGGCGCCGAGGGGTGGTAGTAGAGCATCAGCAGAACGCCGCTCGCGACCAGCAGGATGAAGGTGGCGGCGGTCAGCCCTCCGAGGTAGAAGGTGCGGGGGAAAGCGATGGCACGGCGGCGCACCTTGACCGGGTGGAAATGGAAAAAGAAGTTCATGAACACGACCAATGAACGGTTCCGCGGCGTGTCCTGAAAGGAGTGGCGGAAGATGCTCCGATAGATGCGGCGGAAGAATCCCCGTGGCCTGTCGCCCGAGGGCACCGGCGACGTGAAATTCATCTCAGACGACGATGCGGCCATCGAGCTCCTCCTCGTGGGCCAGGTCGACCCATAGATCCTCGCCCCGGCGCTCCAGCTTGAAATGAGGCAGAGACTTGGGGGCCGGTCCCTTGAGCACTCTGCCGTCCAGGGAGAACTCGCTTCCGTGGCAGGGACAGAAGAACCCGTCCTCGCGAGCATTCGGACGGGTCAGGCAGCCCAGGTGCGTGCACACAGCGGACTGGGTGAAGAGACCCTTCTCGTCCCTCACCAGATACAGAGCGCGATCGCGTAGGTACAGCACACGCCTGCGCTCGAGGTCGCTCATCCGGCCGGCCGCGAAGCGCGTGGGCAGCTCAAACAGGACGCTCGGCCAGAGGTAGCGTACGCAGACCATCAGGCTGCCTGAGACGGCGACACCGAGCGACGCCCACGTCATCCGGCCCAGGAACCGCCGCCTCGAGGCAGACTTCGGCGTGTCTGAGATCGCCAGATCGTCAAGTAGTCTCATGCGTGCCCCCTCGTCAAAGTCAGACCACGTGATCGGCCGGATGCAGCAGGTCGAACTCATCAGCCCGGTAGAAACCCTCCATCCGAATGCAGCTCACCGGGCATCGCCGGGCACACAGACCACAGCGGATGCAGGCGCTTTCGTCCTTGATCAGAGCAGTGGCGCCCGGCACGCCCAGGACCGCCGGCCCGCTCTCGCCGGGGAAGCGCCACACCGAGAAGTCCTCACCGCCGCCGAGCACCGTCACGCCCGCCAGGCTCACCAGATCGATGCACGCCTCAGGGCAGACATCGACGCAGCCCCGACACTGGATGCACTCGGAGGCTTCGGCCAGCCGGGAATCGAACTCCGTGTTGATCCAGCAGTGCAGGCAGCGAGCGCCTTCTCGGCGCGCCTGTGCCTCGTCGTAGCCGATCTCTACCGGCTCAAAGGTGAGCCGCTCCGTGCCCTCGACCGTCGGAACACGCCCCCGCTCCAGCAACTCGTAGTCACCGCGGGCAAAGGGATGGTCGTAGCCGTGGGCGGAAAAGCGATACAGAAGGTGCTCGGGTGGCGAATCGGTGCGCCCGGTCAATAACGTGTCGATCGAGCGGGCGACCAGTCGCCCATCGGCCACCGCTTCGATGGCGATCCGGGGACCGAAGACGACGTCGCCGCCGGCGAAAACACCCGGGCGGCTGGTGGCCAGCGTCGCTCGATCCACGACGATGGTCTCGTGGGGTGAGGTCGCGACTCGACTCTCCTCGCTGAGGAACGACAGATCGGCGACCTGTCCGGTGGCGAAAATGACCGTGTCACAGACAAGCTCTTCTTCCGTGCCAGGAATCGTCTCCGGTGCGAATCGCCCCTGTTCGTCGAACACCCGAGCCACCTCGAGAGTCACGAGTCCATCAATCCGGCCGCCCTTGCCCACGATCTCCTTCGCAGCCCGGCGATAAACGATCTCGACCCTCTCCTGGGAGGCCTCGATAATCTCTTCGGGATCCGCCGGCATCTCCTCGAAGCTCTCGAGTGCCAGCATGGTCACGTCTCGCCGGAGGAGGCGGCTGGCGACCACGGCGGCGTCCACCGCCAAATGGTGGTGGGGCTCGTCGGGCCGGGAAGTGCCGCCGTATCGACGGGCCGTACGCGCGACGTCGAACGCCACGTTGCCACCGCCGATCACCACCACTCTCTCGCCAACGTCGAGCGGCACGGCGAGGTTCACCGCGGCAAGGAAGTCCACCGCGTCGTAGACCCCCGGGAGCTCGCCGCCGGGCGCCGGCGGACGTCGCCCCTTGCCGCAACCCGTGCCGATGAAGACGGCGCCGTAGGATTCGCAGAGCTCCTCCAAAGTTAGGTCGCGCCCGACGCGGGTGCCGAAGTGGATCTCGACCCCGAGCCAGCGAATGAACTCAATCTCCGACTGCAGGACTTCCCGCGGCAGGCGATACTCGGGGATCGCCAGCCTTAGCATGCCGCCGGCGACGGCCGAGGCCTCGAAGATGGTGACCCGGTGACCCATCAGCCGGAGGTCGTGGGCGCAGGAGAGCCCAGCGGGGCCGGCGCCGATGATCGCTACGCTGCCGGGTGTGCTGGTTTCCGGACGAGGCCGCTCCACACACTCGAGGATCTCTTCGAAGCTTGCCGAGCCTTCCGTACCGAACTTCTCGGTGACGAAGCGCTTGAGGGCGCGGATGGAGATCGGGGAGTCGATCTTCCCCCGCCGGCAGACCGCCTCACAAGGATG
>JBAUDS010000116.1:0-6240 GCA_049678185.1 Thermoanaerobaculia bacterium
ACGAAGTGGGGGTCAGGATCATCAATATCGAGGGCATCGACCATCATCGATTCCAGAAACACCTGGCCAGCCTGAGAGCAGAATAGCAGCTAAGATCGAAGCTCATGGACCAGAAACGAGTCGCGGACCCCGACCTGACAAGAGCCGTCGTCGAGCTGCTCGAGGGAGGTGCTCTGGAGAAGGCGGAGTGGGAGCGACACATTCACGAGCTGGAAGGTCGGCATGGGGAGGAGGTCTACCGCCACCTCTTCTATATTCTCGCCAACCTCGATTTCCCCCCAGAGGAATCCGTTTCCCACTGGCAAGGACTCCTCGAGACCTGGGACGAGGTCAACCAAGGGGTCCCTCGGGCCATCGACATCCGCGTAGCGGTCCTGCACTACTTTCTGGAGATCGACAGGAAGCTCAAGAACCCGACGATCGTCGAGATGAAGATCTTGCGCGAGGTGAAGGAGTCCGCGATTCTCGACGGCCTGACGCACGTCTACAACTACCGCTACTTTCGCGACCGCATCGACCACGAGGTCAAGCGCGAGGAACGCTCAGCGCTCAGCGTCTCGCTACTGATGATCGACATCGACCACTTCAAGGTCTTCAACGACTGCAACGGTCACCTGATGGGCAACGTGGCGCTGCAGGAGCTGGCCGTGCTGATGTCGAGTGTGGTGCGAGAGACCGATGTCGTAACCCGATACGGTGGGGAAGAATTTGCCGTCATCTTGTGCGGGACCAAGAAGGGTGGCGCCCTCCTCGTCGCCGAGAAGATCCGCAAGCTGGTGGAAGAGACCACGTTCGAGGGTGAGAAGACGCAGCCTGGTGGAATCCTCACCGTCAGTATCGGCGTTGCGACCTCTCCCATAGATGCCACCGACAGCCAGAACCTGATCGGCAAGGCGGATGCGGCGCTCTACAAATCCAAGAGCGAAGGCAAGAATCGGGTCACGCCCTACTCGGATGATCGGCGCGAGTTCGTGCGCTTCGATAGCAGCCTGATCGGTGAGGTGCGCCTCATGGAGCCGGAGGGGACCCCGATCACGACGGCCAACGTCAGCCAGGGTGGGCTGCTCTTCAACAGCGAAACGCCCTGTCAGGTGGGCGGAATAGTCGAGATCTTGCTGACAGTTCCGCCCGAGGACGAGAAAGTCGTCTGTACCGCCAGGGTTGTGCGAGTGATCGAGCAAGAGGAGGGCTACGAGGTGGGGGTCAAGATCATCAATATCGAGGGCATCGACCGCCATCGATTCCAGCGGCACCTGGCCAGCCTGAGAGAAGAGTAGAGACCAGCTAGCTCAGTCCTCGACACCCATTTGTTGGGCTGGTTGGGAATGAAACCGGTAGTTCTTCGTCCCTTGGCTCTTGGCGCGATACATCGCCGCGTCGGCGTTCTTGGTCAACGTTTCTAGGTCCTCTCCATCCTGTGGATACAGGCTGATACCGATACTTGCTCCCACGGAAATTTCGTGCCCGTCCAGGGCAAAAGGAGCTGACAACGCGTCGAGAACGCGGCGGGCCGCCCTGGCTGCATCGGGCGCCCCTTCGATGTCACTAAGTAGAACGATGAACTCATCACCGCCAAACCGAGCAATGCTCGTAGGCCCGTCTTCGTCTCTCTGACGGGCGAGGACGTCGCTTTTGCGGAGGGTCTTGCCAAATCGATTGGCTACGTCCTGCAACAAAAGATCACCCACGCCATGCCCGTGGGTATCATTGACCTGCTTGAAATTGTCCAGGTCGACAAAAAGAACCGCCAGCATTTCGCTGTTGCGCTGAGCAGAAACCAGGGCGCGACTCAGGTGCTCTTTGAACAATAAACGGTTGGGTAGGTCGGTCAAGGTGTCATAGTGGGCGAGATAGTGAATTTTCTCCTCCGCCCGTTCGCGTTCGGCGATACTCCTGCTCTCCTTGATCAAAGAAACGATGATCACTGTGACGAGTCCAAATGCAAGGGCGATGATGATAGTGGAGGACCGTGAGAGTAGCCCGTCGAGCTGTTCCTTCTTGGCCGTAATGTCATAGTAGATCTCGAAAGCTCCCCGATGTTCGCCATCATTCATGAGCGGCACATAGGTCTCGACGACGTCGGAAGTCATTGTCTGTCCCTCGAGGGACTCTTGCTCTTTCCAGACTACTTTCGTGTAGACCTCGCCCTTGCCGACAATTTCCGAAAAATACCTTTCCCGGTTGATGTCACCTATTTCTTCAGGGTCGGTGGAGAACAAGACCTCTCCCGTATCGGAGAAGACCCTGAGCTTGACCACGTCGAAATCTGCGGCTAGCTCTTCAATCTCGTTGAGCAAATCTCTAGTCAGGAAGTCGTTGTTCAGTTCACCCGTCTCGGAGATCAGGAGGGAGGACAAGTGTCTGGCGACGCGAATAGCGTCGTAACGCGTGTTCTCGACCAGCAGTTCTGAAACGGCGGGAAAAATGAAGAGAACATCATAAAGAGGAAGCACGATTCCAATCGCCAGCGACACCAGGAGGATGTTTCTCAGATAGGTGCTTTTGAAAACTCGCATCCACCCCCAGTATAGGGCACATCCAGCTCATCCTTCTGCCCGGGGCTCACGAATTATCCGGGCGAGACCCGAGATCATGGCCCGACACCGCACCCGACCGCGCCGGGCTCTACGGGCTTGGTGGCGCGATTACAATGAGAGTCGCTCTCACTGTGGCTCGGGGGGCTGCTATGCTGGCATCTCGATCTTCAATGAGGAGGGAGCACGATGCGGCGGGGTGATGTCACGCAGGCGATACCCATCGTTTGTTGGGTATGCGCCTGGGGGATCCTTTTCATGGATCCGGTTGGTGCAGTGGAGACCCCCTCCGCACCGCGTTACGAGCTCTCGAGGAAGGAGACCTGGATCCCGATGCCTGATGGGGTGCGCCTCGCAGCGGATCTCTACATGCCTGCCGGGGGCAGGTCGCAAGAGCGCTACCCGGTGCTGCTCGAGTATCTGCCCTACCGCAAGACCGAATCCCGCAGTAGGAACCATTCGCTCTTCTCCTACTTCGTTCGGCGTGGCTACGTCGTAGCGCGAGTCGACATCCGAGGGACGGGGAACAGCGAGGGACAGTTGATTCCGTACGAGTACAGCGACCAGGAGAACGACGATGGCGAGGTGGTGATCGACTGGTTGTCGAGACAGCCCTGGTCGAACGGCAACGTAGGCATGTTTGGTATCTCCTGGGGAGGCTTTAATTCGATCCACCTGGCGATGCGCAATCCGCCGGCGCTGCGGGCCATTCTCGCTGTCGACGCCACCGACGACCTCTACCAGGACGACGTGCACTTCATGGATGGCGTGCTCCACCTCGACTCCTGGGAGATGAGCCAAGATCTCGACAACGCTCGCCCGGGCGCCCCGGATTACCGCATCGACGAAGCGTACTTTCGCGACCGCTTCGACACCCGGCCGTGGATGATGACCTACAAACGCCAGCAGCGTGACGGCCCGTTTTGGGACCGCACCGCCCTCAAGGTCCGTTACGACTCAATTCGCGTTCCGACTTTCGTTATCGGCGGCTGGTACGACGGCTATCGCGACAGCGTACCGCGGATGCTCGAACACCTCGAGGCGCCCATCAAGGCGATCGTCGGTGCCTGGCACCATTCATACCCACACAATGCCTACCCCAAGCCGCAGATCGAGTGGCGGCATGAAGCAGCGAGGTGGTTCGACCACTGGCTGAAGGGGCGCGACACCGGCATCCTGGAAGAGCCGCGGTTCGCGGTCTTCGTCAGGAAGTGGCACCCGCCCGGCCCCTACCTGGAGGAGGCTCCCGGGGAATGGCGCTGGGAGGAAGGGTGGCCGATCGAGCGCATCGAAGAGCAGGCACTTTATCCACACCCTAATCACACACTCGGGCCCGTATCCTCACCTGAGACAATCCACCAACTGCGATACATGCCGTCGATAGGCATCGAAGCCGGTGGACCAGTGATGTGGTGGGGCGACGTCGCTCATGACCAGAGACCCACCGATGCCTTCAGCCTGGTCTACGACAGCGATCCTCTGGAGAGCGAGGTGGAGATCCTGGGCCTACCGAGGGCACTGTTAAAGGTCTCGGCCGACGCACCGCGGGCGAACTGGTTTGTGCGGCTCTCCGACGTGGCCCCGGACGGTACCGTCACTCAGATCACCGGCGCCGGGTTCAATGGCTCGCATCGAGAATCGTCCCGCGAGCCGAAGCCCATCGAGCCGGGGGAGATACTTCCCCTCGAGATCGAGATGCACTTCACATCGTGGATCTTCCCCGAGGGCCACCGAATCCGCCTGGCAGTAGCGAATGCCCAGTGGCCGATGCTCTGGCCCACCCCATACCCGATGACGACGAGCCTCTATCTGGGGGGCAGCCACGGCTCGCAGGTGCTACTGCCCGTCGTCCCCCATGAGGACCGACTCAGGCCGTCGTTCCTGCTTCCTGAGGAAGATCCCGAGTTGTCGGGTTACGAGAGCTTGGATGAGGGGACGACTTCGGGTTATGGTGAGATTTCATCGGTCGATCGCAATCCACAGACCGGCGAGGTCAGCGTGACGGCGACGAATGGTGGCGGGATGCGGTATCCCTGGGGCACCGAGCGGTACCGGGAGAAAATCGTTCACGAGACCTCCGATGACCACCCCGAGAAAACCTCGGTGAGTGGTGAGCACTGGATCGAAGTCGAGCTCGAAAACCGCACCCTGAGCTGGGAGGCGGAGCTGCTCTTTCGCAGCGACCTCGAGAATTTCTACTACACCTACACGAGGCGGGTTCTCGAGAACGGCGAGCTCCTCCGAGAAAAGACCTGGCAAGACACCATCCCACGCGACCACCAATAGCGCGACAGGCTAACTCGGCTTCGGTCGCTAGTCCGATCTCGAGAAGCGATGAGGTGAAGCACTCAAGAGCGGGAAGGGCGCCGACGCCGACCGGCTCCCTCTTAGATCTCGTCTAGCCAGATCTTGGTGGCCACTTCCGAGTTGCCATCGGTGTCGGTGGCTTTCACTACCAGGGTGTGCTCCATGCCCGGGCCGGCCTCACCGGCTTGCCGGAAGTGACGTTCGAAGTGCACCGATGGCTCCGACAGGCGATCGCTACCCAGCTTGAAGGTGTCGAGCTCGGTGTCTACCTGGGCGATCAACTGCGCCCCGCTCCGGAGGATCTTGAGCTCGATCTTGTTGCCGATGACATCACGACTGTGCTTGAGAGTGAACCTCATCTGAGCCTCCGTAGGATTGGCGGAGGATATCCCCGACGCAGGCGGTGGGGCAACCCGCGCTAGAATCACCGGGTCGGTTCAATCTATAACCTGATGTCGACCGGGGGCTGTCCGCGGGAGGGCTCCAAGATCCGTGACTCGTACCAGTGAGCTCATCGTCGGCTTTGTCCGCCTGCTGCTGCGGGTCTTCTTCCGACGGATCGAAGTCACGGGGTTGGGGAACGTGCCGGCCGATGCCGGCGGCTTGATCCTCTCCTGGCATCCCAACGGCGTGGTGGACGCGGCCCTGATTCTCACCCACTTTCCGAAACCGATCGTTTTTGGTGCCCGTCACGGCATCTTCAAGTGGCCGCTTCTGGGGTGGATGATGCGCCAGCTCGGGATGGTGCCGATCTACCGGCGAAGCGACATGCGGGACGCGGCGGCGGATGCCGAACGGCAGGCCAGTAACCGGCAGAGCATCGATGCTCTGGCCCAGGCCATTGCGGATCAGGGATACTCGGCCCTCTTCCCGGAGGGACTGAGCCACGACGAGCCCTACCTTCAGAATCTCAAAAAGGGAGCCGCGTACCTCTACTATCGCGCGGCTGAGTTGACACCGGATGGGGCGCCCCACCCGGTGATCCTGCCCGTGGGGCTCCACTACAACAAGAAGACCATCTTTGGCTCTCAAGCGCTGGTGGCGATCCATCCACCACTCGAGGTCGAGGAAAAGCTGGCCGAGCCGGCCCCGGTGGGGGAGGAGAGGCGAAAGCAGGCCGCCGGACTGACCGACGAGTTCGAGCGCGTGTTGAACGAGGTGGTGCTTGCCACCGAGAGCTGGGACCTCCACAATCTGATGCACCGGGCGCGCAAACTGCTCCGCGCCGAGGGGGCATCGCGCACCGGCGCCAAGGTGCGAGCCCCCGATATGACCGAGCGGGTGCGGCACTTTGGCAGCCTGTGGCGGCATTACGAGGCGAGCCGTCATAGTCATCCCGACGAGACGACGCAACTGGTGTCCAAAGTCGCCAGCTACGATGAAGAGCTAAGCCTCCTTG
>JBAUDS010000117.1:0-30010 GCA_049678185.1 Thermoanaerobaculia bacterium
CGACCCGAGACCGTCAGCAGGACCGCGGAGCCACCCTCCAAGAGAAGATCGGTCCACTCCCCCGAAGTGCTGTCAAAGGAGCCCGTGCTGGTCTCGAAGCTCGGCTCGAGGAGCTCCGGCGGCAAGAATTCCGACAAGTCGAGCTGAGTGACCGCGCCCGAGCCGTTATTGGCGACGGTCACGACATAGGTGTGGTTATCGCCGGGAACAGCGGTCTCTTTGCCATCGTCGATCGTCACCTGAAGATCGGGGCTGACTTCGCGGCGAATCTTGTCGCGGATCGCATTCACGTATTCAATAAAATCGGCCACCACGACGACAAACCCGTCTTGCCCACCTGCAGGCTGCGGCCGGACCATCGCTTCGAGAAATCCCACGTCGATCCCGTTGCCGACACCGATGGCATTGATGGAGTCGATTCCCGCAGCCACAGCATCGTTGGCACCGCGGATGGCGTCGCCCTCCCGCTGGCGGCCGTCGGTAGATAGATCGATAACCTGCTTGGAGCTCACGGGAAGCTGCTGGCCAATGACAGCAGTGGCCAGATCGATACAGGCTTCGAGATCGGTGTTGCCACCCGCTTGGCTCCGGGTTCGGATAAGGGCCGCTACCTCCTCCGCGTTGTCAGAATTGATGACTACCGGCGCAATTTCAACCCCGGCGCCTGATGTGAACTGGAAGACGCTGACCCGCACCGTGTTGTTGTGCGGCACGACAGTCGGATCTTCCACCGCCTGGGCGAGGCCTTCGAGCTGCAGCTGCCAATCGGTGGGGCTCAGGCTGCCGGAGCCGTCGAGACAGAGGGCCAGGTCCATGGCCGGGGCATCGTCGTTGGTGATGAGCCCGCGGCCCTCAGGGCGCGCTATTGGCGCCCCGGCAGGCTGGCGAAGCTCGATGAAGAAGACCTCGTCGGGCTCCTCCTCGGTATCACCCAGAACGATGACGTCGATGGTCTTCTTCACCTCCCCAGGAGCAAACTCCAAGGTGTCGGTGGTGGCCACATAGTCTTCGGCGGTAATCGCGCTTCCATCCCGAGTTGCGAAGTCGGCGCTGACCGTCTCAGCCATCTCGCACGACAGGGCCGCCTCGAAGGTTGCTGCGGTGGATCCACCGTTGCCTTCGGGAACGGAGACGTCGTCTATCGCGAGCGTCGGAGTCCCGACGATTCGCAGAGCCAACCCGTCGAATTGGCATTTGCTGGCGTGCGCATTGCCGCCGCAGATGAGGCGCACCCGGATGGTGCGGGTACCAACAGGCGCCAGACGGGTGTCCTGAGAGGGAATCCAGTCGCCGCCAAGAAGCTGGCCAGAGTCGTAGCTGACGAGCACCACATTATTGGTCTCATCGCGGTACTCGATGACGATGCGCGAGTACGTTGGAGCCGAGAAGCTCGGGTGCGAATAGCCGGAGAAGGCAAACTGGAGCCCGGCCCCGTCGATGGCATCCGCGAACATGGAGACGTCAACATCCTGGGCGAGCTCGGGAATGTTCACTCTGTCGCCCTCGAAGTAGGCAAATGCCTCAATCGGCTTTGGATTGAACGAATCCCTGGAGCGAGGAACCCACTGGCCGGAGACTTCCGTCCATGCTGGAATCTCGCCGTCTACTAGCCGCATCTCGCAGCCTGGGTTGGCCAGCAGATTGGACCCGAGGCACGTACCGTCGTCATCGTCGTCGACGATATGGGCTTCGCCCGTGGACCGAGACACGAATGCGTTGGCAGGGCTCGAGAGCAGGACGAAGAAGCTCTCGTCGGTTTCATCCACTGTGTCGCCGTTGACATCGACGGTGATGGTTGCGGAGATCTCGCCTGGTTGAAGCGTCAGGGTTCCGGTTCGGCCGACGAAATCGCTGCCGGCCTGTGCGGTACCGTTGAAGGCCTCGAACCCGACCGAGACGGCGTCGATGTTTGCATCACTGAGCTCCATCTCGAACACCGCCTGAACGGTGCCGGCGTCTCCCTCCGAGACTTCCGCATCGGAGATGGAGAGTCGAGGTAACGGCTCGTCGTCGAGGATGGTGCCCACGCCCCGCGCATCACCCAGCGTGACGTTGAGCGGCGCCGGATTCGACAGGTCGACAAAGAACGACCGCGACGGGTTCTGGTCTGTATTGCCGATGATCTCCACCGAGAACGCCACCGAGGTC
This sequence comes from Thermoanaerobaculia bacterium, assembly GCA_049678185.1. Lineage (GTDB taxonomy): Bacteria > Acidobacteriota > Thermoanaerobaculia > Multivoradales > JAHEKO01 > M0029. Next base: position 2,149 of record JBAUDS010000117.1, read on the forward strand.
TCCCCCACCGGAACGGTGACCGTTCCTGCCGCCGGAAGATAGTCGACACCGGCGAGGGCAGAGTCGTCAGCGGTCGCGAAATCGACGGTGACGTCATGAACGACAGGAAACGGAATGGAGACGGTGAAGGCGGCCAGGCTGGTGCCTTCGTTGCCCTCGAAAACGGTGGCATCGCTCACCGAGACCGGGACCGGCCCGTCGTCGTCGACGATGGACGCGACCCCGATATCGTCATCGATATCGGAGTTGGAAGCTCTCACGAGACGGACCGCGAACAGTTCGTTGCCTTCGTCGAGCAAGTCGCCGAGAACCTCGATGGCGATACTCGCCGCGGCCTGTCCCGGCTCGAAGACCAGGGTGCTCGCCTGCGAGATATAGTCGCTGCCGGCGGTTGCCGAGCCATCCTCCGTCACATAATCGACGGTCACGACTTGTCCGGTGACATTGCTGCTGATCACCGTGAACACGGCCAGTACCGAGCCGCTGTTGCCCTCGATGACCTGGACGTCGCTGATAGACACTGCGGAACCGTCATCGTCGGTGATGGTGACGGTGGCTGTGTCCCTTGCGAAACGCACTCCGCTCTCGCTGGTGAGCACCACCGAGAAGGTCTCTGTCAGCTCGGCCAAGCCGTCGTCGACTACGGATATCGCGATCGTCTTTTCGAGCTCACCGGGCAAAAAGACCCGGCTACCCGACCCGGCCAGGTAGTCGGTGCCCTGCAGCGCCGTGCCCTCAACCGTGGCGAAGTCGACGACCACCGGGGCTCCGATAGGTGACGACAGAGTCACAGTGAAGACGGCGTCCGGCTGACCAGAGTCACCTTCGGTAATCGACACATCCTCGATCGTCAGAAAGGCGGAATCCTCGTTATAGGTCACGACTTCGTTGGTGGTGACCTCCGCCACTGCAAGCGGCTGGTCGGGTGCCTCCCGGTACTTGTAGGTCCAGCTCGCCCGGTTGCTGTATTCCGAGGGCAGCTCCTCGGATGGCAGGTCTTCAATCTCGGCCTGGAAGGTGACAAGCAGGCTCGCCCCGGGCTCGATGGTGCCCAGAGGTACACCGATCTGCGGGTCAGCCGAGGGAACCGGCACACCGTTGACGCCAAGGCTGTCTGAGACGAGCTCGAGTCCGGTCGGGAGGGCGTCGTGGAACAAGATCTCTTCGGCCACTACCGTCCCCTCGTTCCGAAGCTCCACCGCATACGTGAGAGCCTCTCCGACACGTGCGAAGGTACGGTCCACCGTCTTGACTTCACTCGGGAAAACGGCGGCCGCGGTCTCGACCTCGAACCCCAAAGCGTGCAGGAACAGGCTGTTGTCACACCTTTCCTGAATGTAGCCGCCGGTGGCGCCAGCAAAGAGAATGTGGGAGATGGGCACGTTGGTGATATCCCACCCCTGGCGACCGCCAATGGTCATGGACCACGGCTGGTGGTTCAGATCGCCGAAAGTGCCACGGGTGTCGAGAAGGCCATTATCGTCGTTGATCTGCGAGGCGAAGAAATTGTCGACAACGTTGTTGGGGCCCGAAAGCCGGTAGCCCCAATTCCAGGAGGCATTGCTCGGGGACTGCGAGTAGAGCCAGAGGTGGTCGGCTCCGTTGGCATCTCCCTCAGCGGCACTGAGATGCATATGACCGGTAAAGGGCCAACTCGCAGGTACCAGGTAGTCCACGGGCTCGACGAGGTTATTCTGGGAGTGGCCGTTGTAACTGCAGTACCTGCCCCCAGTCATCAGGGAGAGGTTCCTCAGTGGCAGATCCGGAGCGCCATAAATCACCGCCAGCGTCCAACCCGCATGGAGCAGACCGCTGTTGTAGTTCAGCAGTCTGGCAGGCACGCCACGGACTTCGTACGTTCCGCCACCACCAGCTGCAACGAGCTCGGTGACTTCGGTGAATCGACTATAGAGTCCTTGAGCGGAACCGCGATCGGCCTCCGGGTCCGGCCACACGCTGTGCGCCCCCTCTGGAGTGACCAGTGTTACCGGACCGTCGGCGTATGCCTCTACACCCGCCCCAAGGCCGCCCCAAATCAGCTCTGCGTAAAGCACTTGACTGCCCGAAGGCAGATCGAGCACCGCAGCCGAAGAGTTGAGCGTCCAGTCGGTGGTGGTACCCGGTGGGTAGTCGCCGTGCTGGAGTGTTGTGTCGGTAGTTGTGAAAACACCGATCCGGCCCTGGGTTCCGGGCTCGGTGTCGCTCCCTCGACTCAGGCCCAGGGTGTTACCGGTGAAGGTCATGCCACCACGGGCTGCGGTTTTGAATCGGTTGATGAACAGGTCGTCGTCCTTGATCGATACCCACCCCGAGCCGTCGGCAATTGCCACCTCGGACGGCGACACCCGCATCAGGGCGACGGAAAAGCCCTCGGTGTCATTCCAAGCGGGCTCATAGACCTGATCCCCAACGATCGAAACTCGAATCTGACCCTGCCTCAGACCCCGCGGAATGGTGAGAGTGCCGGAGAGGGGCAAGTAATCGGATGCTGCCGTGGCCGAGCTGTCGACCGTGGCGAACTCGATCCCAACGTCGCTGCTGTAGACCGGCTTTGAAAGTGTGACGGTCAGAACGGCGTCCCGGGTTCCGCGGTCCCCCTCCTCCTCCAGAGTGACATTGTTGATCGAGACCGATATTGCGGCGTCGTCATCCAGAATGATGCCTACACTGCTGCTATCGGTTAGAGACCCGCCGAGCGGATTGCTGAGGTCCACCCTGAACGTCTCGTTTGCTTCAGGATCACTGTCGCCGACGACCTGCAAGACGATGTCCCGGCTTTGACTTCCTGTATCAAAGACGACCGTTCCGGACTCGGACAGGTAGTCCTCGTCCGCCAGGGCCGATCCATCGGCAGTTGCAAAATCCACCTTGACCTCGCTCTTCGCCGGATGGCTCAAGCTCACCGTAAAGAAAATCCCGCGTGTGCCTTCATCGCCTTCCGAGGCCTTGCCATCGGCAATGGAGATAGAGGGAAGACCGTCATCATCAACGATGGTGACGACCCCTTGGCCTCGAGCGAGGGAAGCACCGGAGGCGGCCGCGAAATGGACAAGAAAGCTCTCCGTGGGCTCCTCGACGGTGTCGTCGAGAATCGAAATCTCTACCGTGGCAGCCAGTTGTCCTGCCGGTATCGTCACTAGACCGCCCGCCGCCAGATAGTCGTTGCCCACTGTTGCACTTCCATCGGCGGTGCTGTAGTCCACGCTGACATCACCCTCTGCGGCGCAAGTCAGCGAGATTGGCAAACCCGCGGCCGGATTCTCGGCGTCTCCCTCACCTACGGTGACGTCTTCGACAATCAGCGCTGGAGCTCCCAGCGGGCGCAGGGACAGCGCGTCGTAGAAGCCACTGGTCCCGCCCCGTAGCCGGACCCGCACCACCTCGGTCCCGAGCGGAGCCAACTGGAGGTGAATGACGGGGTGATACTCATAGGCGCTCAGAATGGGGCCGATGGCGCGGGACGTCAGGACGTCACCCGCGCCGTCCAGATACTCGAGGTCGATTCTGGCGTTACCTCCTTCAAAGGTTCTGAAATAGCCCTCGAAGAAGAACTCCTGCTGTGAAGCATCGATGGCTTCTGAGAAGCCTGTGACGTCGATATCCTGCCGAAGCTCCCATTCTGGAACCCCGCCACCGTAGGGGTCCGGCCTGAATGAATATTGGCCTTCGAGAGGCAAGGGGTTGTTTCCACCTCGCTGCTCCCAGTTTCCGCTCACCTCTTCCCAACCGGGAGGGCGTCCAGAGATGAAGGACTCTTCGTTGCCTCCGTTTCGCAGAAGGTTCGGGCCGACGCACTCGGCGTCGTCCTCGAGAATCACGGCGTATGCCTCTCGTTCCGCCAGGGCGGCATTGACCGGATTGCCCAGAGTGACCCGAACTCTTTCGTCCCCCTCGGGGAGCGTGTCGCCATAGACCGGGACGTCCACGTAGGTCAGCGTCTCGCCTATTGGAATGTTTACCGTCCCGGAGACCGGCTCGAAGTCGAGACCCTTGTAGGCGGTGTCCACGGGACTCGTCTGGAAGTCCACCGTCACCACGCGGTCGGTGTGTGTCGAGAGTCGCACCGGAACTCGAACTACTCCTTCGCCCTTATCACCTTCCGGTGCTGAGCCGTTCTCGATTGACAGCATCGGCACGGCATCGTCATTCTCGATAAGGCCGTGTGCGGTCGCATTGCCCAGGAGAGCATTCACCGGCGAAGAGAGATGGAGGAAAAAATCCTCCGGTCCTTCGCTCACCTCGTCGCCCAGGACCGGCACCAGGATCTCCCCAACGGCCTCTCCCGCATCGACGGTGAGCTTGCCGGCGACCGGTTGGTAGTCACTCCCGGCGTAGGCAGTGCCGTCGGCAGAGGCGTAATTGATCAGGACATCAAAAGTGAAGGGGGCCGACAGCGTGACGGCAAAGGCCGCCAAAACGCTGCCGACATCCCCTTCGAGGACCGACGCGTCGCTGATCAACACCGTCGGTACCAAAGCATCGAGGATGGTGCCGGTAACCGATGGCGTCTCGGTCACAGCACCCGAGGCGTTTGCCAGCTCGAGAGCAAAGGTCTCGTCGCGCTCGGTAATGGTGTCGTCGAGAACTGGAACAGCTACCGACTGCAGGCGCTCGCCGGCCGCGAATGTGGCCGCCACCGCCTGGCTCAGATAGTCGGCGCCCGCAGTTGCCGAGCCGTCCGTGGTGGTCACGTCAACGGTGATCTCTTCATGGCTGCCGCAGGACAGGGTGAGATCGAAGACGGCGTCCACCGGTCCCGCGGCGCCTTCGACCACCGTCACATCGCTGGTCTCGAGAGCCGGGAGCTTGGTGGCGCGCAGCGAGAAGGCGTCGTAGAAGGTCTCGTTACCGCTGCCTTCATAGCGCGTGCTGATGAGGCGTACCCGGATCCAGCCGGTTTCTGCAGGAGCCGGGCGGATGTCGGAGATCAGGTGCCAGCCGGAGACACTCGTGATCTCCCCCGAGTCGAAAGCGTCCAGGACCGTGAGATCGTCCTGGTCTCGGTATTCGACGACCACCCGCGTGCCGTCGGCCGGTGAGGTGTCTGCCGACAGCACGTACCCCTCGAGTCGGAAAGACTGCTCGCCGCCCGCAATCGCTCCGGCATAGGCGGAGACATTGATGTCCTGTGCCAGCTCTGCCACGGGTGCTGGACCCGCCCCCGCCGCATAGACGCCATCGACTGCCTCGAGTGGTGGGGTCACACGGATCCAACTGCCGGCGACCGTCAGCCAGTTCGAAGGATCTCCACTCTGTTCTTGGAGCTCGAAGCTGCCGTTTGCCAGGAGCTCTCCACCCAGGCAAAGACCGTCAGGAAGGTCGTCGTCGACGATGGTGGCCGAGGCGGTGCCGCTTTCGATAGTCGCGTTGAGGGGGTCAACAAGGGATACAGAGAAGATCTCGTCATCCTCTTGTTCACCGTCCGGCCGAATGATCACGGCCAGAGTTGCTACCGTCTGTCCGGGATCGAATGACACGGCGGCCGCGGCGGCCGCGTAGTCCTCGCCGGCCAGCGCCGTCTCATCCTGAGTGGCAAAGCCCACCGTGATGGTCTCGTGCGAGGCAAACGATAAGGTGAGATCAAATACGGCCTCGACCGTGCCAGCATCTCCTTCCACCACCGAGGTGTCGGAGATGGAGATCGCCGGTGGATCGTCGTCGTTGGTGATCGTTGCCTGGCCTTCTGCGTCGGCGACAACCGAGTTGATCGGATTGGTGAGCACCACAAAAAACGTTTCGGGTGGCTCGGGTTCGTCGTCGCCCACTACCCGGATGGTCACGGACGTCGTCGTGGTTCCCGGCGAGAAGGTGAGAATTCCCGACTGGGCGATGTAGTCTGCGCCAGCCGTGGCCGTCCCCTCGGCGGTGACGAAGTCGACGGTGATGATCTCCTCGGACGGCTCGGAGAGCACAGCCTCGAAGAGGGCATCGACCGTTCCCAGGTCGCTTTCGTGAACCACAACATCGCCAATGGAGATCTGGGCCGGTGTGTCGTCATCGCGGATCAGACCCGTGGCTCGAGCTCTCAACAGGGTAGCGTTGAGCGGATTCGACAGATTCAGAACAAAGCTCTCGTTGTCTTCGATATCGAACTCGCCGAATACGGGCACTGAGATCTCTCGTTCGGTCTCCCCCACCGCAAAGGTCGCCGACCCTGAAACCGCCTCGTAGTCGGACCCCGCCGTCGCCGTCTCGTCGGCGGTGGCGAAGTCGACGGTGACCACTTCGGTGGTAGGCGAAAGGAGACGAATCGTGAAGACCGCTGCCGAGAAGCCGGTGTTGCCTTCAATGACATCAACGTCAGCAACCGTGATCTCGGGTTGTGACGACACCCCGCCGCAGACTTCGAAAGCCACATCATCGAGATAGAAGTTCGTACCAGAAGATGAGCCGCTGGTGATCGCTTCGAATCGCAGAGCGTGGCTGCCACCGTCGGCAAAGGCCGACAAGTTCACTTCGACCCGTCGGTAGCCCGATCTGTAGGAGGAGTGATGCTCAGCAACCTCGAGCAGTGGCTGGTCGTCGATCAGCACCCGCAGCACATCCGAGCTGTTGCCGCTGGCCTCGGGGATCCACAGATAGAAGGCCAGAGTAGCGATGCCCGGCTCGATGACAATGCTCTGCTCGAGGGAGGAGACCTCGGCTGCGCCGGTGACTCCACCGAGGAAGGCCCAACCATCACCACTTCGGGCCCCTTCCAGGCCACAGGTCGAGGTGGTGCAGAGAGGTGATCCGAAGGCGGTGGAGGACTCGGCCCAGGCGCCGCTTCCGGTGCCCGCCTCGAAGCCGCCGTCGGCGACGATGCCGGATATAGGCGGGCTACTGCAGATCGGCAGCGAATCGCAGATCAGCCTGACGTCGTCGATCTGTGCGTACCATCCGAAGGCCTCGGCGTCGGCATCGAAGTACCGCCACCGCAGCATGAGGTTGGCGAGACCGGCATAGGCAGAGAGATCGATCTCGGCTGTCTCTCCCGGCAAGGAGCGAAAGGCACCATGGTCTTCTCCCCAGCGCCGCAGCGTGACCCAGGTGGCTCCGCCGTCGGAGCTCAGATCGATTTCAAGAGAGTCCGTGGCGGCGAAGCTCTGGTAGTTGGCGTCGAAGCGGAGAGAAACGGCGGCTGTGCCCGAAAGATCGAATATAGGGCTGCGGAGCTCTGTGGCAAATGGCGCCGGACCGGCCAGATCGCTCGATACACAAGCCGCGTTGCCCCCGGCACCGGTGAAGTTGCCTTTCTCCTGACAGGCGCCGCGCCCGGTCCAAGCAGGGCCCTGGGCCTGGACAACCGACCAACTCGCTGGGATGCCGCTGGAGAATGCCTCGGGTGGATCGTTGCAGATCAACTGAGCGATCGAGAGTGAGGGCCCGGCAAGCGCCCCGACCAGCACTGCAACCAGTACCCACACGCGGACGGGCGCCGCGACGGCCGGCGGCCGCACTGCAAGGGAGCCGAACCAGACTGGACTAGAAAGTGGTTCCCTCCGGCCGATGGTGGCCCCTAGAGCCACCAGGCAGGTCCCTCCATTCTGTTCCCCCTATCGGCATAGACACGTTCGCCCCTCCCAACCTCTCGATGAGAAGCCGCTTTGCCCCCCGCCACGACTTCTCTGTATCAAATACCTACGATAACCAGGGTACTCCCACACCCAGGCCTCGTCAAATAGAGAGATGCAAATAAGTCGGAGACTTCTGCGCGAGTTACTCGGACGAACTTCTAGCCGGTCGAGGAGAGGGATACCGCGCCGTTCTGCTCGGCGGTGGCGCGTAGCTCGGCGGCCCTGTCGGTGGCTTCCCAGGTGAACTCGGGCTCTTCGCGGCCGAAGTGACCGTAGGCGGCGGTCTTGCTGTAGATTGGTCGGCGGAGCTCGAGGTGCTCGATGATCCCCACCGGGGTCAGTGGGAAGGCTTCGCGGATTAGGGCTTCGAGCCGGCGGTCGGACACCCTGCCGGTGCCGTAGGTCTCGACGTGGACCGAGACCGGATCGGCCACGCCGATGGCGTAGGCCAGCTGCACGGCGATGCGATCGGCCAGCTCCGCGGCCACCAGGTTCTTGGCAATGTGTCTGGCCATGTAGCTGGCCGAGCGGTCGACTTTGGTCGGGTCCTTCCCCGAGAAGGCCCCACCACCATGGCTCGAGACACCGCCATAGGTGTCGACGATGATCTTGCGGCCGGTCAGCCCGCAATCCCCCTTGGGACCACCGGTGACAAACCGACCGGTCGGGTTGACGTGAAATATGGTTTCGGCGTCGATGAGCTCCGCCGGCACGGCCTGGTGGATGATCTTCTCGATCACCAACTCGCGCAGGTCGTCGTGTTCCAGATCCGGATCGTGTTGGGTGGAGACGACCACGGTGTGTACCCGCACCGGTTGCTGGTCCTGGTCGTATTCGACCGTCACCTGGCTCTTGCCGTCGGGTCTCAAGCCGCCGACCTCGCCCGCCTTGCGGACCTCGGCCAACTTGAGGGTGAGGCCATGGGCCAGCATGATCGGCAGCGGCATCAACTGAGGGGTCTCGCGGCAGGCATACCCGAACATCAGCCCCTGGTCCCCTGCCCCACCGGTGTCCACACCCCTGGAGATATCGAGTGACTGGGGCTCGACGGCGTTGATCACGGCGCAGCTGTCGGCATCGAAGCCGTATTCGGGATCGGTATAGCCCACCCGCCGAATCGTGTCCCTGGCGATGGCCGCGTAGTCGAGGATGGCGTTGGTGGTGATCTCGCCGGCGACAAATACCAGACCGGTGTTGACCAGGGTCTCGACCGCCACTCTACCGTTCGGATCCTGGCTCAGGACCGCGTCGAGAACGGCGTCGGAAATCTGGTCGGCGACCTTGTCCGGGTGGCCCTCGGTCACCGATTCGGATGTAAAGAGATAGACCTCAGAGTTCGTCATTGTTCCCCTTCGCCAAGTCTGGAGATCTTATCAGAGCCCCCAGAAAAGCGGCCGGACAATTGCCAGATGAGACTCAGGAGCGTCGCAGGGGGTGGCTTTCGAGGATACCGTAGAGGACTGTCGACAGCGCGTTGAAGGTGGAGACGGCAACCGCGCTCCGCCGCGTCTCCAGACCCCCGGTGATGGAGCTGGTCATGCCACCCTTGCGCCGCGTCCCTGGAATGGCAAACGGGATCTGATGGTCATCGAGCCCCTCGATGAGGCGCTGCGGGATCTCGACCGAGCCACTGGCCCCCCAGGCCTCGCCGGCGAGACCGACGATGACCGTCCAGCTGCTGACGAAATAGTGCATCTTGCCGTCCACCTCGAGAGAGTGGAGCCCGCCCTCGGTGCCGACATAGAAGTGATAGGTGGCACCCAACTCTTCCCGCAGCTCGGTGGCGCGCCGCCGGGCGAGCAGGATGGTCTCCTCGTCGGACATGGGCAGACCGAGCCGCTCGTTGCCGTCCTGGTGGGGCACGACGGCGATCGGGATGGGTCTACCAAGGCCGTCGTGGAAGCAGCGCAGAAAGCCGTCTCGCACTCCCAACAGCTTGTCGGGAGCGGAGCTGGCTACCGCCACTTCGATGCCGGCTTGGAAGCGGCTCCAGAAGGCCCTAAGATCTCTTTGCATGATCGATAGTCGTCAAAACCGGACGTTTAAGAATATTCGTCGACTGCGGCGGTGTAAAGGCGATCATGCCCTTCTCGAAGGACCTCATCTCATCCACGAGGCCCTGGTGGCGGGTCACCAGCCGGAGTTGGTCCTGGTCACCCCCGAATTCTGGGACCGGCCCGAAGGGCGGAAGTTGAGCGCCGTTCTGCCTGCAGAGCCGACCCAGATCGCGCCGGAGCTGCTCGATAGTCTCACCGATTCCGACTCACCGAGGGGGGCTCTGGCCCTGCTTCAGCTACCCCGAGGCGGCCCCGAGAGTCTCCCACGCGCCGCCGACGGTCTCTATCTCTACGTCGACCGGCTGCAGGACCCGGGAAATCTCGGCGCCCTGGCCCGCACCGCCGAAGCGTTCGACGCGACCGGCATGGCGCTGGCCCCCGGCACCGTCGATCCCAACCACCCACGCGCCCTACGGGCCTCGGCAGGCAGCCTGCTGCGCATCCCGGTGGCCGTTGGCACCGAGCTCGAGGCTCTGGACGGGCATCTCGAAGAATCGCCCCCCTTCTGGATCGCCCTGGTACCCCGCGGTGGAGAATCGCTCGATCAGGCCACCCTGCGCCGGCCGGTGGTGCTGGCGGTCGGTGCCGAAGGTCCCGGTCTTGCAGACAAGCTGGTGGCGCGCGCCGACCTCCGGCTGACCATCCCGGTGGCCGAGCCGGTCGAGTCGCTCAACGCCACCGTCGCTGCTTCGCTCGTCCTTTACGAGCTCCGGCGCCGCTCGACCCTTTAGCTTCGCCTCTTCTACTCCGCCTTGGCCTCGCGGATCGCCGCGGTCAGCGCCGGCACGATCTCGTGCAGGTCACCCACGATGCCGTACCGGGCAATGCCAAATATCGGCGCGGTCGCGTCCTTGTTGATGGCCACGATCACCTTGGAGCCCTTCATCCCCACCAGATGTTGGATGGCTCCGGAGATACCGGCCGCCAGATATAGCTTTGGGGCCACGGTCTGCCCGCTGGAGCCGATCTGCCGATCCCTCGGCAGCCAGCCACTGTCGATAACGGGTCGGCTGGCGCCGATCTCTCCGCCCAGAGCTCCAGCCAGCTCTTCGATAATGCCCATGTTGTCGGCGCCGCCGATGCCCCGACCCACCGCCACGACGATCTCCGACTGCGACAGATCGACCTGCTCACCACCCACGTCTTCCACCCCGAGAATCTCTCGATCGGCTGACAGCTCGGGCAGATGGATCTTCAGAGGCTGCACCGACGACGATCCGGATTGTAATTCGTCGGGCGAGAACGCCCCGGACTGCACCGAGATCACCACCGTACCCTCACCCTTCGCCCGCACCCGCGCTTCGAGCTTGCCGGCCATGATCGGCCGGCGGAAGACAAGCCCTTCGTCGGCCAGCTCGAAATCGGTGACCTCGGGGACGAGAGCGGCGCCCACGGTCTGGGCCAGCCGCGGCACGAAGTCGACCGATTGATAGGTGTGGGGAAAGACCACCAGATCCGGCTTCTCCGCCTCGATCGCGGCAGCCAATGCACTAATGAATGGCCCCGGGGTGTAGGTGGCGAGAGCCTCGTTGTCCACCAGGTGGACGGCCGCCAGAGCCGTCGACGCCAACTCCTCGGCGCAGGCCTCCAGGCCGCTCCCCAGAATCACCGCCGCCACCTCCCCGCCCTCGAGCTCGGCCAGCTTCTGACCGGCGACAACGGCCTCCCACGACATCCGGTGGAGCTTGCCGTCACGTTGCTGCAGGACCACCCAGATCTTTTTCGCCATCAGAGCACCCTCGCTTCCTTCTGCAGTTTCTCGACCAGCTGGGCTGCCGCCGCGGCCGGATCGCCCTCGAAGATCTCTGCCGCCTTACCCGTCTCCGGGAACGCCACCGAGAGGATCTCCAGGCGCGAGCCGGCGGCACCGACGTCTGCCGCCGTCAGCCCCAGATCATCGGGCCCGGTCTCACGGATCTCTTTTTTCTTGGCCTGCATGATGCCCTTGAGGGAGGCGTAGCGCGGCTGGTTTATGCCGGCCTGGATCTCCAATACCGCGGGCAGCCCGAGACGGAAGATCTCGTTCATGCCACTCTCCATCTCGCGTTTTACCTTGGCGGTCTTCTCTCCCTCTTCCACCTCGACACCCATGACCAGCCAGGCATGGGGCCAGCCGAGATGACCGGCGAGCACGGAGCCGGTCGAGCCGTACCCCGCGTCGTCGGATTGCGAGCCGGTCAGGACCAGATCGAACGGCTCCTCCTCCTGGGCCAGCGCCGCCGCCAAGGCGCGACCGGTCGCCAGGGCGTCGCCACCGAGAAAGGCCGGGTCGCTCAGATGGACGGCGCGGCTGGCACCAAGAGCCAACCCCTTGCGCAGCGCCTCTCGGACCCGCTCGGGTCCCAGGCTGAAGACCACGACCTCGCCGCCGGTCTTCTCCGCAATGGTGAGACCCTCCTCCAGGGCGTACTCGTCGCTCTCGTTAACGACGAAAGCGAGGTCCTCTTCATCGACCCACTTGCCGTCGGACGCGACGCGGAGCCGCGCCTCGGACTCGGGGACCTGCTTGATACAAACAGCAATCTTCATTGGCTTCCCTCCTCATACGCCGCACTGCGGCATCGAGATTGTAGCACGCACAGCGGCGCGCCAAGCGCCGTCGGCGCTAACATCTTCAGGCGTCGAGAACCGGCCTGCTAGACAGGGTTTGTTCCCCGTGCTACCTTCTGGAGCCGCCGAATATGCTGCTGCGATCAATCTTTCTCCTCGTGCAATTGGAAGGGCTCTCGCGACCGGGCATCTTGCAGATGTTCTCCGAGCTGGGCCCGATGGGCTGGCTCGTGGCCGGCACCCTGATCGGCCTGTCGCTGGGCTCCTGGACGATCATGATCTCCAAGTTCTTTCAATTCCGACGCGCCGAAGTCCACACTCGCAAGTTTCTCGACGTCTTTCGCCACAGCCAGCGTTTTAGCGAGGTGCAGAGCATGACCGACAGGCTCGGCAGCTCCCCGCTGGTGGGGCTGTTTCGCTCCGGTCATGTCGAGCTTGATGTCCAGGTCAAAGCCTTGGCTCACGAGCAGGCCGCCGGGCAGGAGCAGGTCTACCGCATCAAGTCGCTGGACGCCCTCGAGCGGACGTTGCGCCGGGCGATGACGGTCGAGATTACCCAGCTGAGTCGCGGCACCGGCTTTCTGGCCACTACCGCCGCCGCCAGCCCCTTTATCGGTCTCTTTGGGACGGTGTGGGGAATCATGATCGCCTTCAGGGAGATCGCCGTTACCGGCTCGACCTCCTTGGTGGCGGTGGCGCCAGGCATCGCCGAAGCCCTCATCAACACCGCCCTCGGTCTGGCGGCCGCCATCCCGGCGCTGATGGCCTACAACTACTTCTCCTACCGGATTCGCCAGTATCGGGGAGAGATGTCCGACTTCACCCTCGAGTTCATCAACCTGGCCGAAAGGAACTTCACCTGAGATGCCTTTTGCAACCGGATTTGGCGGCGATCAGACCGACGATGCGGTATTGGCCGACATCAACGTTACCCCCCTGGTCGATGTGATGCTGGTGCTGCTGATCATCTTTATGATCACGGCACCGATGTTGCACCAGGGAGTCGAGGTGGCTCTGCCCAAGGCCGAGGCCGACGCCATGCAGCTCAGGATCGACGACCCCTTGATCCTGTCGATCAACCGTGACGGTCTGGTCTACGTCCAGGACGAGCCCATTCACCTGAGCCAGCTCATGGAGAGACTCACCCCACTCATCGAGGCCCGTGGCGACGAGGCGGTGTTTCTCAAGGGTGACCGGGATCTGCCCTATGGCACGATCATCGAGGTGCTCGACATCCTCAATCGCGGCGGCATCCGACAGGTCGGAATGGTGACCGAACGACCCTGAGTCAGCCGTAGAGAAAAGATCCTTGGAAGTCTCCGTCGATCAGGTCCTCTCCCTACGCTCCAGGCGGCCCGAAGCCACGGGTCGCCGTTGGAAGAGCTTTCTAACCGCTGTCGTGCTCCATGCCGTTTTGGCCAGCTCGTTTTTCCTGGTGCCGCTGGTGGGAGCCAGCTCCCAGGAGCCCTTCGAGTTTGTCGCCGTGCAGATCGTTCCGGTCCAGGCTCTCGGTGTGCAGCGACCGGAGCCGACACCACCAGCCGACGAGCCGGCGGCTCCCGAGCCCCAGCACGAGACCGTGAGTCTGCCGGAGCCCACCAAAGCAGCCAGCAAACCGAGCAAACCCGAGCCCTCCAAAACGGAGACTGAGCCCAAACCGGCACCGAGTCCCGCCGAACCCAAGCAGCGGATGGGCTCCCCCACCGGCAGCTCCCTGGGAACCTCGGCCTTTGGTGCGGCTGTCGGCGGCCTGGACAATCCGGACTTTGTCTACAGCTACTACATCGACCAGATGCTGGCCCTGATCAGCGCCAACTGGCTGCGCCCCTCTCTCGGCTCCGGGGTCGAAGCTGTCGTATACTTTCGCATCAACCGGGACGGTCAGATCTCCGACGTACGAATCATTCGCTCCTCGGGCTACAATTCCTTCGATCTGGCCGGCTTGCGGGCAGTACAGCTCGCCGCCCCTTTTCCCCGTTTCCCCCAGAGCTACTCGCACGACACGCTGGGGGTCAACCTGATTCTCAGGTAGGAAGACAGTGAGGACACCGCTCATGAAGCGATCGCCGATTCGCCACATCCCGACCGCCGTGCTGCTGGTCTTGCTGACCGGAGCCATCGCGGCCGCCTCCCAGCTGGCCGTGGCTCAAGAGCCGCCCGTGCCCGGGGGGGAGGATGTGACCGTCGTGCTCGAGGGCCGGTTGCGGTCTCAATTCCGGCTCGCGATTCCGCAGTTCGATGGTCTTGCGCTGCTCGGTCCCGACCTGCGAGGTGCTGCGGACGAGATCGACCGGACGCTGCGCTCCGACCTCGAGGGCAGCAGGGTCTTCAGGCTGCAAGGCCCCGAGGATCTATCCGTGCTCGCCTTGACCGGAGACCTGACAAGGGATTTCGAGCTTTACCGCTCGCTCCAGAACGAGCTCGTGCTGCAGGTAGACGTCAGACCGGAGGGCGACAAGTTGGTAATCGAGGGCCGCCTGTACCACCTGGAGACCGGCGACTCGATCCTCGGCAAGCGCTACCGGGGCACGCCCGCGGTGGCGCGGCGTATCGCGCACACGTTTGCCGACGAGATCATCCTGGCGCTCAGCGGCCGTCAGGGTGTCGCCCTCAGCCAGATCGCCTTCTACTCGGATCGAAGCGGCTTCAAGGAGATCTATCTCATGGACTACGACGGGGCCAACCAACGCCCTGTCACCGCCCATAAATCGATCTCGCTGACACCCGACTGGAGTCGAGCCGGGGACACGATCGCCTATGTCTCCTATTTTTCCGGCGCCCCGGGGATCTATCTCGTCGACCTGGCCACCGGCCGCAAGCAGCCGGTCGTCACCGAGGGTTCGCTCAATATCTCACCCTCCTTCTCTCCCGATGGACGCAAAATCGTCTTTGGTCGCTCCATGGGTGGCGGCAACACCGAGGTTTTCGCCGCCAACCGGGACGGGACGGGGCTCAGACAGCTGACCCACTCATCCGGTATCGATACCAACCCCGCGTGGAGCCCGTCGGGCAGAGAGATCGCCTTCACTTCCAGCCGGGCCGGCAACCCCAATATCTATGTCATGGACGCCGAGGGCGCCAATCTGCGCCGGCTTACCTTCGATGGTGACTACAACGACGGCGCCGCCTGGAGCCCTGACGGTACCCGTGTCGCCTACGCTTCGCGGCGATCGGGCCGGTTCGACATCGCGCTGACCGACGTCGTGACGCTCGAGAGCCGGCTGCTCACCTCCGGCCCGGGCAGCAACGAAACACCGTCGTTCTCACCCGACGGCAGGCAGATCGTTTTCACCTCCAAACGCAGGAACAGCCCCTCCGGGACCCAGGTCTACAGGATGGAAGTGGACGGTTCCGGGATCCGGCAACTGACCAAGGATGGAAATAACTTCTCACCCTCGTGGTCCGGGTTTCCGAAATAGCCTGCTAAGCTATTGAAGATTCGAGAAATCTTCTGCTACAGTAAGGCGGACATCGGAATTGATGCCTCTTGACGGGAATCAAAAACCTAGTAGACGCTCGAAGGAGACTCTTATGAACCGCAAGTTGATGGTGACGGTATGGATCGGTGTGCTCGGGCTATCGGTGATCATGCTGGGCTGCCCCAAGAAGAAGCCCGCCCCTGCACCAGTAGATACCGAGACGACGACGGTCTCCCCGGCCGAGGACGTGGCCCGGCCGACGGCGCCCTCCACACAAGCGGACAAGACGCCCGATCCTCTCGCCGGCGACATCGTCGAGGCCATGGAGTATGCCTATCAGCAGGGTCTGCTGGGAGATGTCTACTTCGACTTCGACAAGTACGAGCTCAAGACCGAATCTCGCGAGCGGTTGGCCAAGAACGCCGAGTTTCTCAAGGCCCATCCGGAATTCACGTTTACCATCGAGGGTCACTGCGACGAGCGCGGTACGAACGACTACAACCTCGCCCTGGGGGATCGTCGTGCCAGCGCCTCGAGCAACTACCTGACCTCGCTGGGCGCCAGGATGGACAACATCAAGACCATCAGCTTTGGCGAGGAGCGGCCTGTTTGTACGGTCGCCACCGAGAGCTGCTGGTGGCGGAACCGTCGGGCTCACTTCGTGATCACCGGCCGTTCCTAGAACCGATGGGAAGTTGCCAAGCGTGAGCCATCGTCAGCTAGCCGGTAGTCTCCTGCTGCCAGCCGCGTTCTTGCTGATCGGCTGTGTCTCGGGCCGTGACATCGAGGATATCCAGGCGCAGTTGAGCGACATACAGCGGCAGGTTCTCCAGCTGCAGAAACAGACCTCCAGCAAGGAGGAGGTCACCGATCTCAGAGACGAGATCGCCTCTCAAACCCAGTCGCTCCTCAAGTCCGAAGCCGATGTGCAGGTGGCGGTGCAAGGGCTGTCGGCGCAGATCGATCAGCTGCAGGCCAATCTCGAGGACACCAACTTCCGCTTGGCTCAGCTGTCCCAACAGATCGCCGCCACCAATCAAGAGCTCAAGGCGGTCAGGTCGGCCCTGGGGGCCGGGGCGGGAGACGGCGGAGGCTCACAGCCCGTGGCCCCCACCTCCGATCCCCAGTCGCTCTACCAAACCGCCTACAACGACTACCTGCGGGGCAACTACGATCTGGCCGTGCTGGGCTTTCGCCAGTACCTGGAGTCCTTCCCCGACACCGAGTTGGCGGATAACGCCTCCTACTGGATCGGCGAGTCGTACTACAGCCAGGGCAAATATCAGCAGGCCATCCGGGAGTTCGACGGCATTCTGCGTCGTTACCCACGCAGCGACAAGCTGGCCAGCGCCCTGCTCAAGAAGGGCTACGCCTACCTGGAGCTCGGCCAGCGCGAGCAGGGCGTGGTCCAGCTGCAGCATGTGATCCGGGAGTTCCCCAGCACCGACGAGGCGAATCTCGCCCGACAGCGACTGCGCGACCTGGGTATTGACGGTCCGTAGGGTTGCCGCTAGACTTCAACCGCGTCGCACGTGAGTGCGGCGCTTGTTTTTCGTCAGTAGGTAGGTCAGAGAGAGGACACGATGGCAAATATCAAATCGGCTGAAAAGAGGATCCGACTGACCCTTCGGCAGCGGTCGCGCAATCGAGCCGAGCGCTCGCGGATGCGGTCAGCGGTCAAGGAGCTGCGCAACGTCATCGCCGACGGCGACAAGAACAAAGCCGAGGAGCTCCTGCCCGGAACCCTCAGCCTGATCGATCGCACCGCGCAGAAGAAAATCATCCACCGCAGGGCCGCCGCCCGCAGCAAGTCCCGCCTGGTCAGGTCCGTAAAACAGATCTCAGCGTAGAGGCGTCTCGATGCGGCCGGCCCCCGTGCCGGCCGGGGTGGGTGGGGGCTAAAACCCCTCCAACAAATCAATCACCAGCGTCTGGGCAAAATCCACCGACACGATCTGAATGGTCCGATCCTCGGGGTCGAAGACCGTGGCCTCGTCCAGCTCGAGCTCGTAGTTGTCGCGGAAGTTGTACAGCGGCTGCTCCCAGATAACCTCGTCATTATCGGTCCGCGCAAAGCTCATGTCGGCGCGGATGGCGATCTGCCACTCCTCAGCTCTGCCCTGGGGATCGAAGGTCACCGGCCGTACGGTGAACGAAGTCAGCTCGCCGCTCAGCACGGCGTCGGCACTCTCCCGGTTGGGAGCAATGGTAAAGCGTCGGCGGGTCACCAGCTCGTTGATGATGGCGCGGGTCATGGTCAGCTCGATCTGCGGTCTGGTGGTCCGATTCTTCAGCGGCTCGACAAAGATCGACTCGATGTCCTCGGGGAGCGTGCTGGCGCTCCCGATGAGCCCATAGCCGCAGCCCGCCATCGCCGCGACCACACCGAGGACCGACGCCAACATGAGAATCTTCTTCAAGCCTTTGACCTCCATTTCAGGTGAGAGTACCGGGGAATGAGTGGCGCTTGAGAATGCCATCGAGCAATCCGTTTACAAACCGCCCCGACTGCTCCGAGCCGAACTCTTTCGCCAGCTCGATGGCCTCATCCAGAATCACCAGCTTCGGCACATCGGTTTGGTAGAGAAACTCGTACACCGCCAGGCGTAGGATGTTGCGGTCTACCGGCGGCATGCGCTCCAGTCGCCAGTGCTCCGCCTGTTGCCGGATGAGCTCGTCGATCTCCTGTCGATGGCTGAGCGTGCCTTCCACCAGGGACCGGGCGTAGTTGAAGGCCCGCTCCGCTTCGTTGCCGCCGCGCCTGAGATCCGGGCTTGATGGATCATCGTCCGCCGGCCCGGCCGAGTATTCTGTCGGCCGAAACCCCGCCAGCACCTGCTCCCCCTCGGCACCCCCCACATCGCTCTGATAGAGCATCTGGAGAGCCATCTCCCGGGCCTGTCGACGGGTGCTCATCCCCAAGCTACCCTCATCTCAAAGAACCTCTCACCTTTCTCGCTTCTTCAGCACGAGGCGGCTCGCACTCGAGCGGCCCCTTGCACCGCTCAACGTATCGGCTCGGGCAGGCAGCTGTCAACGAGGTGGCTGGAAGGCGGTCAGCAGCTCGGTTGCGGCCTGGGTCGGGGTCACGGTCCCTGCGGCGACGGCGCGCTCGAGCTCCGCCAGTCGCTCGGTGACCTCGGGGTGCTGGCGGAAAGAGTCGAGGAGCTTCTCCTCGATCAGCGACCACATCCAGCGACCGAGCTGATGTCGCCGTCGCTCCTCGAGCTCGCCGGAGGAGACCAGGAGACTGTGATGTTCCTCGACCAGCTCCCACAGCTCGGCCATGCCGGCACCGGTGAGCGCACTCACCGTCACTACTTGTGGCTCCCAGGAGGTCGATCTCGCACCAAGATAGCGCCGCGCCGCGGCGTAGTCCCGTTGGGCCAGCTGGGCCCGCTCCAGGTTGTCACCGTCGGCCTTGTTGACGGCTACCAGGTCCGCCAGCTCGATAATCCCCTTCTTGATCCCCTGGAGCTCGTCACCGGCGCCGGCGAGCACCAGCACCAAGAAAAAGTCGACCATGTCCGCGACCATGGTCTCCGACTGTCCGACCCCCACCGTCTCCACCAGGATGACGTCGAATCCGGCGGCCTCGCAGAGCAGCATGGTCTCCCGCGTGCGCCGGGTGACACCGCCGAGGCTGAGAGCGCTTGGTGAGGGCCGGATAAAGGCCTCTTCGGCCGCCGCCAGACTGGGCATCCGGCTCTTGTCGCCCAGGATGCTGCCACCGGAGACCGAGCTCGAAGGATCGACGGCAAGCACCGCCACCCGGTGACCGTCGTCGATCAGCTGGGTGCCCAGGGCATCGACAAAGGTGCTCTTGCCGACCCCTGGAATCCCGGTGATACCGACTCGAACGGCATCGCCCGTGTGCGCCAGCAGCCGAGCCAGGAGCTCCTGCGCCAGCGCCATGTCCTCGGGCTTGCGGCTCTCGACCAGGGTGATGGCGCGGGCGAGGACACCCCGATCGGACTCCCGGATTCCCCGCACATGGTCTTCGATGGTGAGATTGCCGCTGCTAGCCTGCATGGCTCGCCCGCTATTCGCTCTCTGGTGTCTCGAGGCGATCCAACAGATCCTCGGCGGCCTCGGTGATCACCGTCCCCGGGCCAAAGATCGCCACCGCACCGGCAGCCTCGACGGCGGCGTGATCCTGCGGCGGGATCACCCCACCAACGACGATGAGGATGTCGGTCCGTCCCAGACGATCGAGCTCTTGCCGTAGCGCCGGCACCATGGTCTGGTGCCCCGCGGCCAGGGTACTGACACCGACGATGTGGACGTCGTTCTCCACCGCCTGCCTCGCCGACTCCTCGGGGGTCTGAAAGAGCGGCCCGATGTCGACGTCGAATCCCAGATCCGAAAAGGCGGTGGCGATGACCTTCTGACCCCGGTCGTGCCCGTCCTGGCCGATCTTGGCGACCAGGATTCGCGGCCGCCGCCCCTCGGCGGCCAGAAAACCCTCCACCCGTCGGCGGACTCTGGTAACGACGTCGCTCATCTCACCCACTTCCCTACTGTACACCCCACCGATCGATCGAATCACCGCCTGGTGGCGGCCAAAGACCTTGGATAGCGCCTCGGAGATCTCGCCGACAGTGGCCCGGGAGCGAGCCGCATCGACCGCCAGCGAGAGCAGATTGCCGTCGCCGCTCTCGGCACTTGCGGTCAGGGCCGCCAGCGCCGCCGCCACCGATTCGGCGTCGCGCTCGGCCTTCAGACGCGCCAGACGCTCGAGCTGGGCCTCTCGCACCCTGACGTTGTCCACCGCCAGCACCTCGACCGTCTCCTCGCCGGCGGGGCGATACTTGTTGACACCCACAATCACCTGGTGCCCCGAGTCGATCCGCGCCTGGCTGCGGGCGGCGGCCTCCTCGATGCGCAGCTTGGGCAGCCCGGCCTCGATCGCCCTGACCATCCCACCCATCTCCTCCACCTCGTCGATATGGTGCCGGGCCCGCGCTGCCAGCTCACGGGTGAGCCGCTCGACAAAGTAGCTCCCACCCCAGGGATCGACCGACCAGCAGGTATCGGTCTCCTGCTGGAGCTGGAGCTGGGTGTTGCGGGAGATCCGGGCCGAGAAGTCGGTGGGCAGGGCCAGGGCCTCGTCGAAGGAGTTGGTATGCAGCGATTGGGTGTGCCCCTGGGTGGCCGCCATCGCCTCGACACAGGTCCGCACCACGTTGTTCATCACGTCCTGGGCGGTCAGCGACCATCCGGAAGTCTGACAATGGGTGCGGAGCATGAGGGACCTGGGATCCTGCGGCTCGAACTGCCGCATCAGCTGCGCCCAGAGCAGACGTGCCGCCCGCAGCTTGGCGACCTCCATGTAGAAGTCCATCCCTGTGCCCCAGAAGAACGACAGCCGGGGCGCAAAGTCGTCGACATCGAGACCCGCGGCCAGACCGGTGCGCACATATTCGAGCCCGTTGGCCAGGGTGTAGGCCAGCTCCATGTCCGCCGTCGCCCCCGCTTCCTGCATGTGGTAACCCGAGATCGAGATGCTGTTGAACCTGGGCATGTGGCGGGCGGCATAGGAGAGGATGTCGGCCACGATGCGCATCGACGGTGCCGGCGGGTAGATAAAGGTGTTGCGCACCATGAACTCTTTGAGAATGTCGTTTTGGATCGTCCCGCTGAGCTTCTCCTGCGCCACCCCCTGCTCTTCGGCGGCGACGATATAGAGAGCCATGACCGGCAGCACGGCACCGTTCATGGTCATCGACACACTCATCCGGTCGAGCGGGATGCCGTCGAAGAGGATCTCCATATCCAGGATGGAGTCGATGGCGACCCCCGCCATCCCCACATCCCCCACCACCCGGGGATGATCCGAGTCGTAGCCCCGATGGGTGGCCAGATCGAAGGCGATCGAGAGACCCCGCTGGCCGGCCGCCAGATTGCGACGGTAGAAGGCGTTGGACTCCTCCGCGGTCGAGAAGCCTGCATACTGCCGTACGGTCCAAGGGCGGCGGACATACATCGTGGTGTAGGGCCCGCGCACAAAGGCCGGGAAGCCCGGCATCGAGTCGAGCTCGTCGAGACCCGCGAGGTCGGCGGCGGTGTAAAGAGGCTGCAACGGGATTCCCTCGGGCGTCTGTTGCTGCCGCCCTCCCCCATCGCCGGCTGCCCGGCGCCAGGCATCGAAGTCGGCTCCACCTGTGGGCTCGAGATCGTCGTAGCCGAGGTCGGTGAACTGCGGTATACGGGCCATCAACTCTCGTCCTCGAACGGCTCGCTGTCCCGCCGAACTGGCAATCTCGGCATCCGGGCCGGCTCACCGCCACGCTCCAGGGCCGCTGAGAGCTCTCCCAGGGTGGCACCGTGACTTGCCGCTGCTATGCAGGCTTCGACCCTCTCGACCCCACCCGCCGGGAGCTCGATGGCGAGCGATCCCCGACGGCTACGCTGCTCGCCGGTGCGGCGGGCCGCGGCCGTCACTACCGCAGGCGGTCGCCGGTCGGGCCGGTTGAGCGCCTCCTCCTCGACCGGCGCGAAGTCGGTTACCCCGATGATCGGGTCGATCCCCTCCGCCAATCGCTCGCTCCGCTGCCGCCAGCTCTTCTCCACCTGTTCGGCGATGAGACCGGAGCCGAGACACTGCGCCA
Source organism: Thermoanaerobaculia bacterium (assembly GCA_049678185.1). Lineage (GTDB taxonomy): Bacteria > Acidobacteriota > Thermoanaerobaculia > Multivoradales > JAHEKO01 > M0029. The sequence goes on from JBAUDS010000117.1 coordinate 24,342, forward strand.
TCCCGCCCCCGCTCTCTATTTCTTGAAAGAGGGTCCAGGCCGAGCGGGCCATCTCCTCGGTCAGCCACTCGACGTAGAACGAGCCACCGGCCGGGTCGAGGACCCGACCGAGGTGGGCCTCCTCGGCCAGGATGGTCTGGGTGTTGCGGGCCAGCCGCCGGCCATCGGTTCCCGGCTTCCCCAGCACCGCGTCGAAACTCGAGCTGGTAATGGCATCCGCACCACCGGCAATGGCGGCAAATACCTGGGTGGTCACCCGCAGAAGGTTGTTCCAGGGGTCGCGGTGGGTCAGGGTCCGCGCCGATGTCGTGGCGTGGATCCGGGCCGGTGACGGCTCCTCGAGACCGCAGGCCCTAGCCATCCTGGCCCACAGCAGCCGCGCCGCCCGCAGCTTGCTGATCTCCGCGAACAGATGGCGACCGATGGCGAATTCGAAGACCATCTGGTCGATCGCCGCCTGCGGCTCGACCCCTGCTGCTTCCAGACAGCGGAGATAGTGCACCCCGGTGGCCAGGGCGTAGGCCAGCTCCTGCACCGCGTGGGCCCCGGCATCGTGGTAGGGCAGAATCGAAACGGCAAGCGCGCGGGACCTCGGCAGCCGGCTCTGACAATAGACGGCCAGGCTGCCCATTTCGTCCTCCAGCGACGAGAGCGAGCCCGGCAGCTCCCCGTCCCGAGCCAGGGCACCGAGGGGATCGGCGCCAAAGACCAGGTCGAGGCTCTCGGGCTCCAGACCTCGCTCTGCCAGTGCCGCCAGGGTAAGGGCCGCCGCCGGCAGCGCGTTGGCCCCGGCATCGAGGCTGAGGGCGACCCCGACCAGATCGGCACCGGCAAACGCTGCCGTCAGATCGGCAACGCTGTAGATCGTCACCCCCTCGACGCCGATCTGCTCCGCGGCCCCCTCGGCGTCACCATCCAGACCCAGCCGCGCCGCGCGGTCGAGCCGCAGCCAGAGCGCGTCCGCCCCACCCGTCAGGTCGGCCTCGATCGACTTAGAGAGGGCGTTCAGATCCGGGTCATCCTGGAGCTGACAGACCCGCCAGGACCGCTGCCCGCGGGGCACGGTGCGAGATCCCCGCGTGTAGGGCCAGAGACCGGGAAACCCGGACCCATCGACCAGCTCGGTGCGCGGCGAGGCCGGTGTCTTCCCGCTGTAGAGGGGTTGGATCGAAAGCCCTTCGAGGGTGTGGGTGACCAGGGCGCGCTCGAAGTCCTCGCCGCCAAGCTCAGCTTCTACCCGGGCCCGCCACTCGTCGTGGCTCACGACGGGGAAGGGTTCCTTCATGCCCTACATGTTCCGGCGGTACTGACCGCCCACCTGGTAGAGGGCGTTGGAGATCTGCCCCAGCGAGCAGACCTTGCCCACCTCCATCAGGGTGTCGAAGGTGTTGCCGGCCTCGACGGCGGTCCGCTGGAGGCCTTGCAGACCCGCTGTGGCGGCCTCGCGGTTGCGCTCCTGGAAGGCCCCGAGCGAGTGGATCGCGTACTCCTTCTCCTCGCCGGTCGAACGGCTGACCTCGCCGGGCACCACCGTGGGCGACCCCTCGGCGCCGAGGAAGGTGTTGACGCCGATGATCGGCAGCTCGCCGCTGTGCTTGAGAGACTCGTAGAGGAGCGACTCCTCCTGGATCTTGCTGCGCTGGTACATGCGCTCCATCGCGCCCAGCACCCCTCCCCTCTCCGACAGGCTCTTGAACTCCTCCAGCACGGCCTGCTCCACCAGCTCGGTCAGCTCGTCGATGATGAACGAGCCCTGCAGCGGGTTCTCGTTCTTCGCCAACCCCAGCTCTTCGTTGATGATCAGCTGGATCGCCAGCGCCCGCCGCACGCTCTCCTCGGTGGGGGTGGTAATCGCCTCGTCGTAGGCGTTGGTGTGGAGCGAGTTGCAGTTGTCGTAGATGGCATAGAGGGCCTGCAGCGTCGTGCGGATGTCGTTGAAGGCGATCTCCTGCGCGTGCAGGCTGCGGCCCGAGGTCTGGATGTGGTACTTGAGCTTCTGCGAGCGCTCGTTGGCCCCGTACTTGCGCTTCATCGCCTTGGCCCAGATGCGCCGCGCCACCTTGCCGATCACCGAGTACTCCGGATCCATCCCGTTGGAGAAGAAGAACGACAGGTTGGGCGCAAAGTCGTCGATGGCCATCCCTCGGGACAGGTAGTACTCGACCAGGGTGAAGCCGTTGGCCAGGGTAAAGGCGAGCTGGGTGACCGGATTCGCCCCCGCCTCGGCGATGTGGTACCCCGAGATCGAGACCGAGTAGAAGTTGCGCACCCGGTTGTCGATGAAGTACTGCTGGATATCGCCCATCATGCGCAGGGCGAACTCGGTGGAAAAGATACAGGTGTTCTGGGCCTGGTCCTCCTTGAGGATGTCGGCCTGCACCGTACCTCTCACCTGCGACAGGGTGTCAGCCTTGATTTTCTCGTAGATCTCCCGGGGGAGCACCTGGTCGCCACTCACCCCCAGCAGCAGAAGACCCAGCCGGTCGCTTCCCGCCGGGATCTCACCGTTGTAGGTCGGCCTTGGCAGGCCCTTCTCCTTGTAGATGGCCTCGATGTTGGACTCGACCTCGGCCGCTAGCCCCTGCTCGTGGATGTAACGCTCGCACTGCTGGTCGATGGCGGCGTTCATGAAGAAGGCGAGCACCATCGGTGCCGGACCGTTGATGGTCATCGACACCGAGGTCGCCGGGTCGGCCAGGTTGAACCCCGAATAGAGCTTCTTGGCGTCGTCCACGGTGGCGATGCTGACCCCCGAGTTGCCCACCTTGCCGTAGATGTCGGGCCGGTGATGCGGATCCTCGCCATAGAGGGTCACCGAGTCGAAGGCCGTGGAGAGCCGTTTGGCCGGCATCTCCCGCGACAGATAGTGGAACCGCCGGTTGGTGCGCTCGGGGCCACCCTCGCCGGCGAACATCCGGGTCGGATCCTCCCCTTCCCGCTTGAGCGGATAGACGCCACCGGCAAAGGGGAAGTGGCCGGGGGCGTTCTCGGTCAGCAGCCAGCGCAAGATGTCACCCCAGTCCTCGTAGGCGGGGAGGCTCACTCGGGGGATGCGGGTGTGGGACAGAGACTCGCTGAAGAGCTCCAGCTCGATCACCCGGTCGCGGACGGTGAAGCGGTACTTGTCCGCCCGGTAGCGCTTCTTGACCTCCGGCCATTCGCGCAGCATGGCCTTGCAGTCGGGGTCGAGCTTGGACTCCAGCTCGTTGTAGGTGTCGACCAGATCCCCGAGGTAGTCGGGCTCACCCTGGACGTGTTCGATTACCTCGACGACTTCATCGGAGCCCGAGTCGACGAACTCGAGGGTCTTCTCGCCGATCTTGGCCCGCAGCAGATCGATGGTGCCGTGCAGCTGATAGAGCTTGCGCGCCAGCGAGGTTTGCCGGCTCACAAAACGGTCGTAATCCCGACTCGATTCGACGATCTCGGCCAGATAGCGCACCCGCTCCGGCGGGATGACCGACCGTCGTCCGTCAGCGCCGGCCGCCGGTGCGAAGCTCGACTCCAACCCTGCTTCGGTCTTGGCCGCAATCGCCTCCATGACTTGGCTGTAGAGCGTATTCATCCCGGGGTCGTTGAACTGAGACGCGATCGTTCCGTAGATGGGCAAATCCTCGTCGGCGGTCTCGAACAGCTTGTGGTTCCGCTTGTACTGCTTGCGGACGTCGCGCAGGGCATCGAGCGAGCCCCGCTTGTCGAACTTGTTGATGGCGATCAGGTCGGCAAAGTCGAGCATGTCGATCTTCTCGAGCTGGGTCGCAGCTCCATACTCCGCCGTCATCACATAGAGCGCCACATCCGAGTGCTCGACGATCTCGGTGTCCGACTGCCCGATGCCCGAGGTCTCGACGATGACCATGTCGTGGCCCGCGGCTTTGCAGATGTCGATGGCCTGCTGCACGTGCCGGCTGAGAGCCAGGTTCGACTGCCGGGTGGCCAGCGAGCGCATATAGACCCGGGGATCGTGGATCGCGTTCATACGGATCCGGTCCCCCAGCAACGCCCCCCCGGTACGTCGCTTCGAGGGGTCGACCGAGATAATGGCCAACGTCCGCTCGGCAAAATCGAGCAGGAATCGCCGCACCAGCTCGTCGACCATCGAGGACTTGCCTGAGCCCCCGGGTCCGGTGATCCCCAGTACCGGGATCACCTTCTCTCCCGGCAGAGCGTCGAGGGCCTGGTCGAGGTTCTGCTCTTCTTCGGGAAAGTTCTCCGCCAGGGTGATCAGCTGGCCGATCGCCTTGTGATCCCGACCTCTGAGCTGGCTGACGTGACCGTCCAGCGGTGGCACCACCGTCGGAAAATCGCACCTCTCCAGCAGATCGTTGATCATCCCCTGGAGCCCCAGCGAGCGACCGTCGTCGGGCGAATAGATACGGGCGATGCCGTACTCGAGGAGCTCTTCAATCTCGTCGGGGAGGATTGTGCCGCCGCCGCCGCCAAATAGTTGAATCTTCGCCTCGCGCTCGCGCAGCAGGTCCTGAATGTACTTGAAGAACTCCTGGTGCCCCCCCTGGTAGGAGGTGATGGCGATCCCCTGGGCGTCCTCCTGGATGGCACAGTCGACGATCTCCGCCGCCGACCGGTTGTGCCCCAGATGGATCACCTCGGCCCCCGAAGCCTGGAGGATCCGCCGCATGATGTTGATGGCCGCGTCGTGACCGTCGAACAACGAGGCCGCGGTCACGATCCGGATGTGGTGCTCGGGCTTGTAGGGAGCTATAGGCTCGGACATCTCTACCGGGATTCTATCGCGCAGCGGGGGGAAGACCCTCCCAGGACGCTACCCTGCCCGTCACTCCGCGTCGATCCGGGCCGCGACTCCGGCCACGTCCCCGAGATCGGGATGGTCCCCGGAAAAGCGGAATTCGTGCTGCCAGACGATCTCGCCGTCCCGTACCAGGAACATCCCGGGCATGGTGCGGACATCGCCCTGGGCCCGGCCCGGGGCGTTCCCCTTCATCGCCGACTTGGCGGCGGCCCAGACGACCCGGGGGCCGAGAAGCTGATTGAAGGAGCCCCGGTGGAGCCCAAACGCCCGATAGAACTGTCTTTCCGGATCGGAGACGGCACGCGCCCCAGGCCAGTATTGATCCAGGATCTCCGCCCCCTCCTCTACCTCCGACAGGTGGAAAAAGAGCACTTCGGGAAAGCCCTCGTACTCCCCTTTGGCCACCCGCAGATCCCGGACAAGCTCGCGGCAGAAAATTCAGCCGAAGTGCCGCAAGAAGACCAAAAGCGTCATTCGGTCGCCGATCTCCTGGCCCAGGGTATCGCCCGTCAGGTTCGACCCGGCGACGGGTCGAGCCAGGATCTCGCTAGTCAACATCGCTTCTCCTCGTCTATTTGTCGCCACACCCGGTCGTCCCGGGCGAGGCTTTTACAACCTGCGTGACCACCAATTGTTGTGCATAGTGGGCTCCAAAGCCCTCCGCCGGAGCGGCTTCGAGACGGCCTTGGACCTCGATGTAGAGCGGCTTGTTGGGCCCGCCGGCCAGCTCACGGTACCGCTGCCACAAGCCGCCACCCGTGCTGTCGACGACCCAGATATCTTCCCGTGCCCCACAGGGCTTGAAGGCGCGTGTCTCCGGACCCAGACCCGCGCTCAGAACCCCACGAATCGTCGGCTCCGACCGCGGGTCAGCCGGCGGGCTCGGCTTGGCGACCGA
>JBAUDS010000118.1:0-35571 GCA_049678185.1 Thermoanaerobaculia bacterium
ATTGATCACTACCCTTGGCCGCATCCCCCCGTTTATCACCACCTTGGGCATGATGCTCATCGCGCGCAGTGCGGCCAAGATCTACTCCGGCTCCAAACCGATCAGCGGACTGCCCGAGTCCTTTCGCGCGCTGTCCGGCAATGTCGCCGGCATCCCAGTGCTGGTCCTGGTGGTGGCGGTCCTCTACTTGCTGGCTCACCTGGTGCTTACCCGCACCAAGCTTGGACGCTACGCCTACGCCATCGGTGGCAACGAGCAGGCCGCCTGGCTCTCCGGAGTGCCGGTGGGCCGCTACAAGGTCGCCATCTACGGTCTGTCCGGGCTCATGGCCGGTGTGGCGGCCGTGCTCATGACTTCGCGGCTCAATGCCGCCTCACCGCTGTCGGGCGAGATGTACGAGCTCTACGCCATCGCCGCGGCGGTCATCGGCGGGGTGAGTCTGATGGGGGGTGAGGGTCGTGTGCTGGGCACCCTGATCGGGGCGCTGATCATGGGCACGCTGCGCAACGGCCTCAACGCCCTGAATGTGCCGTCGGCGCTGGAGGGCATGGTGGTCGGGGGAGTGCTGGTGGCGGCGGTGGTGCTCGACCGCGCTCGCCACCGCGCCAAGAGCGGCAGGCCGGCCGTCGGCTGGAGGCGCTATCGCAAGCTGGCGCTCATAGTCGTCGCCACAGTCGCAGCGGTGGCGGCTGCGGTCGGATTCCGCTTGGCCTCCACGGTGCCCGCTCAGGCGAGGAGCCTGACCGTCGCGTTTGTGCCCAAGGCGCTGAACTCCCCGTTCTGGGCGGAGATGCAGCAAGCGGCGGAGCGCGAGGCCGCTCGGCAGGGCATCCGTCTGGTTTCTCTGGCCGCCGACCGCGAGACCGACGTGGAGCGCCAGTATCAGATCATCGAGAACCTGATCCAGCAACGTGTGGATGCCATCCTGCTGTCGCCGGCCGGGTCGCAAGAGCTGGTGCCGGCCATTCTCAAGGCCAACGAAGCGAACACCCCGGTGCTGTTGCTCGACACCCGGATCGATGAGGCCGCCGCAGAGTCCATGGGCGCACGGGTGCTGACCTACATCGGCTCGGACAACTTCGAAGGCGGAGCCGTCGCCGGTCGCTATCTGGCCGCCGAGCTCGGCGGTACGGGGAACGTGGCCATCATCGAAGGCATCTCTGGACACGAGACCGCCGATCAGCGACGTCTGGGATTTCTCCACGGTATCGCGGCCCATCCGGGGATGCGGGTAGTGGCCAGCCAGACCGCCAATTGGGAGCGGGCTCGCGGTTACACCGTGGCGGAGAACCTGCTCCAGGCCCATCCCGACCTGGATGCCATCTTCGCCGCCAACGACGAGATGGCGCTGGGGGCACTGGAGGCAGCAGCCGCGGCGAGGCGCCTCGAGCACATCCATGTGATCGGCTTCGATGCCATCCCGGACGCCCTGACCAACATCCGCTCGGGACGCCTATTGGGCTCGGTGGCACAGTTTCCCGGCGAGATGGGTCGGCTGGGGGTGCTCCACGCCGTCGAGCTGCTCCGGAACGGGGAGGCGCCGCCCGAGGAGATCCTCACCCGGGTGGAGATGATCGACCGAGACAACATCGACAATTTCGAGGCCAAGGGACCAGACGCAGCCGGAGCGGTGGAGGGCCAATGACGGTTACCGAGCCGGCCCTGAGCATGCACGGTATCTGCAAGCGCTTCCCCGGGGTCCAGGCGCTCCGGGATGCCGAGCTCGAAGTTCTGCCCGGTGAAGTCCACGTGTTGCTGGGTGAAAACGGCGCCGGCAAATCCACGCTGATGAAAGTCCTCTGCGGCCAGTACCAGGCCGATGCGGGCACGGTGGAGTTTGCGGATGAGATCTGCCAACCGTCCAGCCCGTTGGACGCCGAACGGCAGGGACTCGTCATGATCCACCAGGAGCTCAACCTGGTAGCCGGCCTGACCGCCGGCGAGAATATCTTTCTCGGTCATGAGCCGATCCGCGCCGGTCTCATCGACAGCGAGGCTATTCGCCAAGGCTCACGCGAGCTTCTACACCGGCTGCAGTGTGAGGTCGACCCGGACACTCCGGTCGCCAGGCTGTCGGTAGCCGAGCAGCAGCTGGTGGAGATAGCGCGCGCGCTGCGCCAGCAGATCCGATTGCTGGTTATGGACGAGCCGACGGCGGCGCTCTCCCGCACCGAGATCGAAGCCCTGTTCGAGGTCGTCCGTTCGCTCTGCCGGAGCGGAGTGCCCGTCATCTACATCTCGCATCGACTAAGAGAGATCTTCGCCATCGGCGATCGGGTGACAGTCATGCGCGACGGTCATACGGTCGGCACCCGGGAGGTGAAACAGACCGAGGTAAGCGAGCTCATTCACCTGATGGTGGGCCGTACCATTGCCGAGCAGATCCCCAAGCGTGAAGTGTCGACCGGGGAAGCAGTACTGGAGGTGGAAGACCTTGCTCGAGAAGGTGTGCTCTCACCGGCCACCTTCGCCGTCAGTTCGGGTGAGATCCTGGGTGTGGCCGGCCTGATGGGCTCGGGACGAACAGAGCTGGCCCGAGCCATCTTTGGCGCCGACCCCACGGACAGCGGCACCGTTCGGGTGACCGGCCGGATTCTTCCCGGCCAGCAACCGTCCGCGTCCATCGCGGCGGGCCTGGGATTCCTCACCGAAGACCGCCAGCTGCAGGGATTGCTACTCAAGCGCTCGGTCGCCGAAAACATCACCTTGACGACACTCGACGACTTCGCTCGTCTCGGTGTGCTCGATCTCGGGGCCGAGGCCGAGCGGGCCGAGACCATGGTTGACAAGCTCGGTATTCGTGCCGCCTCCCTGGATCAGGAAGCGGTGAATCTATCCGGCGGCAATCAACAGAAGGTGGTCCTGGCCCGCTGGCTCGCGGCCCGCTGCCGCGTGCTGCTGTTCGACGAGCCCACCCGTGGCATCGACGTGGGTGCAAAGGCCGAAATCTACGAGCTCATCGGCGAGCTGGTCGAGCAAGGGGTGGCCGTGGTGCTGATCTCGAGTGAGATGCCCGAACTGCTCGGCCTGGCCGATCGGGTGGCGGTAATGCACGAGGGGACCTTGCAGGGAATCCTGCCGCGTGCCGAGGCCACCCAGGAGCGGATCCTGCAGCTCGCCCTCGGCCAGGTTGCATCCGCCTCGGCCTCATCCCCTTCCGGTTGATCACCCCTCCTGGCATCCGAAATTCACCTCTGTATTGAGTATCCAGGCACCGATTTCTTCTAACGAAATCAACGCTATACTGGCTGCATGATCCGGGAACCCGAGCTCGTTCGCGCCTTCGAGGCCGAGCAGATCCGCCGCGAACCGGCGGACTACCGCAAGAGCCTCCGGATCTTTGAAGCGCTATGGGAGCACGGGCGGAGGCTGGGCGCTCTGCCGCCCAGCGACCCACTCGAGGGGATAGAGGGCGACCTGCGTCTGGCCGAGGCGCTCCGTGTTCGGTAGCCTCCTCGAGCGCATTGCCCTGGCCCTGGACAATGCGGATCTTCCTTACATGGTCATCGGTGGGCAGGCAGTTCTGCTGCACGGTGAGCCTCGCCTGACAAGGGACATCGATATCACCGTGGCCGCCGATCTGGGACGACGTCAAGCCCGGATGATTGTCGGGGTCTAGAGTGCGCCCGGGGCGCCGATGCCGTCGAGGATTCGCGAGTGGCTCAACACGCCGTCGATGCGAGCAATGCCGGCGGCATCGGGGCTGCCCCCGGCATCCACGATCAGAATCTGGCCGTCGTGAGTCTCGCCGAGGCCCAGGACGCGCTCAATCCGCTTGTCGGTCAATGGGCCTTTGCCCAGGCGGTAGCGCCGCAGCTTGAAGTTGACACCGTCGACACTGTCGACACTGTAGACCTGTCGGTCCTCGAGTAGGGGAGAGGTCTCCAGCTCGTTGACGGTATCCCGATAGCGGTCCCACCAGGGTCCGGAGCGGCTCAGAATCAGGAAGATCTGAGCCTCTTCTTCCTTTGGCGAGCGCATGAGGATCCGATAGCTCCCCGGTGGATCTCCGGTGGTGGAGAAGGTTGCGTGCTCGGGCCAATACGACGAGTCCTCGTCGAAGGGATCGAACAGCGTCCAGTCGGGGGGGATGGCGAGCGGTGAGCGCACCGACCCGGGGGCCCTCTTGCGGCGTGCCTGGTCGGCCATGTGGGTTTCCAGCTGCGAAGCGATCTTCCACCGCCCGGCGCTCTTGGCGATCTCCCAGGCACTCCAGCCCTCGTTGTCCACGGCCTGCGGGTCGGCGCCGGCCTTGAGCAATAGCTGGATCACTTCGGCGTCGCCTTCGCGCACCGCGTGGTGGATCGGCGTCCAGCCGGCGGCATCGGTGGCATTGATGTCGGCGCCGGCGGCGAGCAGATCGGTGACGATGTCTGCATGCCCACCAAAGGATGCCATCGCCAAGGCTGTCATCTCCTGCGACCCCGCCTTCAATTCCAGCTTGGCGCCGTTCTCGAGCAAGAGAGCGACGAGCTCACGGTGTCCCTGCCCTGCGGCGGAGGCGACGGGCAGACCGCCCAGGGTCGGTGGGCTCAAATTGGGATTGGCGCCGGCCGCGAGCAGCGCTCGCGAAACCTCGACGCTGCCGACCTCGCCGGCCGCCAGCAGCGCCGTGGATCCGTGGGTGTTGAGGCCATCGACCGCGACGCCGGCCTCGAGCAGCAGCCCGACCACCTCTGCATCGCTGCTGGTTGCCCTTGCCACCAGCTCGTCCTCGTCGATGGAGATTCCGCGTCGTTTCAGCTCGGCCTTGGCGCCAAAGCAGCCGGCGGTAAGCAGGGCTGCCAACGCCAGGAGCTGCAACCCGAAGGCGAGCCGCCAGGTGCGTGATGTCGGTCGGTTTCCCAGATCTGTCTTCGTCATGTCAGGGTCCCCGTCTGGAGGAGTGACTCCGAGCATCGGTGAACAGGAGCATTCTTACGCCCTCGAGCCGTTTTCTCAATGACGGGATCCACAATCCGGTTCTCACGGGTTGAAGCACACCCCCGAGGAGCTCGCGTCAAGCACATGGCCGCGGCAGGACTGGCGCGAATTCCGCTGCGGACTCCGCCGGCCAAAGTCGCGTTATTCGACTGAGGAGGGCTCCAACGAGCCGCAACCGGAAGGAGGTCGACAGATGAGAGCTCGAAAACGGATTTCACGACGGTCCCAGGGTCGGAAGCATGTCCGCTTGGCTCTGATGCTGGCAGGCGCCATCGGTCTTTTGGCATGCAACAGCGGGGGTGGGGGAGGGGGCAACTCGATTACCGGTCCCGGTGCCTTCGTCGTCGGCTCGGGGGTTACGGTTACCGAGACCCGAGCCGTCAGCGGGATCAACGGCGTCGCCATCTCCGGCGTCGGGCTGCTGATCATCGAGCAGACCGGTAGCGAGTCGTTGACCGTCACCGCCGAGGAGAACATCCTGCCGCTGCTGACTGTGGATATCGTCGGCGACCTCTTGATCCTGGGTATCCAGGCCAACACTCAGATCAACACCAGCCAGGAGATCGTCTACCGCTTGACCGTCAGAGCGATCGACAGAATCTCGGCCTCCGGTGCCGCCAGGGTCGAGGCGACGGGTCTCAATACCAGCTTTCTGGAGGCGACCCTGAGTGGGGCCACGGCCGCGACGCTTTCGGGGACCGCCCAGCGGCAGACAGTCAATGCCTCGGGAGCCTCGCGCTACGATGCGGCCGGTCTGTCGAGCCGGTTCGCGACAGTCGACATCTCCGGCGCCAGCTCGGCCGTCTTGCGTGTGAGTGATCGCCTGGAGGGAGTGGTGAGTGGGGTGGCGGTGCTGGAGTACTACGGGGATCCCGTGGTGACCATCGCCGGTGGTGGAAGTGCGCGCCGGATCGGTGGCTAGGCCAGCCGCACACTCACTGCGAATAACAGTTGGGCAGTGTAGTAGAGGGGCAGACCCCAAAGCCGGTTGACAAAGCTCCGTTGGACAAAGCGGTCGCGTGCCACCGCCAGATCGGACAGGTAGAAGGCGACCGGGGCGGCCAGCAGGATCGGCTCGCGGGCAATGCCGAAGGCGCCGGCTCCCAGCGCCACCATGAGCGAGATCACCGCGATGTAGGTCAGAACCGGTGGCTTCATCCCGGCGCTCAGGTGGGGAAGAAGCCAGCGGCCGACCGACAGCGCGATCGTCACGAGAATGACCGCCGCGGCGGCAACCCAGAGCCAATCGACGCCACGAACGACAAAAGCCACCGCATAGCCGAGGTGACCCAAGAGAAAACTGAAGAGCCCCGCCCGGAAGGGCTTTGTTTCGCGCGAGAGCAGAAACAGATCCCCGAGCAGGCAGAGGACGAGGCCACCAAGGATCCAACGGCCATAGGGAGTCGATGTGGCGCCGGCAACCAGGGCGCAGATGACAAATCCGCCCGAAGCCAGGGGCTTGAAGAGGCGACGTCCCCACTGCCAACCGGCCCTTTCGGACCAGAGCACCAGCAGGACAAAGAAACCGGTAAAGGCGGCGGCAACAATCATGGGAAAGAGGGCAGACTGGCGGCTGGGGCCAGCGTTATTCGCTTGCCGGCCCGGGTCAGCCGGAATTGCTGTCGAGAGCCATCTCCTCGTACTGGAGCTGACTCTCCCAATCGGCGAGTGCTTCTTCTTTCTTGCCCAGTTTTTCGAGCGCCTGAGCGCGAGCGCCATAGGCCCGCGCCACTCCAGGCCAGTTCTCGATCGGCGTCAGAATCTCGAGGGCCTTGTCGGCTGAAGTTATGACCTCCTCGGGCTCGGCCGCGACCAGCCCGGCGGTGCCCAGATCGGCCTGCAATATCCAATACCAACCCAGTCCCTGAAGATGTTCGTAGCTGTCACCACCCTCGAAGTGCGTCCGCGCCTCCTCCAGCAGCACCAAACCGCTTTCGAGGTCACCGGTGGCGATAGCCGTCGAGCCGTAGGACATCAGGGTCCGCGCCAGCGCAATCTGGTCACCCGAGGCGCGTGCCGCTTCGATCTCCCGCTCGCTCACGAGCTTGGCCTCCTCCGTGAGCCCGAGCTGACGGAGCATGTTGCCCTGCCGGAGCAGACAGTAGGCCAGCACCCGCTGTTGCTCGGCGAAGTCGGGGTCGTCGGGTCCCAGATCCAGGGCGAGAAGACCCTCCTCGACAGCCCGGTACTCCTCGAGTGCAGCTTCCAGCTCGCCCCGCTGCTCGCGGGAGGTGAGCGTGACCTCGATCTGCTGTTCCAACTCGCCAATGGTCTGTCGAGCTGTGGCCGGATCTCCCGCTGCGCTGCCGGTCGAAGAAGGCTGGCAGGAGGTGACGAAGAGAGCGAGGACCGCCAAGGCGAGAGCAGAATTCCGTTTCATGCCGGCCATGATACGCGATCCCGCCTGAAAGTAAGGCTCGGAGGGGTCTGCCGAGGAGAGAGGTGTGCTAAAGTACGCCGGCCCGAAATGCCCCGTTTGGAGCGGTACGACGGGCTCAGCCAGTGGTCCCTACGTCCCCATCGTCTAGCCAGGCCTAGGACTCCAGCCTTTCAAGCTGGCAACACGGGTTCGAATCCCGTTGGGGACACCATGGTGGCGACTGTGCGACCGACAATCGTAGACCCTGAGAGCTCCGCTCTCGTGATTATCGATGCGCCGGAGTTTTTGAAGAGGAGCCGGAGTTGTTTGTAGGTCACTACGGAGCCGCGCTGGCCCTGAAGGGCGCCGAAAGCAGAGCCTCCCTCGGGTTGTTGTTTCTCGGCGTCCAGTTCGTCGACATCCTGTTCTTTCCCCTGGTTCTGGCGGGGGTCGAACAGATGAACATCGTTCCGGGTTACACCGAGTCCACCCACTTCGAGCTCGCCTATATGCCCTTCACTCACGGCCTGGTGGTGTCGGTTCTTTGGGCGGCCCTGATTGCCGGCGGCGCCTTTGTCGCGCTCGGCGACCGGCCGGGACGCCGTTCAATAGCCCTTGTTCTCGGGGCGGCGGTCTTCTCACATTGGGTCCTCGACCTGATCGTGCACACACCCGACCTGCCCGTCCTGGGTGATGCTTCCACCAAGTTGGGCTTTGGGCTGTGGGCCAACGCGCCGCTGACCTTTCTCCTCGAGGCGGCGCTGCTTCTCGGCGGCTTGTGGTTCTATCTGCGGGCTACGACGCCAAAGGTCGGATCGCGACTGTCACGCTTCGGCATGGCGGGCCTTGTGCTGCTTCTAATCGCCCTCAACGCCTATAACCTCTTTGGTCCGCCGCCCGCGGCGTTCTTGGAGGTCTTCGGCTTCGCGATGGTGAGCTACCTTGGCCTGGCGGGCGTCGCCTTCTGGCTCGATGGCCTGAGAACTCCCGCCGACGAGCGAGAAGCCGCAGCTCCAACGAGATAGAGCTGATACGACTCAGGGCGGGGCTCTGAGTCCAGGTCGCGAAGTTGCTGAGCAAGCCGCCGCGACCAGTTGCGGCGAGTCAGCTCGCCGTCAGTCGGCGGGGGTCTCCTGGTAGTTGGCCGCCAGCCATTTCCCATCTTGCTTGACATAGATCGATGTCGCGTAGACCTTTGCCGGCAGTTTATTGCCCTCGCAGGAGGCGTCCTGGGTCGCCGTGTAGGACAAGATCGCCACATCCTTGCCCAGCTGGCGTAGGTTCATGTCGTGGAAGTCGTAGCTCTTGACCTCACAGGCGCCTTTGGCGATCTCGGTGGCGATGGCCTCTCGACCGACTACCCAGCCGGTACCGGCGACGACCTGCACGTGGTCCTCGGTCAGGTTCTTGCGGAAGTATTCGCCGTCTCCCTTCCCCCAGGCCTTCCATGCGGCCTTCTCGAGGGTAACCAGGTCTTCCTTGAGCTCACCTGCCCCGGCGAGCGTGGTGACGGCGAGCATCAACAATAGCGCTGTAGTCAAGATCTTCATGCGTTTCTGTTCTCCAAAGATGTCCAAATTTGAGCTCCTACGAGGCATCCACCCCGCAAAGCCGCGACCGACAACTTGCTGACTTGAATCTGCCATCACTATAGCAGAAACAGCTGGCAAGGATCTCTCTCCATCAACTGCAACAATCTAAAGGGTTTAACACGGGAATGGCCGCAGGTTCTACTGTTCGACAAAGAACTTGTGGAGATCCGCGAGGAGTGTGGTATAGTTCACACTTCAGTAATTCGAGCGAGTCTTGAAACCCGGGTCGGGTCAGTGTTCTCTGCCGCGGGTTCTCAAGGAAGGTTCTAGCCCGAAAAAGCCAAGAGTAGGAATCAGCCTCGGCACCTAACCTGCCGAAAAACAAGGAGGAACAGAAGTATGCGTAGTAGACAAATGATGATCGCAATGGGCCTATTGCTCGTAGGCACAATCTGTGTCCAGAGCCCGGCCAGCGCCTTCGACGCCTACACCTTCAACAAAGATGTGGCGGCGACCCTTGTCGATTTCGACAAGGAGATCAGCAATTCCGAGGACCTTATCAACAACGCTGCCGGCGTGTTGGTTTGCCCCAAGATCTCAAAGATCGGTCTTGGAGTGGGTCTCGAAAAGGGAGCTTGCGCACTGCAGGTCGACGGTGAGACAGTTGCCTACTATAAGGGCTCGTCCGCGTCGTTTGGCCTGACCGCCGGTATCTCGGCTCATTCGCAGGTCATGGGCTTCATGACCGAAGAGTCGCTGGAGCAATTCAAGGCCAAGGAGAAGGGC
Organism: Thermoanaerobaculia bacterium; assembly: GCA_049678185.1. Lineage (GTDB taxonomy): Bacteria > Acidobacteriota > Thermoanaerobaculia > Multivoradales > JAHEKO01 > M0029. Next base: position 9,601 of record JBAUDS010000118.1, read on the forward strand.
TGGACTTCCGGTGTTGACGGCACGGTTGCCCTGGCCACAGTCGGTGCGGGCGGCAAAGCCAACTTCAAGGGCAAGCCAATCGCGCTCGTCGCTTGGGGTCAGAAGGGCCTGATCGCCGACCTGTCGGTCTCGGGCGGGACCTACAAGCTGATCGGCTCGGCCGAGGACTATGCCAAGTATGGCGTGCCGCTGCATCGATTTGTCGCCACCGCCGACGTCTCTGATCGGCAGAGTCCTGGCGCCAGCACCGCCCAGATGACGATCGACATCCAGGGCTGGATCGACGACACCACGCGGACGGCCATGGGCACCATGATCCGCGACGATGGCACGGTTGCCGCGCGCACCGCGCTGGCGGAGATGCCGACGGTCGGCACGGTCCGCATCGGTGGCAAGGTCACCGAGCTGCAGTGGGCCCGTTATATCGACATGGGTGACAACAACTACCGCATCATCCTGGCGAGCAGCGAGCCGGTGTCGAATGCTCTGGCCCAGCACCTTGTTGGCCAGGTCAAGGACGACATGACGATCATGCAGCTCGACATCGATGCCAAGCACGTGGGCACCGGCGTGCTGCAGATCGGACCTGAGATTGGTGTGGAATCGGACGGCCGGATCACGATCCAGCAGCGCCGAGTCAATCCCGTCAAGATTACCTCGGTCAGCTACAAAGAGCTGGACTAACTCAGGCTTCCGAGCTTGAAGCATTTCCCGGGGCGGGGGCCATAACGGCTCCCGCCCCGTTTTCTTTCCACTCGAGTCGCATCTCGTCGAGAAGCCCGATAGCGCGAAGCTCCCAGCTGCACTCGACCCGCCAGCCTACGGCGGGCCCGGTCAGATTCGGGGACGGGGCCGGAAGGCCACCAGCGTGAGGTCATCGGGCTTGCCGGTCGGGAGGTTCATCCGCCGACGGGCCAGCCGCGCCAGGGCGCTGACGGAGGCCGCCAGAGAAGGGCCACGGGTGAGTGTCTGCGACACCTCGGCAAGAGACAGATTGTCCGTCAGTCCGTCGCTTGCCAGAAGCACGGTATCCCGAGGGGCGAGCCTGAGCTCGGGGCCGATCTCAATGCGCATCTCGGAGGAACCGAGGTAGTTGGAAACCACCTGGGCCTCGTCGTGCGCACGCGCCTCGCTCTCGGCGACCCAGCCCGAGGCCAGGGCATATCCCGCCGGCGAGTGAGGCACGCTCTCCCACTTGACCTTGCCGCGACCACCGACGAGAAGAATGGTCGAGTCTCCGGCGTGAAAGGGCCGCAGGAGCCCTTCCTCAATTCCGACCGCCGTCAGCGTGGTAGCGGCGCCAATACCCAGCTCGAGAATCCGCCGGTTCGCCGATTCGAATCCGTCGAGGATCGCAGCGCGCAGCGTTGTGCCGTCGGTGCGAGCTCTTGCCGCGCTGGCGGCAATCTCGGAGATGGCCAGCTGGGATGCCCGCTCTCCCGCCGGTCCACCGCCGAAGCCGTCGGCCACGGCCAGCAGAGCCCGATCGGGTGCGACGGCGACTACTACCGCGCCGTCCTCGTTTTCACCACCACTCGATGGGCTGACACGAGTTAGAACTGCTACCTCGCCACCCGAGGCGCCAAGACTCACCGTCTCAGTGACGTCAGCAGCTGCAAAGAGCCAACTTCCCTCACTCGGTGTATCTAGAGATTGCTTCATGAGCTCTCGAGTGAGCGACTACACCAGGGGCAATGCTTCCAGAACTCGGCGGCGACGCCCCATTTGCATTTCGGACAAGTGCCCTTCGCACCCTGAATGCGCCAAATCCTTCGCACCTTGCGCCGGCACCAGGGGCAGTAGCGCATGAATGGCATCAAGGACTTTCGGGTGCACGAGGGGTTGCCGCACCGACCCACGTAGCGGCGGTCGGTGTAGGTCCGATTGCCCTGACTTTCGAAACCGGGCCCGTAGCACCATGGACAAAACCGCCAGTCGAGCTTCATGCCCCGGTGACACCTCGGGCATCGAGCTGGGAAGGTCGAACCCTCCCGGTGCACCTTGCGAGCCACGCCGCACCACGGGCACGTCGTCATCGCCTCCGAGACGGGTCCGCGACAGTAGCTGCAGGTATGCCGGGTCTCCAGTACTTTACCGAAACGCCTGACGAACTCTCGGCGTTTGACGGCGCGCCAGCCGTTCCTCGTCTCTGCGTCGGGGGCCGAGAGATGCCTCCGCTCTCTGGTCTTGGGCGCTCTGCGGTTGGCGCGGCGAAAGGCGAGCAGCATTCCGGCGGCGTCCGGAAAACGGCCACGTGGGTCGACGGTGAGCGCCCTGGCCAGAACCTCGGCGACCGATTCCGAGACCTTGCGGCGTAGCCGTCGATAGCCGGGCGGTGGCCATTCGAAGGGCCAATCTGGCAGCTCCCCCGCGAGCATGCGGTAGATGACAAGACCCAGTGAAAAAACATCGGACCGACGCGATGGTCTGCCCATCGCCTGCTCCGGCGCGAGGTAGCCGACGGTTCCCGAGCCGGAAGCGTGGACCGTCTGCATGGCGATCTTGGCGATGCCGAAGTCGGTCAGGCGCAACAGGTTGCCGTCGAAAATGATGAAATTATCGGGCTTGATGTCGCAGTGAATGACGCCCTGTTCGTGCGCGAATGCCACCCCCGAAAGGGCCTGGTCGGCGAAGTCGAGCGCCCTGGCGGTGGCAAGCCGCCGTTTGAGACGCTCCCCCAGGGTTTCGTCACCCAGAGGGCTCACAGCCACGAATCGACCGTCGATGAATTCGGCATTCTTCAAGCCGAGAATGTTGAGGTGATCCAAGCGCGCGGCCAGACGCACCTCACGGTAGAAACTGTCCAGCACGTCGGCGGTGATCAGGGGTTCATGAGGAATCTTGAGCGCCACGCGTATGCCTTCGATGCTGTCGGTTGCGGCGTAGACCTCGGCGAATCCACCCTCCCCGAGGCGGCGGAGAATTCTGTACTTGCCAAAGCGCTGCCCGCGACGAAGTCGCCGGCTGGCAACCCTTGGAGACGGGGGCCCAGGTGGTTTCAGATTGGTCCTCATTCCGTTTCCCGGGGGCCATCCTAGCTCTGACAACGGCCAGTGGGGAAGCCACGGTTGTAAAAAAGATCGTTGACAGAGCCCGAGAAAAGGGCGTAGCGTTCAAGTCAGAATTCTTCAGAGGTTGCCACCGCGGCGTAGAGGCTCAGCTTATCCGGATACTTCAATTCCCGGCGTAGGAGAACATCCGATGAGTGGAAGGCTTTTTGTGGGAAATCTCAGTCTTCATACCACCGAAAAACAGCTGGCGCGTTTCTTCACCTCGGCCGGTATGGCGGTCCTGGTCAAGATTCCCGTCGACAGGCAGACCGGCCGGTCGCGAGGCTTCGGATTTGTGGAGTTTTCCAGCAAGGAGCTCGCGGAGCAGGCCCTGGCGGTCTTCAATGGTCGTGAGCTCGGCGGTCGAGTCCTCCGTCTGAATTGGGCACGTGAGCGCGAGGATCGAGATTCTCGATCGGGGATCTTTGGTGGGGAGGGTGGTGGCCAGCGAGTCCCGGGCTCTGACCATGATCAGCCCCCTCGGGTTGCGGATGACCTCTGGGAGGTTCCCAGCCTCGAAGGCGTCGGCGACTATTCGAGGAGACGCGACGCCAAACCAGGCAAACATCGCAAGCACGGCAGCGATCGCAAACAGGCCAGAGGCACCCGCAGGGTCATCGAGTAGACTGGTTGCCCGCTGGGGAGCCGAATGACCATTTTGGCCTTTCTCGAACGCCACTACCGGCATTTCAATGCCGCGACTGTGGTCGAAGCAACGGATGGCTACGCCCGGCACCTCGAGTCGGGTGGCAAGATGATGGTTACCCTGGCGGGCGCCATGTCGACGGCAGAGCTGGGAATCTCGCTGGCCGAAATGATCCGCCGGGAGAACGTACACGCCATCACTTGTACAGGAGCCAACCTCGAGGAAGATCTGTTCAATCTGATCGCACATGAGCAGTACGAGCGGATCCCGCGCTGGCGCAACCTGACAGCGGCGGATGAGAAAGCGCTCGAGGCCCGGGGCCTCAATCGCGTCACCGATACCTGTATCCCCGAGGAGGCGGCAATTCGGGCCATCGAGCGGCCGCTGCTCGAGCTCTGGCAGGCGACCGACCGGTTGGGCGAGCGCCGGTTCCCACACGAGTTTCTATATGAGCTGCTGGTCTCCGGCAGACTGGCCGACCGGTACGAGATCGACCCCAAAGATTCGTGGATGATGGCGGCGGCCGAGAGGGATCTGCCGATCTTTGTTCCTGGGTGGGAAGATTCGACGCTCGGCAACATCTTTGCCGCCCGGGTGATTGGCGGCAGTCTTTCGAGGTGGGATCTGGTCAAGAGCGGTCCCGAGTACATGGGCGCTCTCGTCGACTGGTACGTGCGCACGACGATGGGCCGAGGTATCGGCGAGCTCGAAGGGGTCCCGCGAGCTGACGGTGACGAGTCCGCGGTCGAGCTCCGCACGGTGCAGCCTGATGAAGCCGTGTGCACGGTCGGTTTCTTCCAGATCGGGGGGGGCATCGCCGGCGACTTTCCAATCTGTGTCGTGCCGCTCATCCACCAGGACCTGGAAAAACCTTGTCCCTATTGGGGTTACTTCTGCCAGATCTCCGACTCGACGTCCAGCTACGGTTCGTACTCCGGAGCTTTTCCAACCGAGAAGATCACCTGGGGCAAGCTCGATGTGGACACGCCCATGTATCTCATCGAATCGGACGCAACCATCGTGGCGCCCCTCGTCTTTGCCGCCTTGCTCGGCTGGTAGAGTCTCTCTTCCGGCCCCGTCTCACCTGTAGTCTGCCCGGGTCTACTGTTCGAGGCGGGCGGAGAAGATCTCGGCAAGGAACCGATAGATGAGCTTGGCGGCGGTAAAGGCCGAGGGCGGATGGCCGGGGATGAGCTCGACAACGTCGAAGCCGACGACCCGGCAGCGGCCTGCGACCGCCGCCAGCAGGTCCGTGACCTGGTACCAATCGAGGCCCCCGGGTTCCGGTGTCCCGGTCGCCGGAACGATCGATGGATCGAAGCCGTCGACGTCGATGGTGACGTAGACCTCCTGATTCAGCAGCTCGACAGCTTCCCCGATCCAGGCTCTCTCGTGATCACGAATGATCTCGCGTGCCCAGAAGACCCGGTCATTCTCGAGCCCCGCGACCTCAGCGGTGTCGAGGCTCCGAATGCCGACCTGGACGATCGGGCAGACCTCGCGCACTCTTGCCATGACGCAGGCATGGTTGAACGGCGAGCCGTGGTAGCTCTCGCGGGTGTCGGCGTGGGCATCGATCTGGAGCACGGAGAGCCCGGGAAAGTGCTCGGCTGCCGCCAGGGCGGCGCCGATGGTTACCGAGTGCTCACCGCCCAACACGACCGGTAGTTGTCCCCGGTCGAGGATCTCGCCGACGGACCGGGAAACCAGCCCGGCTAGCTTCTGCGGATCACTATCGAGCTCGAGCGGCGGCAAGGTCGCAATCCCGTGGCGCCAGGGCTCACTGGCAGTCTCGATGTCCCAGACTTCAACGTACTGCGAAGCCTCCAGTATGGCCGCCGGACCGCCGGCTGCACCTTTTAACCAGCTCGCCGTGGCGTCGTAGGGCACCGGCAAGATGGCGGCTGCGGCGCTGGCCGGATCGGTCATCTCCTCCGGCAGGTCGTAGAAGACTCGTGGATGGCCGTCGTCGGTTGGTGCGCTCATGATCCGGCCTCGGGTTCGAGGTAGGTGTAGCCGTGCAGCTCGCCGTCGTAGTAGGCGAGCAGAGCGCGGGCTTCGTTCTCGTTCATCCGGCCCTCTGCAACGGCGCGCTGACAGGCCACCTCCAGCTGTGCCCCGAGGCCCTCGACGTCGTATTGAAGGTAGGAAAGGACTTCAGCGGCGGTGTCGCCCTCGACCACCTCTCCGACCTGCCAACTACCGTCTTCCTCGAGCCGCAAGTGGACCACATGGGTGTCGCCAAACAAATTGTGAAGATCTCCCAACGTCTCCTGGTAAGCCCCGACGAGAAAGATAGCTAGATAGTAGTCTTCGCCCTCGACCAGATCGTGAACCGCCAGCGTGCTCTGGATGTCGCGCAGATCGACGAAACGGTCGATCTTGCCGTCGGAATCGCAGGTCATATCGGCAAGGATCGCTTTGCGGTCGGGCTTCTCGCTGAGTCGATGAATGGGAGCGATCGGAAACAGTTGATGGATGGCCCAGCTGTCGGGGAGCGACTGAAAAACGGAGAAGTTGCAGAAGTAGATATCGGCGAGGATAGTCTCCAACTTTTCCAGCTCCTCTGGTACCGCGGGCATCCGGCGGGTAATGTCTCGGATGCGCGCGCAGACGCTCCAGAAGAGACGATCCGCAAATGCCCGCCATTCGAGCGGGAGGTATCCCAGGCCAAACAGGTTGAGTGCCTGTTCGTGTGCCTGGATCGCATCGTGGTAGCACTCGATGGCCCGGCGTTCGCTCAAGGATCTGGCCGCGTCTACCAGGTCGAGTATCGGTTGTGGGACCTCTGTGTCCCCTTCGGCAATAGCGTCGAGGTCTTCATCGACTCGAAATCCGTCGAGCCCCGACCGGCCGAGCACGTTGACGATGAGCAGGCTCTGATAGGCGGCCATGGCGCGGCCCGACTCGGTGACGATCGTCGGGTGCGCGACTCCGGCCTCCTCGCAGATAGTCGCCACCCGGTAGACGATCTCGCCTGCATACTCCGCGAGCGTGTAGTTCATGGAAGAAGCGAAATTCGTCTGCGAGCCGTCGTAGTCGACCCCGAGGCCGCCGCCTACGTCGAGAAAGCGCAGACCCGTTGCGCCCAACCGAGTCAGTTCGACATAGACGTGCGCCAGCTCGCCTACCGCATCCTTGATGCGCCGGATGTCGTGGAGCTGGCTGCCGGCGTGGCAGTGGAGTAGCTCGAGACAGTCCGCCATCCCGTGGCTCTCGAGCTCTTCGAGCAGCTCCAACACCTCGCTGACAAAGAGACCGAACTTCGACTTCGCACCCGCCGAATCCCGCCACCGGCCGGCCCCCGGTGCCGTCAGCTTCAGCCTGACACCGATACGGGGCCGGACCCCGTGCGCCTCGGCGTGTCTCAAGATCAGGGACAGCTCGTCCAGTTTTTCAACCACGGGCAGGATCGACCGCCCGAGCTTGGAGGCGAGTATCACCGTCTTGATGTAGTCGTCGTCCTTGAACCCATTGCAGACTACGAGACGCGGACTCGTGTCGTCGGACATCGCCATGACCGCGAGCAGCTCGGGCTTGGAGCCGACCTCGAGACCAAATCTGTAGTCGGAACCGTAACGGTAGACCTCTTCAACGACGGAGCGCTGCTGGTTGACCTTGATGGGGTAGACCGCGAAAAAACCGCCCCGGTAGTCGTTTTCGGAGATGGCGGTGGCGAAGGCGTCGTGCATTTCTCGCAGTCTGTGGCTCAGGAGGTTTGTAAAGCGCAGAAGGAGCGGTGCGGAAGTGCCCTGTTTCCGTAGGTGCTCGACAACCTCCGGGAGATCGATCTCCTCACCGGCGACCTTGTCGGGTCGCACCACCATGTGCCCAGAGCTGTTGACGGCAAAGTAGCCTTTCCCCCACGCGCGCACTTGATAGAGCTCCGCTGAGTCCTCCGGGGTCCAGGACCGCTGGAGTGCGGAGCGCAACGGCCGGCGAGAGGTGGCCTTGGTCATGGCAAGAATTCTAGCGGTCTTCTGGACCCAGGGGGAAAGGGTGTTCGAGCGCCGGGTGGGCTACTTGAGGCGCACCTCGTCGAGCAGCTCGATAGCGCGGATCTTCCAGCTCCCCTCCACCGGTACCAGAGTGACACGGGCGTCATAGCGGTTCTGCCGAAAATGCCGGTGGCCAAAGTGGGTCACGGTGCCGCCGACGGTCCAGGTGGCCTGGACGTCGAAGCCGCTGTCGGCCACCGCTTCAACCGACCTCACTTCCGACACCTCGACAGCCTCGACCCTCGCCCGCGCGCCCCCGCGCTCCACCATTTCCAGAGCACGCCGGTGCTCCAAATAGACGTCGGTGAGTGTCTCACCGGTGACGCTGACGGCCAGCCGGTCATAGACCGCCGACTCCTCGCGGAATTCAAAAGCCCGATAGACGTTGGGCAGCACCGCGGCCAGGATACGACGCGCCTGGTCGGTAGAGGGCACGGCGCCCAGTGAGGAGGGTAGGGCGATGGCTACCTGCCCCAGCGGCGCGATGAGCAGAGCCAAGGCCAGGGACACGCGCGCCAGAGCGAATGATGTCGCGGACTTCCCCCGGCGGAGCAGGAAGATCAAGACTAGGGCGGATATCGCCAGGATGAAAAGGGCCAGCACCGGCACGGGCAATGTTCTGGGCTCCACCACGATAGCGGTCACCGTGGGGGCCGGGTCCTCCATCAACTCGTTCTGCCAACTGACCATGGGCTGATCCGCCGAAAGGGTGGCCGTCTGCGAGGTCTCGGGGTCGGTGATCGTCGTGGGGATCTCGGTAATACCGCCGGGGAAGGTCTCCCAGCCGAGGGTGACGAGGTCTGGAGTGCGTGGTGTGGTGTAGACCGCGGTAACGCCGACATAGGCCTCGTTCAACAGCTCACGCACCGGGTCGGGTCGGGGCAGGACGCCCTGATTGCCAACGGTCAGAAAGTCGATGCGATCGACCAGCGGCTCGGCAACCGTGCCGTCGATGTGAACTCGGGCGAGGGGCACCACCATCTGTCCGACCCTCTCCTTGACCGCCTGTTGATCCTCGATCTCCAAGTACTCCGTCTCCGGCAGGCCGATGAGTCCGGAGACGTCTTGGAGCCGCACCAGGATCTCGTGTCGGACTTCGAAGGCTTCGACGGCGACAAAGCTCTGGATGGGTTGATCGGGATTCTGGGGTGCAACCCGTTGCGAGGCTTTTCCGGACAGATCGTTCGATTCACCGGCCAAGCTGGGAAGCCGGCCGGCGTCGGCCGAGGTCTCGGCTTCGGCAGCCGGTTGGATCAGAACCAGACTCAATGCCGCGGCGACGGCGCCACCACCGAGAACGTAGCTGAGGACCCTGGAGGTAGCGCGGCTCCAGGACCGCCCCCTGACGAATCGACCGATCGCCTGGGCGGCAAGAGCCAGCACCAGCAGCCCTGCATCCATTCCCAGGACCGCCAATACCAGGTAAAGCCAGCCGTGGTCGCCAAAGCTGGAGGGTGGGGGAAGCACACCTGGGACTCCGAGACCGTGGACCAGGCCGGCGGCGAGTGCAACGCCCACCATCGGCAAGCGGCCGGCGGGATCACGTAACGCATTCCGAGCAAGCAGGACGATGGCGACGGCGATTCCGCACTCGGCGAGCGGGGATGGGAGCTCCGAGCCAAGAGCCAGGGACAGTCCCACGCCGAGTAGCTGCCCACCGGCAAGAGCGGTGACCAGACCCAGCGCGGTCACTGTTCCGCCCAGGAGACAGACCGCCAAAATCAAGGCCAGGTGCCACCAGCCGTCGGCGAGGTGTGCGAGACCGTCGAGCACGGCCGAGCGGATGGTCTTCCATGGTGCCTCCAGCAGCCGGGCTCGCTCCTCGGGCACCTGCCACGAGTCCTCGCCGGGATTCAACATGTGGACCAGCTGCGTGCCTGACAAGGACTCGAACCGCAGAAGAGTGCCCTGTCCCGGGCTGACGATCGGATACTGAATGGAAACCGATCGACCGGCAAGACCGTCGGCACAGACATGGGTCCGCCGGTTGAGCCAACTACCCGGGAGCTCTTGGACCGTTCTCGGAGTAGTGCTCCGACATTCCTCCGGCAAAGCCACGTCCGGCATGGCCGCGTAGGGGATCGCCTTCGGAACCTGCCACTGGACGAGGAAAGTGCCCGGCTCCTGCTCCTTGATCTGTACGGAGACCGGCTGGACGACGTCGGCTGCGGTCGGTGCAGCCAACAGGATTCCCAGTGTCGCTAGGAGGGCAAAAGGGCCACCCCGGCCAAGTCGAGGCTTGGCTCGAGGATAGCTTCCATTTGGAATCATCCGACGGGAGGAATCCGCAACACCTGTCCCGGATAGGTCTTGTCCGGATCGGTCAGCATCGGCTTGTTGGCCTCGAAGATGACGGTACGGCAATGGCGCTCAGATCTAGGACTTGAACAGGCTGCCCAGAATGCTTGTTCCCATCTGGGCAATGTCGTCCACGATGGTGCCGTCATTGTCCGAGTCGATAAGTCGACTCAACATGTCTACCGCTTGCGGCGACCGCTGCTCGGCGATCTGGCGCTCCTGAGTGAGCAGATTGACGATTCCAGTCGCGTCGAGGCTCTCCTGCCGTCGCTGACGGCCCAAGTATCCCAGCACGAGCGGCGCGACCATGGCCATGATCTTGCCGACCGCTGCCGCGTCCACCCCCGTGGTCTTGCCGAGAGCAGTTTCGACGCGAGCCTGCTGGTCACCAAAGACGTGACTCAGAATGCCGGCTCCCGTCTTGGCCGTGCCGGCAGTGACAAGCAGACCGGCCAGGTCGTCCATGATGCTGCCGTCGTGATCCCGGTCGAGGGCGGCGAGCAGACCACTCGCGCCTTCGGCCGAGCCGGTGTTGCGGGTAAGCCCGCCAAGCAGCGCTGGTAGCACACCGCTCATTACCTTGGAGACATCGTTCTGATCGAGTCCCAGGGATTCGCTGATCTGACCGATACCGCCTGAGGTCTGCAGCGATCCCATGATCGAGTCGAGCATCGAATCCATTTCTGTCCTCCTGTCGCGGGCGGGGCTTCAATCCTTGAGGATGAAGGTAACCCTCATGTTGACCCGGTAAGTGGTGATCTTACCGTCTTCCACCTCGACCTTCATCTCGCTGACCCAGGCGCCCTGGATCTTGTCCAGCGTTTTGTCGGCCCGCTCGATTCCTTGCTTGACGGCGTCGTCGAAACTCACCTTGGATGAGGAGGAAATCTCACTTACTTTGGCAACAGACATTGAATTCTCCTTTAAGTTTGAGGAAATACCCTCGAGTGTTCGATGGGTACATCCTTCAGGATTTGAGATGATTCATTCTACCCCGATCCAGTCTTCGATCGCCCGGCGGACCTCTTCGGGGCGCTCGGTCAGCGGCCAGTGGTTGGCCTCGATCGGTTGGACCTCGACCTGCGGGAAGTGCGCAATCTCCTGTTTGTTGATCTCGGCATCGGCAAAAGTGATCCCGGTCGAGAGCAACACCAGCACCGGACACCGGATCTCCGCCAGATCAGGAAGCGGGCCGACGGTCTCGACCAGTTGCTGGAGGTAGTTGGCCGTCGGCATGTACTGCAGGATGGGCCGCAGCGCGCCGTATTTCTTGGCGATCTCCTCTTTCGATTGATCACCACGCAACTCCTCGCGTGTCTTCCGGTCGAGGTCCCTCAGATCACGGTTGGGGATGTGCCGGCGGTAGATACCCAGGCCGTTGAGAGCGCGACCGATCCAGATGGCGAGCTCGAAGAGTGGGCGGGCGCGGCTGATGCGACGTTGCCGTCCGATAAGCGCCCGGCGGAAGACCGGATCGATCAGCACCAGGCCGTCGGCCTGGGTCGGGTAGCGGGCGGCGAAGTGGATGGCGATCTGGGCGCCCAGGCTATGGCCGATGACCAGCGCCGAGGGGTAGCCCTCGACCTCGAGGATCTCGGCCAGGTCACGGCTCCAGGTCTCCGTGTCGAGCCGCCCGCGGGTCAGCGACTCGGCGTTGCCGCGCATGTCGGGCCGCAGGAAGTCCCACGACCCCTTGAGCCGGGTGTGCTCCAGAAACTCCGACCAACGGGTGTGGTTGCTGGCGGCACCGTGGATGAGCACCAGAAGGCGCCTGCGTTCCGGTCCCGTCTGCCAAAGCCAGTAGGCCAGACGGGTGCCGTCCGCAGCTATCAGCCTGCGAGCTGATTCCATGGACCTAGTATATGGAGACTCAGCCGGGCTTTCGGGCGCGAAAATTGACTCCGAGCGTGCCAAAGGCTGCGGCCGAGGACGACTGCGGCGCGCCGTCGAATACCTCGGCCCGCCAGGTCAGCTCGAAATCCTCGAAACCGGCCGCGACGACCACCGCTTCCAGCTCTGCTTCCAGCAGAGCGCCGGCGATTCAGCCCTTCCACAGATCGATGTCCCGCTTGGCGTCATCCGGGACCGCCTTTTGCACAATGATGTCGCCGATCTGGATCCGACCTCCGGGCTTGAGGACCCGATGCATCTCCTGAAAAACCGCCACCTTGTCCGGGCAGAGGTTGACGACCCCGTTGGAGATGACGACGTCGGCCCAGCCGTCATCGACCGGCAAGGACTCGGCGTACCCCTTGCGGAATTCGACATGGCCGAATCCGTCCTCGGCTGCTGCGGCCCGAGCCTTGGCGATCATCTCGTCGGTCATGTCGACGCCGATGACGGCGCCCGTCGGTCCGACAAGACGGCCCGCGATCAGGCTGTCCAGACCCGACCCCGCCCCGATGTCGACAACATTGCTGCCCTCGCCGATATCGCCGAGGCTGAAAGGATTGCCGGTCCCGGCGAGCGATTCAATGGCCGCCTCCGGGATGCTGTCGAGCAGCGAGTCGTCATATCCAAGGATCGCTGCCAGAGGGCGGCCGGTATGAAAATGAAAGCCCTTGTCGGGGTTTTCGGCGACTTCGGCATACTCTTTGCGGATCTCGCACCGTAGCTCCTCGACATCGACTTCTGGGATAGGTGGCGCAACGGTCATGATCTTCTCCAAATTGCGAACGACCTCACTCGCCATCTCGAAGGGCGTACCACTAAGGCCGACCCGGAGTGCTGGTTGGAGCTCGGATTTATTGACGCGAGTGTATCAGACGGGCTGCTAGGTTGCGGTCTTCTTGATGACCACAAAGCTGACGTCGTCCTGGGGTGGAGCAAAGGCTAGTAGGTCCTTCTGCAGACGCACGCAGATCTGCTCGGCCGTCTGGTCGGCCGAGGTGGCGAGAACCCCTTCCAGGTGGTCGGGAAAGTAGCTCCCGCCGCCGTGGTCGGAGAGACCGTCGGTGAAGAGCAGCAGAATATCCCCATCGGCCAGCAGGTCGATCTCGTTTACGGTGTAAGGCTTTTTGTACCCGAGATGACCGGGGCCGACGCGCTCGTCCCAGTCGGCAGTGGAGGGGAACATGCCCACCGGGGGAAAGGAGATCAGTCGCTCCTCACTGATGGGCATGAAGCGGCCAAACTCGCGGGAGAACACCACCGGTCGCTCGTGACCGGCGGAAAGAAAGCGGAATCTGCCCTCGATGGAGATCTCCCCGTAGAGCAGCGTCAGATATTTGTTGACGTTGGTGGTCCGGTAGAAGCGCTGGTTGAGGTGCTCGAAGAGCTTGGTGGTGATCTCGCCAAAGCGGTCGAGCTCGTAGTAGGCGCCGAGCAGAAACGCCTGGTGGAGCATGGCGGCGATCAGGGCATCGGTCACCTGGTGGCCCGAGACGTCGGCGACGAGAATGCCCACTCGGCGACGGCTCTCGCGCAGGCGCTCGGCCACGTCGTCCTTCCCCTCGTTCTCGGCCTCTTCGATGCGCCGGGCCATGTTGTACCGGCGATCAAAGTCGACATAGATGATGTGGTCACCGCCAACGGAGTCTTTGAGCGGGATGGATGCGCCGTGGATGTCGATGCCGGCGATGCTGGAGAGCTCTCCCGGTGAAGGCTTTAGTACCTTCGCGGCTGCCTTGAAGTTCTCGAGCTCGTCGGCCAGATAGGCCTCTCGGGGCTTTGTCAACATGATGTGGGATCCACGAATCTGAGAGGTCGGCCACGCACCCTGGACCGGGTGGTGAGGACAGTTTGGCGACTCTAAACCGGGTTCGGCCCTCAACGCAATGGCTTGGGTCTCACCCTTTGGTGACAGGTCTGTGTCAATCCCAAATGGTCTATTGGAGATTTCACTGCTATTGCGCCGGGTCAAGATCCACGATCCGGATATGCAATGGCTAAGGAACCTGATTTACCGGGAGAAAATTCCCAGCCTGGAGGCCGTGCGCTACCAGTTCGAGCAGACCCCGAGCCTGACCAACCGATTACGGCTCGGCCAGGCTCTACACGACGCCGAGAAATACCAGGAGGGAGCCGATCTCTTCTCCAAGGTGCTCGAGACCCAGCCAAGAGAACGCGACGCGCTGTTCGGACTGGGTCTCTGCAAAATCGGGCTGAATGAGCTCGCCGATGCGGTTCCCATCTTCGAGCAATTGATCGAGAGCGATCGGACCTTCAACGACTTCGAGCCCTGGATCCTCTTGAGCCGGTCCCTCTGGGGACTCGAGCGGCGGCCCGAGGTCCTTGAGCTGTTGCACCAACTGGTCAAGACCAGCCCACGAACCCGCCATGCGGTCACCCTGGCTCACTTCCAGCTCGAAGCCGGGAACTCGCGAGAGGCCTTCGCCACCCTGCGCCAGGCCCTCGAGCACTACGAGCACGCGCCCAAATTCGTCAAACGCAACGACCGCCCCTGGGCGCGCCAGGCCAAGAAGATGATCAAAGCGGTCGGCCCCGGCCAGGCAGCCAGCGCCTAGAAGCTGTAGATCATCGACAGCGAGGCGGTGTCGACGAGGTCTGAGAAGTCCACACCGATATCTACCTGGAAGCGTTTGAAGGCGAGGCCCAGACCAGCTGCGTAGTGGATGTTTTCGTCGCCTGGCTGCAGCAGGGCCGCTGCGACGTAGTTGTCGCCCGAATAGGACACCTCGTGATCGGGGTCGAGCCAGGCGCCGGCCCGCAAGGCGACCATCGGTGTGCTGTCGAGAAAGACATACTCGCCGCCCAGGTGGTACTCGTTTCCATCCTCGATCGACAGATCCGACCCGCGGGTGAAGAGACTCGAGTATCCCACCCGGTCCCACTCGAAGCTCACTGTCAGACGCTCGTCGGGAAAACGATAGGCGACGCCCAACCCGTAGACGTTTGGGAGGTTGAGCACATCGGGCCCGCCCCCCAAAAGGGTACCCGGTGGTGTCGGTGGTGGAAAAGTGGGCCCGGTCCGAAATTCGAGCAGGCCGTCGAGCTCCGGTCCCTGACGCAGAACCCCCCCGATTCTCCAACCCCTTGACACACGCCACAGGAATCCCGCGTTGACGCTCCAGTCGCTGGAGTCGACCTCGAAGGAGAGGGAGGTCAGCACATTCTCGTCGACCAGAGGGTATTCGCTGAAGAGGATATCGGCGGGTACAGCGTTGGCAAGGACTCCGTGCGACCGGGTCAAGAACGACATTGATCCTTCGGAGTAGATCAATCCGACTCCGAGGCTGAAGGACTCGTTGAAACGGTAGGCACCGGCCAGGCCGTAGCTGATGATCTCGACATTCATCACCTGGCTCAGGTCGAACTCGCGCCTTACCTGGATCCCACCCGGCCAGGGACCGCTGTAAAGCCCATGGGTCTCACCATAGAACTCGTAGTTGGCCAGTTGGTGTCGGTAGAGCGCGATGGACCAATTCTGTTTCGGATAGACGAAGGAGAGAAAGGAGAGCCCGGTGAGATCGGCAGACGAGGTGCCCGTGCGCAGACCGGACTTGGTATCCAGACCGACGCCAAGCGGATCGCCAAAGATCCGTCCACCCTCGACATGGGGCGTCGAGTAGCCCCAGTACCGCCCTTCGACCGAGACCTCTGGCCGCACCAGCTGGATCAGACCCGCTGGGTTGGCAAAGGCCGCGGTAGCGTCGTCGGCCAGGGCTGCAAACGCCCCGCCAAAACCCAGGCTGCGCGCCCCGGGATTCGAGAAGCTGAACTCGAAGCTGGGAGGAACGCCCTCGTCCTGGGCGAGGGCGACACTGCCAGCCGTGAGAATCACGGTGAGCAAGAGAAAAGCTCGGTTGCGAAAACGAGCAGCCGCCAAGTTAGGCCTCACTGTTCAGCTCGGTGTCTGGACTCCAGCCAACGTTAGTGAATGTCCGAGAAGGTGCCAACGTCCCACCGGGTAGGGCCGGGTGCTGCCCTGGGGGGTAGAGTCCAGCCCGCAGCGGCACGTCTCCCTTCACCCCCATACGCGACAGGGGCGGGCGATTTTCGCAGTGTTTAACAGCCGATTAGAAGCCTTCGTGCTCGGTGCGAGCGATGATCTCGTCCTGGAGGGCCTGCGACAGATCGCAGAAGTAGTCGCTGTAGCCGGCGACCCTGACGATCAGGTGACGGTGCTCATCGGGCCGTGCCTGGGCTTCGCGCAGGGCTTCAGCAGTGACGACGTTGAACTGGACGTGGTGGCTGTCCATCTTGAAGTAGCCGCGGATGAGGCTTGCCAAGTTATCAATGCCGTCGTCACCCGCGAGCAGCTCGGGGGTGAACTTCATGTTGAGTAGAGTACCGCCGGTCTTGATTTGGTCCATTTTGGCGGCCGATTTGAAGACCGCGGTGGGTCCGTGACGGTCGGATCCCTGGACCGGTGAGATCCCCTCCGACAACGGCTGACTGGCATGCCGGCCGTCGGGGGTAGCCCCGGTCACGGTGCCGAAGTAGATATGACACGTGGTGGGGAGCATATTGATGTGGTATTCGCCTCCCCGGGCATTGGGTCGTCCCTCGACCGCGTCGTAGAAGGCCTCGAAAGAGGCCACCATCCAGTCGTCGGCGGCATCGTCGTCGTTGCCGTACTTTGGGGGCTTGTTGATCAGCAGCTGGCGCAGCTTCTCCTGGTCCTCGAAGTCGTTGTCGAGGGCGTCGAGTAACTCTTTCATGGAGAGGGTCTGCTGATCGAAGACCAGGTGCTGGATGGCGGCCAGGCTGTCGGTGAGGGTACCCGTGCCGACACCCTGGATGTAGCTGGTGTTGTAGCGGGCCCCACCGGCGTTGTAGTCCTGGCCCTTCTGGATGCAGTCATCGGTGATCACCGACAGCAGGGGAGCGGGGGCCGAAGTGGCGTACAGACGCTCGAACACATGATTGCCCTCCAGCTTGATATTCACGAAGTGGTTGACCTGGGTCCGCCAGGCCTCGAAGAGATCCTCGATCGACTTGAAATTGGCGGGCTCACCGGTCTCCGGACCAAGCTGCTTGCCGGTGCGGGGGTCCCAGCCGTTGTTGAGGGTAACTTCTAAGATCTTTACCAGATTGAAGTAGCCGGTGAGAATGTAGGCCTCCTTGCCAAAGGCCCCGGTCTCGACACAACCGCTGGTGCCACCCTCTCGGGCATCCTCGATCGTCTTGCCCTGGCGTAGGAGCTCCTCGACCACGCTGTCGGCGTTGAACACCGACGGGAAGCCGTAGCCGTTACGGATCACTTTCGCCGCCGCTTTGAGAAATCGATCGGGTGTCTTGCGTGACAGTTGGATGTTGTTGCTCGGCTGGAGGATGTGCATCTCGTCGATGACCTCCAGCAGCAGATAGGAGACTTCGTTGGCACCATCGGTGCCGTCTCTTTTCAGGCCACCGAGATTGATGTTGGCAAAGTCGGTGTAGGTGCCGCTTTCGGCGGCAGTTACACCTACCTTTGGTGGCGCGGGATGGTTGTTGAACTTGACCCAAAAGCACTCGAGCAGCTCCTTGGCGTCTTCGCGGTCGAGACTGCCGTCCTCGAGTCCCTGTGTGTAGAAAGGCTCGAGGTGCTGGTCCAGGTGTCCGGGGTTGAACGAGTCCCAGCCGTTGAGCTCGGTGATCACCCCCAGGTGGTAGAACCAGTAGGTCTGGAGCGCCTGCCAGAAGTCGGTGGGGGCGTGGGCGGGGACGCGCTCGCAATTGCGTGCAATCCGGTCGAGCTCGGACTTGCGTCCCTCGTCGAGCTCGACCTCGGCCAGCTGGCGTGCCATCTCCGCGTGGCGCTGCGCAAAGAAGATCAAAGCATCTGCGGCGATATCCATGGCCGTGAGCCGTTCGCGCTTGTCGTAGGCCTCGGGATCATCGATGAAATCGAGGGCAACAATCGCCGCGGCGATCTCTTCCTTGAAATCCATCAGACCCTTGTCGTAGATCTTGCCGTCGGCCACCGTGTGCCCCGGCGCCCGTTGCTCCATGAACTCGGTAAAGATGCCCACTTCGTAGGCGTCATGCCACTCGGGCGGCAACAGCTGAAAGGCGCGCTCGCGGATGGAGCGGCCCCGCCAGTAGGGGATGACGGTCTCGCTGTAGATCTCGATCACCTCGGGCGAGACGCCATAGCTGGTCTTCTCACGTGAATCGAGGATCTCCAGATCCTCCAGACTGTGACAGGTGAGCTCGGGGAAGGTGGGCGTGGCCAGAGGCTCCGGGCCACGCTCGCCGACGATGAGCTCGCCTTCACCGATATAGATGGTCTTGTGCTCGCACAGGTATTTGAAGGCCAGTGCCCGCATGACGGGAACCGAGTACTTGCCATCGTTGGCGGCATAGAACTCGGTCAGCAGCCGTGCCCGTTCGGCGGAGATGAATGGACGGGTTTCCACGCTGTGCTGTCTGAGGTGTGCGACCCGGTCGCGCATCGTTCTACCCTCCGATCCTGACCTCCAGCCCAAAGGAGCGCAGCTCTGCGGCGACCTCGCCGGTGTGCTCCCGGGTGGGTGGCAAGACATAGTTCATGGGATAGCTCTCGCCCAGACGTCGATACTTGTCTCCTCCGATCCGGTGGTAGGGGAGGAGATAGATCGGACAGGGCTTGGCCAGGGAGGCCACAAATTCAGCCGTGGCCTCGAGATTCTTCGTGTCGTCGTTGACCCCGGGGATGAGGGGAACGCGGATCCAGACCTCGGAGGGCATCTCGGCGATCGCCGCGAGGTTCTCCAGGATGAGGCGGTTGCCGACCCCCACCCAGCGACGGTGGAGTTGGTCATCCATCAGCTTGAGATCGTAGAGAAAGAGATCGGTCAGCTCGGCCACCGCCAGTATCGTGTCCGGTGGGGCGTAGCCCGAGGTATCGACCGCCCGATGGTACCCCTGGGCTCGGCAAGCCTCGAGCGCTGCCAGGAGGTAGTCGACGTTTCTGCCGGGTGTCACCGGCTCGCCGCCGGAGAAGGTCACACCACCCCCGGACTCGTCGTAGAAAATGCGGTCCTTGTCGAGCTCACGCATCAGGGAGTCGACGGTGTAGGGCCTGCCGACCATGGTGCGCGCGCCCGAGGGACAGGCCTCGGCGCAGGCGCCGCAGCGCAAGCAATGTCTGGGGTCGGTGCCATAGATGGTGGTATCGGCGCCAGGCGGCCTGGCCAGGCGCGGCGGACAGACCTCGATGCAGGCGTTACAGACGACACAGCGTTCGGGAATGATCGACAGCACCGGTCCGAAGGGTCGGCTTTCGGGGTTGTGGCACCAGGGACAGCCCAGGGGGCAGCCTTTGAGAAAGACAGTGGTGCGAATTCCCGGACCGTCGTGGACGGCGAAGCGCTGGATGTTGAAGACGACGCCTGTCGTCATGGCTGTCCGGTCCTTCCGAGCTCTTTCAGGTAGTACTGCTCGATATAGGGTTCTTGCACCTCGAACGACCAGTGGACATCCCGGATGTAGTCGGCCGCGGCCCCTGCGTCACCGGCTTCCAGGAGCCGAATCAACTCCGCATGTTCGTCGATGGAGCGCAGCTCCCACTCCTTGACAAAGGTCTTCTTGCGCGGGAAGTCGTAGAGACGGTGCTTCATCGTTCGCACCAGATCCACGAGCCGATGATTTGGGGAGAGAGAGAGGAAACACTCGTGAAGCTCGAGGTTGGCACTGTAGAAGTGGTCGAAGTCGTCGTCGCGAAGGCCCTCTGCCATCTCGTCGTTGAGGCCTGTCATTATGCTGCCGACCGTGGTAGTGATGCGGACAAACTCGTTGCGGATCACCGAGGCTTCGAGCGACCCAATGAGCTGATAGAGATCGCGGATCTCGTCCCGGGTGAGGAGGTTGACCACGCAGCCGCGGCGGGGAAGGATGGTGACAAAGCCCTCGGTCTCGAGCTGGAGCAGGGCGTCACGCAGCGGGGTCCGGCTGACCCCGAGTCGGCGGCTGATGGCGTTGAGATCGAGGGTGGCCCCTGGGGCCAGATCGCCCCGGTTCATCGCCTCGCGCAGATAGTCGTAGACCTGCTCGCGGAGAGATTTGAGATTGAGGATTTCGAGACCGCTGGCTTGATTCAAGGTCGTGAGTCCCGGGCCAGTTAGTCCGCGGATAACTGCTGATACCTAATATATCAGATCCACGGGTCCGAAACAAGCAGCAGACGACGAGGTTTGCTCCGCCGCCCCCAGAGACCGCCCCTTTAGGCGTTCTCTTCACACCATAGGCGGGCGTTCTGGAACATCTGCAGCCAGGGAGAGACTTCGAGTCGCTGCCGGAGATCGGCGGGCATCCAGCCCCATTGCCACGGCAGGTAGCTGCGCTCCGGGTGAGGCATCATCACCAGGTGACGGCCGTCGGGGGTGCATAGACCGGCGATGCCGTGCGGCGAGCCGTTGGGATTGAACGGGTAGGCTTCGGTGACCTGGTTGGTGTCGTCGACAAAGCGAACCGGCGCCAGGCCATCCGCCAATACCTGGTCCAGTATCTTCTTCTCTGGAAAAAGGGCTTGCCCCTCGCCGTGGGCCACCCAGATTCCCAGGGTCGCCTCCTCCATCCCACGAAGCAGGACCGCTGGGCTCTGTTGGATTTGGACGGCGACAAAGCGAGATTCGAAGCGGCCGCAGGCATTCTGGACAAATCGCGGTTGCTCTTCGTCGGCGATCCCCGTCCAGGGGACCCAGCCGAGCAGAGCCAGGAGCTGACAACCGTTGCAGATGCCCAGGCTGAAGGTGTCGGGTCGCCGGTAGAAATCCTGGAACTGCCGCCAGAGAGCGTCGTTGAGACGGATAACACCGGCCCACCCCTTGGCCGAGTCCATAACATCGGCATAGCTGAAACCACCCACCGCCACCACGCCGCGGAAGCGATCCAACTCGACCCGGCCGCTCAGCAGATCGGTCATGACGATGTCCCAGGGCTCGAAGCCGGCCGCGTAGACGGCCGAGGCCATCTCCCGGTCACCGTTGCTGCCCTCCTCGCGCAGGATGGCGACCGGAATCTTGTCGCGGCTCTCGAGGATGGCGGGTGCGGTTGGACGGGGATCAAAGGGCACCACGAATCGCGGGCCGGTGCGATGGCGGAGCCCCGTCTGCTCCTGCTCGACAAAATCCGGCTCGGCCTGGAGTCGGTCGAGGCGGAAGCTGGTCTCCTCCCAGAGATCGCGGAGGTCGCGCATGTCGGCGGCGAGCACCTCTTGGTCGTCTACCTGGATGCGGATCGACGGCTCCTCGACGGTGTGGCCGATCGTCGAGCAGGGCACCTCGGCCCGGGCAAAGGCCTCGCGGGCGGCCTCCTCGTCGTCTGCCGCCACCTCGATAATCAATCCCAGCTCCTCGGCAAAGAGCTGGGCTAGCGGATCGGTCGGCGCCTCGCCCTCCATCTGGATGTCGATGCCACAGTTGCCGGCAAAGGCCATCTCCAACAGGGTGGTGACCAGCCCGCCGTCGCTGCGGTCGTGACCGGCCGCGACGATTCCGTCCTCGAGCAGGGATTGAACCGCGTTGAAGGCCCGTGCCAGGAGTCCGGGATCCTCGACGTCGGGTGGGACATCGCCGATCTGTCCGTAGACCTGGGCCAGGGCCGAGCCCCCCAGCCGCTGATGCCCACCGCCGAGATCCACATAGAGGAGCCGACCGGTCCCCGGCAGCCGGAGATCCGGTGTCACCGTCTTGGTGATGTCGGGACAGGTGACATAAGCGGAGACGACCAGCGAGCCGGGGGCCTTGACCGTCTCGTCGGCACCGTTGTCGGAAGGCGCCAGGGCCGCCATCGACAGGCTGTCCTTGCCACCGTCGACGGCGATCCCGAGCTCGAGCATGATGTCCTTGAGTGCCACGGCGGCATCGTGGAGGGCGGCGCCTTCGCCCGGGAGCTTGGCCGCCCACATCCAGTTGCCCGAGCAACGCACATCCTCGAGCGCACTCACCCGCGCCCAGACCAGGTTGGTCAGCGCCTCGCCGACGCACATCCGGGCCATGGCCGCGCTGTCGAGCAGACCCTTTATCGGCTGCTCACCGATGGCGGTGGCGGCCCCGGTGGTGCCGAAGTGGCTCTGGGCGATGACCGCCACGTCGGCGACGGTGAGCTGGAGGGGTCCGGCGCATTGTTGTCGGGCCACCAGACCGGTGACGCTGCGATCGACCTTGGTGGTGAGGAAGCGCTTGGAGCCCACGGCCAGGAGCCGCAGCACCCGGTCGAGAGCGTCGCGGACGGTGAGTCCGGCGGGCAGCGCCAGCGGCTCGAGCCGGGGCGGGATGCGCTCGAGCACGAACCGTTTCTGCGGCATGTCGCCGAGGACGGTCTCGAGCTCGAGGTCGACCGGGGTCGTGTCATCCGTCTCGTCGTAGACGACCACCCTGCCGTCGCCGGTGATCTCACCGACAAAGGAGAACGGCACCTTCTCCCGGGCGCAGAGCCGGCGGAACAGCTCGGCATGCTCGGGCCGCAGCAACAGGGCATCGTTTTCTTGATACTCGGCACCCCAGATCTCGAGCACCGAGAGGGTGTGGTCACCGAGCAGGATGTTGCGGATGCCGAGCCGCGCTCCGGCCGGCTCGACAATCTCCTTGAGCACATTGCAGTTGCCGCCGGCTCCCTGGTCGTGGATGCTGACGATCGGATTGTGATCGCCCATCTCGATACAGGCGCGGATGACCCGGTTGAGCTTTTGCTCCATCTCGGCATCGCCCCGCTGGACGGCGTTGAAATCGAGCTCGGCCACATTCTCACCCTGGACCATGCTCGAGGCGGCGCCGCCCCCCATCCCGATCCGGTAGGCCGGGCCGCCGATCTTGACCACCAGCATCCCCGGCTCGGGGCTCTCCTTCTCGGTGTGACGGGCGTCGATCTGACCGATGCCGCCGCTGAACATGATCGGCTTGATCCACTCGCGGCGCTCGCCGCCAGGCAGTCGCAGCCCAAACGACCGGGTATACCCCTGGATGACCGGCTCGCCAAACTTGTTGCCGTAGTCCGAGGCCCCGTCACTGGCCTCGATCTCGATGGCAAGAGGCGGGGCCAGGTTGGCCGGATAGGCGAAGGCGGGATCTTCCCAAGGCTGCTGGTAGCCCGGGATGTGGAGGTTGCCGACACAGTAGGCGGCGGTGCCGGCGACATAGTGGGAGCCGCGGCCGGCGGCGTGAACGTCACGCAGGCGACCTCCGGTGCCGGTCTCGGCGCCGGGAAAGGGGGCCACGCCGGAGGGGAAGTTGTGGGTCTCGGCGGTAAAGATGACGTGGTGGTCGAGCTCGGTCATCACAAAGGGTGAGGGCTCCCCGGGCTGTGCCGGCACGATGGTCCGAATCGGGTAGCCGCGGATGGCGCTCGAGTTGTCCTTGAAGGCGATGACGCTGTTGTTGGGGTTGGCCTCTAGCGGCTCCCGGATGAGCTCCATGAGGTGCGCAGGGGCCTCTTGACCGTCGATCACCAGCTTGCCTTTGAAAAACCAGTGCCGCGAGTGCTCGCTGTTGGACTGGGCGATGTCGAAGCACTCGACGTTGGTGGGGTTGCGCCCGATGCGGTGGACGAACAGATCGGTGTAGTAGTCGAGATCCCAATCGTCGAAGGCGAGCCCCATCTCACGGTTGATCCGCTCGAGTGCCGCCCGCCCCTCTTCGAGCACCGGTATCTCGATGGTCTTTTCGGGCTCGATCCCCGGGTCGAAGCTCGTGAGCGGCTCCGGATAGGGACACTCGGTCATTCGGTCGTGGACGGTGGCCAGAAAAACAGCCTTCTGCTCGTCTGTCAGGGGTGTCGATGTCTCCAGCAGATAGCGTCGCGAGCGCTCGATACGGCTGATCTTGTCCAGCCCACAGGCGCGACAGATCGAGACCGCGTTGGTCGACCAGGCGGTGCTGAAATTCATCCGCGGGCCGACTTCGAGCACCTCGCCGTTGGTGCCCAGAAAGCTCGTCGCGCCAAAGCGATCCGGCTCGAAGGTCTCCCGCAGCAGCCAGCCGAGCGCGTCGCGCTCCGCCGGTGTCAGCTCACTACTGGTATCGATGTTGAGACAGTGCTCGGTCTCGAGACCGCGGATGTCGGTTGAGATCTGATCCTTGGCTTTTTCAAGGAGAGCCACACGCCGGGTGGCCGAGAGTCCCGGAGCACGGTAGAGATGGAGCAGACTCATGGCTGGTGTCTGCGGACCGCCCGACGCCGATGCCGTCGATGAGCACCCGCCACCGAGCCGGGTGAGAGCGGTCGACCGATGGTGTCGATAAAGAGTGCACTCGGCCCGCCGGCAAGGGGTAACTCCCCTTGAATGACTTCTATTTTGAAAACCAGGTTTTCGTCTTCGTAGCGTGGCCGCTGTGTCAACTCCACGACGACGTCCACAAACTCATCGCCTTCGAGACTCGCCAGCGTGGCGTTGGGCGGATCTTTGGCAAAGCTGTCGGGACCTTCGCTGACGGCGGAGAGAAACTCGTCGATGGTCAGATAGCCTGCCAGACGCTCGGGTCGGTCGGTAAAGAAGAGCACCTGGGGCTCGACCCCGGTCATGGTCATCGTCTCGCCGTCGGCGGTGACGCCCTCCGATTCCTGCACGAAGAGAAACTCCGCTTTCTCTTGGCCACCGGTCTCCGCAGACTGGGTATCGGTGCTGGCACCCGGCTGACCATCGGTCTCCGGTGCTGGTTGAGCGCAGCCGATGGCGACTGTGGACAGGATCAAACAGGCAATCGCGGTTCTTTTCATCTTCCTTCTCCACAGGATCCGCGAGACCGCCAACGGCCTCGGACCGGGCCAACCGAGCCTACGTCACCCCTAGTCGTCGATCAAGGCGAGGCGGCCGAGGGCTCGAGCAGCTCCTCGAGATACGCGCCCCAGATCACGGGGAGCGAGTGGGTGCCGTGGCCACGGGTCTCCTCGGTGATGGGGAGCACGATGGCGCGGCCGTGGGGGACGCGCTGGATCTCCCGCTCCAGGATGCCGAGCTCGGGCGGGTTGACCTGGTCGTCGGCCGAATTGATGGCCAGGAGCGGCGCCTCGATCCTCTCGAGGTGGGGGGAGGGGTTGTAGTCACGCGAAGAGTCGAACTGATAGATCATGTCGTTGGCCTCTAAACCACCGACGTAGCGCTCGAGCCGGGCCGCCAGATAAGCCTCGGCCTCTTCTCGGGTGGGTGCCACCTGCTGCCAGTAGAGCGGGCTCGAGACCATCATCACCAGCATGTGGGCGGCGGCGGTGAGTCCATAGGGGGGCTCGTCGTATTCGCCGCCGTTCCAGGCCGGATCCAGCATGATCGAGTCGATGATCATCTTGCGCATCATCCGGTTGCGGCCGGCGATCTCGACCGGCAGGCTGGGGAGCGGCATCAGCGCCTCCATGAAGCCGGGGTAGGTGTAACCCCAGACCCAGGTCTGCATCCCACCCATCGAGGTGCCCATCACCAGCCGTAGGTGATCGACCCCCAGATGTTCGGTCAGCAGCCGGTACTGCGCCCGCACCATGTCGCCGTAGTTGTACTTGGGGAAGCGCATCGCGAGCCCGTCGCTCGGACGACTCGATTTGCCGTGGCCGATGGCATCGGTGAGGACGAGATAGTAGCGCTGGGCGTCCAGCAACTGGCCGGGGCCAAACAGTTGACCGGCAAAGTTCTCGCTGAGAAATCCCTGGCCGTGACCGGTGGTGCCGTGGAGAATCAGAACGGCGTTGGTGGCCCGGCCGTTGGCGTCGTGACGGAGGGTGCCGAGGGTGGTGTAGTGGAGACGGACCTCCGAGAGTGTTTCGCCGCTTTCGAACTCGAAATCCTGGATCACATAGTCGCCTTCGATCGGCTCGGGCCAGGAGGCGGCGAGGACCGCTCGGGCGAGTAAGCTGGTCAAGATCAGACACGCGAGAGCGATGCGGGTGGTGGACATTGGCTTGACCTCGTTTCGGCTAGGGATTCGAGTTGGTGTCGTCGACAGGGAGGACCGTGGCGCGATTCAGTCGATCGAGAAGAGGATACTCGGTGTCCAGATGGGTATTGCCTCCAGCGATGATCTTCCCCTGTTTGCCGCCGCGCATCCCGCCGCCGGCCGACTCCCCGTACCCCGAGTAGAGCCGGTCGACGACCTCCATTCCCTCCACCACCCGGCCAAACGGGGCAAAG